>CAIWHP010000125.1 GCA_903912445.1 uncultured Lentisphaerota bacterium
CTGCGCGACTGGGTCGGCTTCCTCGGCAACCAGCAGGTGAAGACGCCGAACCTCGACAAGCTCGCGGCGCGCGGCGTCGCCTTCACGCGCAGCTTCTGCGCGTCGCCGTGCTGCAATCCTTCACGCGCGGCGCTGCTCACCGGTCTGCGGCCGGGCACGAGCGGTGTCTATAACAACGGCGACGACTGGCGCAAGATCGTCCCCGCGGACACCGTGACGCTGCCGCAGCATTTCAAGAACAACGGCTACTACGTGGTCGGCGCCGGCAAGATTTTCCACGGCGGTGGGGCCGGCGGCTTCAACCGGATCACCGACTGGAACGATTACCTGACCGGCGGCGGCGAAGGCGCCGAGGATGATCCCGACGCCAAGCCGCGCGGCAAGAAGGGCAAAGGCGCGGGTCAGGCGAAGGAAGGCTGGGACGGCGTCGGCGGCATCCGCTTCGGCCCGCTCGACTGCGACGACAAGGACATGGCGGACTATCAATCCGTCAGCTACATCCTCAAGAAGCTCGGCCAGCCGCAGGAGAAGCCGTTCTTCTTCGCGTGCGGCATGCACAAGCCGCACATGCCCTGGTCGGTGCCGAAGAAATATTATGCCCTGTATCCGCTCGAAAAGATCGAGCTGCCCAAAGTTTGTCCGGACGATCTCGTCGACGTCCCGCCAGCGGGCGTCGCGATGGCCAAGCCCGATGGCGATCACGCCGCCATCCTCAAGTCCGGCCGCTGGAAGGAGGCCGTGCAGGAGTATCTGGCGACGATCACCTTCTGCGATGCGATGATCGGCCGGCTGATCGAGGGCTTCGACAAGAGCGCCTACACGAACAACACGATCATCTGCCTCTGGAGCGATCACGGCTGGCACCTCGGTGAGAAGCAGCACTGGCGCAAGTTCGCGCTGTGGGAGGAGGCGACGCGCGCTCCGTATATGTGGATCGTCCCCGGCCTGACCAAGCCCGGCGGCGTCTGCCAGCGTACGGTGGATTACATGCAGATCTATCCGACGCTCTGCGACCTCGCCGGCCTGCCGCGCCCGAAGCATGTTGAAGGCGAAAGTATCCGCGCGCTGCTGGAGCATCCCGAGGCGAAGTGGGACAAGCCCGCCATCACCACGTGGCTCTATAACAACCACGCCGTGCGCAACGAGGAATGGCGCTATATCCGCTACGCCAACGGCGATGAGGAGCTCTATCACAACCTGATGGATCCGCGGGAGTGGACCAACCTCGCCAAGCAGCCCGAATACGCCGAGCAAAAAGCTGCCATGGCCAAGTGGCTGCCAAAGACCAACCTCACCACGCCCGGCAACGACGCGAAAGACCCCGAGAAAAAAGCCCGCAAGCAGCAGAAGCGCGAGAAGCAGAAGCGGGCCGCAGGTCAAGAATAGACATCTGCCGGTCAAGAATTGACATTCCCCAAGCTGGCGCAGCGCAGGCATAGTCCGCAGTCATGAACGGCGCGGTGCGCCGGATCTTCCAACGATTGGAAAGGCGGGCGGTCAGTTTTTCCAAGGCTTGGAAAAGTTAAAGGAGCCGGATGATGAAACAGACGATGCGGATGTTGGCGATGATGGCGCTGGTGGCGCTGGACGCGGCGCGGGCCGAGGACGCGGTCAAGCTGAACCTGCCGATCGCCCAAGGGCCGTTCAAGGCGGACATGGAGTCGCTCAAGGCCTACCAGTGCCCCGAGTGGTTCCGTGATGCCAAGTTCGGCATGTGGGCTCACTGGGGCCCGCAGGCGGTGCCGGAGATGGGCGACTGGTACGCGCAGCGGATGTATAAGCAGGGCGAGCAGAAGTACCAGGACCACCTTGAGCGCTGGGGGCACCCCTCCGAGCACGGCTACAAGGACATCATCCCGCTGTGGAAGGCCGAGAAGTGGGATCCTGAACGCCTGATGGAACTCTACAAGAAGGCTGGCGCGAAGTATTTCGTCAGCATGGGCACGCACCACGACAACTTCTATCTCTGGAACTCCAAGCTCCATAAATGGAACTCCGTCAACATGGGCCCGAAGCGCGATGTCGTCGGCGACTGGCAGAAGGCTGCGCAGAAGAGCGGGCTCAAGTTCGGCGTCAGCGAGCATCTCGGCGCGAGCTTCACGTGGTTCCAGTGGAGCCACAAGGCCGACAAGGACGGGCCCAAGGCGGGCGTGCCCTATGACGGCGCGAACGAGAAGTGGCAGGACCTCTATCACTTCACCGCCGCGGCTGACGACACCAAGTGGTACAGCACGAACCCGAAGTGGCACCAGCAATGGTTCGACCGCATCCGCGAGCTGGTGGATGGCTACAAGCCGGATCTGCTTTATACCGATGGCGGTGTGGCGTTCGGCCCCGAGCACACGGTCGGCTTGAGCATGATCGCGCACCTCTATAACAGCAACCCGCAGATGGTCTATAACTGCAAACAGGTGTCCGAGGGCCGCTGGGTGCAGGACCTCGAGCGCGGCGTCATGTCCGGCGTTAATCCCTATCCCTGGCAGACCGATACCTCGATCGGCGACTGGTACTACAACAAGAACTGGAAGTTCCGACCGGTGAGCTGGACCATCCACATGCTTGTGGACATCGTCAGCAAGAACGGCAACCTGCTGCTGAACATCGTCCAGCGCCCCGATGGCTCGCTCGATCCGGAAGTCGAACAACAGCTCGCCGACCTCGCCATATGGATCAACATCCACGGCGAGGCCATCTACGGTACGCGCCCGTGGCTCGTTTATGGCGAGGGTGCGGTCAAGACCAAGGGCGGCAACTTCAAGGAAGATTTCAAGTACACGGCCAAGGACATCCGCTTCACGACCAAAGGCGGCACGCTCTACGCCACGGCGCTCGGCTGGCCTGTCGATGGCAAGCTCGTGGTCAAGTCGCTTGCCGAACCGGCGGGCAAGATCACCTCCATCGCCTTGCTTGGTTCCAGCGCCAAGCTCGACTGGCAGCAGACCGCCACCGGTCTCGTCGTCCAGATGCCTGCCGAAAAGGTGAGCGAGTTCACCGCCACCCTCAAGATCACCGGCAGTGACCTCAAGCCCGTGCCCGTGCCGTTCGAGCCCGTGGTCGTGCAGGCCGATTCCAAGGGCAACTACAAGCTCGACGCCAACGACGCCGAATTGCACGGCGACCAGATCAAGACCGAGACCAAGGGTGTCCACACCAACATCGGCTTCTGGGACAAGCCCACCGAGTGGGCCTCGTGGAAAGTGCAGTTCGACAAGCCCGGTAAATTCAAAGTCCATCTCTCCATCGCCACCACGCACGATGGCGCTGTGGCCGCGGTCGAGATCGCCGGCGAAAAACTCATCGCCAAACCGGCGAAGACCGGCAACTGGGAAGACGTCAAGAGCTGCTCCGCCGGCGTGGTGGAGATCAAGCAGGCTGGCGTCGTCACGCTCGCCGTCCGCGCCGCCGAGGGCGCAAAGTGGAAGGCGATCAACCTGCGCCAGGTCAACCTCACGGCTGTCGCGCCGTGAACAGACAGGCAGATTGGGCTGCGTAGCCGCACCCGTAAGAGGGCGGCCCACCCAAACGACGCCCAACCTGGGGTGGTGGGTCGTTTTTGTGTTTCGGGCGGGCCGCGTTCTCACGAACGCGCCTGCAACGCCAGCCAGCCGCGCAAATATCCTGCGGGTGTGACGTGGCGCACCAGGAACGCGCAACGTCATGGTTCCAAGGGTTGGAATTATTTTCGCGAAATCTTCCAATCCTTGGGAAAATCGGTTGTTTTGGTTTCCAGCCGAGCTTTGCGAGACAGGCAGCCTTGGGCTGCCAATCCTTGGGAACATATCGTACACTGCCTGCTGGAGAAAATATGAACACCGAAAACGTCTTCGCTTTGCAGTCGCGCCGCGACTTCCTGAAAAAATCCGCGCTGGCCGCCGGCGCTTTCTCGCTAGCGGGTTGCGCCACCGCGCCGCGGCGCATCGCGGCGAACGAGAAGCTCAACGTTGCGGTCATCGGCTGCGGCGGGCAGGGCATCAGCGACATGAAGCAGGTCATCGGTTGCGGCGAGAACATCGTGGCGCTGTGCGATGTGGACGAGGCACAGCTCGCGAAGACGGTAAAGGACAACGGCGCGGCGGTGGCCAAGGCGAAAATCTTCACGGACCAGCGCCGCCTCTTCGACGCAGCGGCTTCATTCGACGCGGTGATCATCGCGACGCCGGACCACTGGCACGCGCCGCTGTGCCAGCGGGCGATGGAAGCCGGCAAGCACGTCTATTGCGAGAAGCCGCTGACGCATACGCTCGGCGAGGCGCGGATGCTGCGCGAGCTGGCGCGCAGCTCGCGCGTGGTGACGCAGATGGGCAACCAGGGCAGCGCGAGCGCAACCTTTCGCCGCGCATGGGAACTGATCATGGCCGGTGCGATCGGCGAAGTGCGCGACGTGCACGCATGGCTCTCCGATCACGGCCCGGCGCGCGACCGGCCGGAGGGCGCGGACCCGATCCCCGCCGGCTTCAACTGGGATTTCTGGTGCGGCCCTGCCCCGCTCCGGCCCTACAAGCGCGGCGAATATCATCCGTTCACATGGCGCAACTGGTACGACTTCGGCAATGGCATTCTGGCGGACTTCGGCTGCCACATTTTCAACCTGCCGCTGCGCTCGCTGGCGCTGGACCATCCGACGCAGATTGAACTGGTCTCGGCGACGGGGCTCGGCCACGAGTCGTGCGTGGATCGCTGCCGCGTGAATCTGCACTTTGGCGCGCGCGGCAAGCTGCCGCCGGTGATCGTCCACTGGTACAACGGCGGCGAGACGCCCGACGAGGCGCTCCTCGCGGACATCACCGCGCTCCAGCAGGCGAAGCCGAAACACGGCTGCCTGATCTGCGGCAGCCGCGGCACGATCTTCACCAATCCATGGAACGATGGCGCCCTCATCAAGCTGCAGGGCGAGGCGAAATTCCACGGCGTGCTCGGCCACGAGGCGACAAAACAAATGCCACAGACGCTGCCGCGCTCGCAGGGCCACATGAAGGATTGGGTGCTGGCCTGCAAGGGCGGGCCGAAGGTTGCGTCCGACTTCGATTTCGGCGGACACCTGACGGAGATCACCTTGAGCGCCGTGCTGGCGTTGCGTGTGGGGCGCAGCCTGGACTGGGACGGCGTCAAGCTGTGCGCCACCAACGCGCCGGAGGCCGCGCAGTTCGTGCAGCAGCCGTGGCGGCCCACCTGGCTGGCCTGACGCCGCGTGAGGTCACGAGGCCTACAAAAGCCTAAGCAATACGCGTCCTTTTGCCGCAGGCCGGGTCACCGACCCGGCGCAATAGGCTTATGTTGGCCCTGAAATTCTCTTGTGGCTGGGCGGGCGTCGGGTAGGATGCCCGCCATTATGAAAACGCACACGCAGAGTTTCAGCCGGCGACGTTTCTTGCAGGGTTGCGGTTTGACGGCGGCGGCGCTGGCGTTCGACCCGCGGCTGGCGCGGGCGGCCGACGGCTTTCAGCTGCGCTATCTGCTTGCTTCGAGCCTCTACGGCACGCTGCCGCTGGCGGAGATCCTGCCGGAGGTCGCGCGCAGCGGCGCGGACGCGATCGATATCTGGCCGCTCAAGCACGGCAACCAGCGCGAGCAGATCACCGCGATGGGCAACGAGAAATTTGCGGCGCTGCTGAAGCAGCATAACGTCAAGCTCGGCTGCCTGACGCGCTTCGATCTCGGCCCGTTCAAGCTGGGGCCGGAGCTGGAATTCGGCAAGCAGTTTGGCGCCAAGCTCATCGTCGTCGGCAGCGGCGGCAACGGCAAGCTCGCCGGCGATGAACTCAAGCGCTCGATCAAAGATTTCATCGAGCAGATGAAGCCGCATGTCGAGGCGGCGACCAAAGCCGGCATCGTCCTCGGCATCGAAAACCACGGTTCGACGATGCTCTCCACGCCCGACTCGATCCGCTGGTTCGCGGAGCTCTCGCCATCGAACAACCTCGGTGTCGCGCTCGCGCCCTATCACCTGCCGCAGGAGCCGAAGCTGCTGGCCAGCCTCATCACGGACCTCGGCCCGAAACTCGCGCTGTTCTACGGGTGGGAATATGGCAAGGGCTGCATGAAGAAGTTACCGAAAGACGAGGAGCTGCAACAGCTGCCCGGCCGCGGTGCGCTGGATTTCGCGCCGCTGCTCGGGGCGCTGCGCAAGATCAACTACTCCGGCTGGACCTCGGTTTTCATGCATCCCACCCCGCGCGGCATTCCGATCCTGCCCACCGCCGGCGAAGTCACCGACGCAGTGAACCAAGCGCGAAAACACCTCTCCACCTGCCTCGCAAAAGCATGAGCACCACCAACATCACCCGTCGAGCGTGGTTGAGTCGAATTTCGCAGTCGGCGACCTTGCTGGCGATGCCCACGATTTTGCCGCGTGTGGTTTTCGGGCAGGGTGACCGGCCGGCGCCGAGCAAACGGATCAGCCTCGCCATCATCGGCCTCGGCAGCATGGGGCTGCGGCACGTCAAGGGCTTCATCCAGGAGGGCGACTGCCAGCTCGTCGCGGTGTGCGACGTGGATGCGGAGCGGCGCAAGGTCGCGGTGGATTTCATCAACCAGACCTACGGCGACACCGGCTGCGCGCAGTACAACGATTTCCGCGAGCTGCTCGCGCGGCGCGACCTGGACGCGGTCTGCATCGCGGTGCCCGACCACTGGCACGCCATCATCGCGATGACGGCCATGCACGCCGGCAAGGCGATCTACGGCGAGAAGCCGCTCGCGCTGACGGTGGCCGACGGCCGGCGGATGAGCGACTGCGTCCGGCAGACCGGCTGCGTCTGGCAGACCGGCAGCTGGCAGCGGTCCACCTGGCAGTTCCGGTTCGGCGCCGAGCTGGTGCGCAACGGGCGCATCGGGAAACTGCTGCGCGTCGAGGTCGGCAATCCAGCCGGTGAGGCCATTGCGCCGCAGCCGGCGATGCCGGTGCCTGCGGGCCTCGACTACGAGCTGTGGCTCGGCCCCGCGCCGTGGGCGCCCTACACCGAGAAGCGCTGCCACTGGAATTTCCGCTGGATTCTCGACTACTCCGGCGGCCAGCTCACCGACAACGGCGCGCACGACATCGACATCGCGCATTGGGGCATGGACTGCGACTACACCGGCCCGCGCGTGGTCGAGGGCGTCGGCGAATTTCCCGTAGAGGGGTTGTGGAATGTGGCGGTGCGTCATCATGTGATTTGCACCTACGCCAACGGCGTGCAGCTGTTCATCGGCGACCGCATGCGCTACGCGGGCGGCGTGCGCTGGATCGGCGAGAAGGGCTGGGTTCATGCCAGCCGCGACAAGGGCCTGGTCACATTCCCGAAGCAGCTGCTGACCGAGAAGCTCGGCCCCGAGGAAACGCACCTGGACAAGAGCCTCGTCAACCGTCAGGGGCATCTCCGCAACTTCCTCGACTGCATCAAGACCCGTGCCAAGACCATCGCGCCGATCGAGGTCGCGCACCGCACGATCACCGTCGCGCACCTCGGCAACATCGCGATGCTCCTCGGGCGCAAGATCCGCTGGAACCCCGAGACGGAGCAGATCGCCGACGATCCCACCGCCACCCGGATGCTCTCGCGACCGTATCGCGGGAGCTGGGGCACGGACCTTTCCGTTTAATGCAGGGGCGCCGCTCGCCGGCGCCCGCCTGCGCGTCGCAGGCTGGAGAAATTGTGAAAAATATATTCAAGCGCAGTCTCATCGTCGCTGCAGCCGCCACGCTCATCGGCGCGGGCAACGCCGCGGCGCAAGCGCACACCAAGACGGTCCAGGTGGGCTCCAACTGCAGCGTGACGGTGACCACCAGTGTGCTCACGAACAGCGGGGCGATTGTGGTGAGCGGGGCGTGCGGCACGCTGGACCCGCAGGTCATCCTCAAGGCGCTCGGCGGCCAAGATGGCGGCGTGACCGTTTCCGGCGGCGCCCTCGATCCACAGATCATCATGAAAATCCTCGGCAGCATCACAGGCGGAGCTGCAGGGGGAGCGGCGCCCGATCCGCAGATGCTCATCCAGTCCCTCACCGGCACAGCGCGTGGGGCGGGCGTGGGTATTGACACGGATTTGGCGCAGGCTTCCACCCATCCGGTGACGTGGCTCGGCCTCGTCGCGGACGAGGTCTCCGAGGCTGTTCGCGCGCAGTTGCCGTTGCCGGAGGGCGCCGGCCTGCTGGTAAGCACCGTCACCCGCGACGGCCCCGCCGCGCAAGCCGGCGTGTGGGCCAACGATATTCTCGTCAAGCTGGATGACCAGCTTCTCGTCAACGCGGCGCAACTGCGCACGCTGGTGCATGGCAAAAAGGCCGGCGACAAAATCACGCTGTCGCTCCTGCGCAAAGGCAAGGAGCTGCAGGTCACCGCTACGCTCGTGAAAAAGGTGGTCGCTGAAGGCCAGGGCATACGCTCGCAGGTCATCAACCTCGGCACCAGCCGGCTGGACTTGAGCCCGACCTTCGGCATGCGGGACCACACCGGCGACACAAATGCCGTCGGCCGCATCAACCTCCGCGCCATCCTCGAAGCGGTCTCGAACGCGATGCAGCAGGCGCAACAGGAGCTGAACGGGCTCCCGCAGTAAGAAAAAGAGGTGCTGCGGCAGCAGTGCCTCCGGCATTGCTTTGTCGCCTGGCCCTGCCCCGCGAAAGCATCCCATGGATCCCGCTGGTCCAGCATGAAGGCCCGTCAATAATAGACATGCGTTGGTCAAGATTTGACATTCCCCGGCGCGGCTTCGGCGCGGCATAGTCGCGCGCCGCCGGAAAAGCGGGGCGGCGGAACCAGAAAGGGAGTGCGCGATGCAAAGAATACGTTGGGCAGCGCTGGTGGTGGCGGCGGTCGCGTGCGGCGCGGCGCACGCGGGCGAGCTGAAGCTCGATCTGCCGGTGGCGGAGGGGCCGTTCAAGCCGAGCTGGGAGTCGCTGAAGCAATACCAGAATCCGGACTGGTTCCGCGACGCGAAGTTCGGCATCTGGGCGCACTGGGGCGCGCAGTGCCAGCCGGAGGCGGGCGACTGGTACGCCCGCAGCATGTATATCGAGGGCAGCGCCCAGAACAAATTCCACGTCGAACACTACGGGCATCCGTCCGTGTTCGGGTTCAAGGACGTCTGCAACGCATGGAAGGCCGACCAGTTCGATCCCGAAAAGCTGATCGCGCTCTACAAGAAAGCCGGCGCGCAATACTTCGTGATGATGGCCAACCACCACTGCAACTTCGACAACTACGACTCGAAGTATCAACCGTGGAATTCCGTGAAGATCGGCCCGAAGAAGGACCTCGTCGGGATGTGGGAGAAGGCCACGCGCGCCGCCGGGCTGCGCTTTGGCGTCACGGTCCACGCCGGCCGCGCCTGGGAGTGGTACGAGGTGGCCCAACTCGCCGACAAGACCGGCCCGAAGGCCGGCGTGCCCTACGACGGCAATCTGACGAAGGCCGACGGCAAGGGCCAGTGGTGGGAAGGGCTCGACCCGCAGGACCTCTACGCCCAGCGGCACAAGCCGAATTCCAATCCGATTGACCGCAAGGCCAAGGACCGCATTCCCGGCGACCCGCCGACCGCCGCCTATTGCCAGAAATTCTATAACCGCACGATTGACCTCATTGACTCCTACAAGCCCGACCTCCTTTACTTCGACGACGGCGTGCTGCCGCTCAAGGCCGTGGACGAGAAGATCGGCCTGAGCATTGCGGCGCACCTCTATAACGCCAACATGAAATGGCACAACGGCCGCAACGATGCCGTCATGAACACCAAGGGCCTCGACGAGGAGCAGCGCAAGTGCCTGATCTGGGACATCGAGCGCGGCGTCTCCACGCGCGTCGAGCCGTTCGTCTGGCAGACCGACACCTGCATCGGCGGCTGGCACTACAACCGCCCGATCTTCGAGAAGCACGGCTACAAGACCGTCACGCAGGTCGTCCACATGCTGCTCGATATCGTCAGCAAGAACGGCAACCTCCTGCTCAACATCCCCGTGCGCGGCAACGGCACGCTCGACGAGGACGAGGTGCAGTTCCTCGAAGGCATGGCCGCGTGGATGGCCGTCAACAGCGAGTGCATCTACGGCACGCGCCCGTGGAAGATTTTTGGCGAAGGCCCCGCCGCCGTCGAGAAAGCCGAGGCCGGCCGGCACGGCGGCGCCAGCGACACGCGCAAAAAGCCATACACTCCAGCTGATTTTCGTTTCACGATCAAGGGTGGCGCGCTCTATGCCGTCGCACTCGCGTGGCCGGCCTCCGGCAAGCTCACCCTCCGCTGCCTCGCGGCTGGCGCGCCCGGCATCAAGGGCGCTGTGACCGGCGTGGAATTGCTCGGCTGCAAAGAGAAGCTCGCGTTCACGCGCGACGCCACCGGCCTCGTCGTCACCCTGCCCGCACAGAAACCGTGCGAGCACGCCTACGCGCTCAAGATCACCGGCTTCGACCTCGCCGCGTCCGAGCCGCAGGTGCCGCACGTCGAGGGCGCCGACTGCATCACGGCGGATGAAAAGGGCGCGCTTATGCTCGACGCGGCCAGCGCCGCGCCCCACGGCAAGCGCATCAAAGCCCAAGGCGGCAGCGTGGCGAACCTCGGCTACTGGGATGACCCCACCGACTGGGCTTCGTGGAAGGTCTTGATCGCGGCCCCGGGCAAGTACGAGGTCACCGCCCGCGCCTCCTCCCTGCGCAAGGAGAATCAGTTCGTGGTGGAACTCGCCGGCCAGAAGTTGACCGGTAAGGCGCCGCAGACCGAAAGCTGGGACGACTACAAAACCATCAAGCTGGGCAAGGTGGAACTGTCGGCCGGCCAGCTTACGGTGACGATCCATCCGCAGGACCCGAAGTGGAAGGCGATCAACCTCCACTCCCTCACGCTCAGGCCGGCGAAATAACCCGCGCCGCGCCCGGTCCGGCGCTTGCCGTGCAGCGGCCGGGCCCTTTTCGGCTTGACGCCTCCGGTGGTTTCGAGCATGGGGACGCGCGTGAAACGGGCGCAAATTTTCGGGCGCAGGAGGCTGCCCGGGCTGCTGCTGCTGGCGGTGGCGCTCGCGCTGCTGGCCCTGCTCGGCTCCGCCGCGCTCGTGCGGCGCGCGGCGGCGGGGCGCACCTATGCGGATGTCCAGATCATCCCGGCGCGCAAGGTCGGGCTCGTGCTCGGCTGCGTCGGCCGTCTGCCGGACGGCCAGCGCAATCTGTTTTTCACCTATCGCATGCAGGCTGCGGCGGAACTTTTTCGCGCAGGCAAGGTGCGCTTTCTCCTCGTCAGCGGCGACAACCACCATTGCACCTACGACGAGACCACCGAGATGAAGACCGAGCTCGTCCGCCTCGGCGTGCCGGCGGAGCGGATCCAGTGTGACTACGCGGGCTTCCGCACGCTCGACTCCGTCGTGCGCGCGAAGGAGGTCTTCGGCGAGACCGAGCTGACCGTGATTTCGCAGCAGTTCCACAACGAGCGCGCGATCTTCATCGCGCAGCACAAGGGGCTGGACCTGATCGGCTACAACGCCCGCGACGTGGGCGCCGCGGGCGGCCTGCTCGTCCGCTGCCGCGAGCAGCTGGCGCGCGTGCGGACGGTGCTCGATGTCTTTGTGCTGCGCACCCGTCCGCATTTTCTTGGCCCGAAGATCCAGATCGGGCTTGCAGTTTTTCCAAGGATTGGAAAAGGTAGCCCCCACTTTTTCCAAGCCTTGGAAAACGGCGGAACATGATGACGTGCGTGCGAAAAATTTGGCTGCCGGGCGCGCTCTGCGGCGCGCTGCTGGCGGCGCGCGCCGAGGCGCCGGACCCGGCGGCGGTCGCGGAGTTGCGCGCGGCGGGTATCGAACAGGTCGCGTTCGTCAAGCGCCTCACCTATAACGCGAACCATTACTACACCGAATACATCAACAGCGCGTGGCTGCCGGGCGGAAACCTGTGTGTGCTCGACCTGAAGAGCGGCAAGGTGCGCGACCTGCTGCCGCAGATGACCAACGGCGTGTTCGAGCGCTTCGATGTCTCGTTCGACGCGAAGAAGATCGTCTTCGCATGGAAGCGCGCCGCGCAGGAAGGCTACCGCATCTTTGAGGTCGGCGTGGACGGCAAGCACCTCCGGCAGCTGACGTTCCCGCCGCCGAACGAGGCGGAGCTGCAGCGCGACTACCGCGTCGCCGCACACTACCACCACGGCACCGATGACATGCAGCCGTGCTACCTGCCCGACGGCGGCATCGCGTTCATCTCCACGCGCTGCCAGTACGGCATTTTGTGCGACGGCCCCGACGATTTCACGACGACCGTGCTCTACCGGATGGATGGCGACGGCAAGCACCTCCAGAAGCTGAGCAACAGCTCCGTCAGCGAGGCGGCGCCCGCGATGCTGCCCGACGGCCGGCTGTTGTACACGCGCTGGGAATATGTGGACAAGGGCGCGGTCAGCGTGAAGTGCCTCTGGGCGATGCGGCCCGATGGGACCGCGTCGCAGGAGGTCTACGGCAACGACATCGCGCTGCCGCCGACGCTGATCTACGGCCGGCCGATCCCCGGCGCGGCGAACCAGTTCGTGGTGCTCGGCACGCCGCACTGCCCGCAGAACGGCATGGGCACGGTGCTCCGCCTCGACATGTCCAAGCCCATCCGCACGCGCGAACCGATGAACTACATCACCGACGACGTGGACATCCGCGCCGAGCCCGGCTTCGCCTTCCGCGAAAAGGGCGGCGAGTGGCGGAACGATCCGCTCGGCCACGGCCGGCTCTTCAAGGATCCCTATCCGCTTTCCGCGGAAAGCTTCCTTGTGGCGCACAAGCCCCAGGGGGAAAAATGGAACGCGCCCGCAGCCTACGGACTCTACCTGCTCGATGAACACGGCGCGGTCCGGCCGATCTATCGCGACAAAGCGGTCTCCTGCTGGCTGCCCTATCCGCTGCGGCCGCGCGAAAAGCCGCCGCTGCTGTCCACGCCGCGCGACGCCGCGCGCGCCAAGGCCGGCGAGGCCGTCTGCATGGTCAGCGATGTCTACCACGGCCTCGAGAAAGTGGACCGCGGCACGATCAAGTGGCTGCGCGTGCTCGAGCAGGTGCCGCGGCCGTGGGCCGCGCGCCGCCGGTGGACGGGCGATGAATATGACCAGCAGCACGTCTGCATCACCAAGGACACGCATCTCGGCTTGAAAGTGCAGCACGGCGTCGTGCCGGTGGAGGAGGACGGCTCCGCGCATTTCGTCGTGCCCGCCGGCCGCAACATTTTCCTGCAGGCCCTCGACGCGCGCTGCATGGCGGTGCAGACCGAGCGCACCTACGTGAACTATATGCCCGGCGAGACGCGCAGCTGCATCGGCTGCCACGAGACGCCGCGCGACGCCGCGCGCAGCCACGGGCACGCCGCGCCGCTCGCCTTCGCGCGCCCGCCCTCCGTGCCTGGGCCGCAGCCGGGCGAAACCGTCGCGCGCCGCGTGCTGCACTATCCCACCGACGTGCAGAAGATGCTCGACGACCATTGCATCCGCTGCCACAGCGGCGACGAGCCCGCCGGCGAGCTGAGCCTGGAAAACACGCCGACCGAGCGGTTCTGCGTCTCCTATGAAAACCTCGTGCCCGAGCGGCGGCGCGGCGCGAACAACCGCGACCGCGGCCTGCTCGGCCCGGTGATCGGCGAGAACCACCCCAAGACCGGCAACGTGGACTATCTGCCGGCGCGCAGCCTCGGCTCGCACGCCAGCCTCCTCGTCGCGATATTCAGCGACGGCTGGGTGGAACTCGCCGACGACACCGCCGCCGGCCGCGCGAAAAAATTGGCGAAGCTCCACCAGCGGATTCACCTCGCGCCGGAAGACCTGCTGAAAATATCCAACTGGGTGGACACCAACGGCCAGTTCTACGGCAGCTATTGGGGCCGGCGCAACCTGCGCTACCGCGACCTGCCCGACTTCCGCCCCGTGCCGACCTTCGACGCCGCCATCAGCACGACCCCGCCGAAGCAGCCGTGATCCCGGCCACGCCCTAGGCGTGTGGCCTGGTGCGCCGCGCGGCTTGGACCCGCTCGCAACCGGACGCGTTTGGCGCCCCGGTGGCTCCGCGCTTCCCGGGTCGTCCGGAAATGAAGCTCGCGGTTTTTTCCAAGGTTTGGAAAACTCCGGTGCGAACGGTTCCAACCGAGTCTGCGAGACGGGCAGCTTTGCTGCCAACCTTTGGGAAAAGCGGCCATCTTTTTTCCAAGGACTGGAAACCGCGTGTGGGAGAAAAAAGATGAACATGAACAAGTTGTTGCCGGCAGACCTGGTCGCCCGTCCCGCGACCCGCGTCGTGACGGCGTTTTTGCTGCTGGCGTCGGTCTGCGGCGCGCAGGTACAGGACCAGGATGGCGTCATCAGTCTTGCGACGCCGAACTACCGGCTCATCATCCAGAAGCAGGGCTTCTGCTTCGGCTTCGCGCGGGCGGACGGCAGCGTGATCGTCCCGGCCCACGCTACCAACGGCCTGGAGTTCTCCGGCGGCGCGGCGGCGGCGACGCAGCTCAAAGCCGCGGCGGCGGACAAGGCCGTGCTGGAAGTGACCAACGACCAGGGCGCGAAGGCGACCGTCGAGCTGGAACTGGCGGCGCACCATGTCCGCTTCAGCGTGACCCCGGCCACGCCGGGCAAGATGGTCGTGCGCACGGGCGGGCTGACGGCGCCGGCCTATGGCCTGAGCGATCACGCGGCGTTCGCGCGGACGACGACCGACGTCACCGGCTACAGCGACGAAAAATTCCACGCGCAGGAGCCGCCGGGGCACAAGCGCATGGTCAGCAACTTCGTCATCTGCCCGCGGCAGGGGTTGGCGGTGGTGAACATGGAGAAGACGCTGAAGATCGTCCGCGTGACCGCCGCGGAGCTGGCGCAGGGCACGGTGGACGCGGCGCGGATGCCCGCGCTCTATTATTTCCTCGGCACGCCGGAGCAGATCTACGCGGACTTCCTGCAGGCGCGCAACCGCGAGGGCTACACGGTCTACAAGCCGAAGTACGAATTTTTTGGCGTGGGCTGGGAGGCGTTCGGCGCGCTCGGCTGGAAGACGAATGAGAAGACGGTGACGGAGAACGTGGAGCGGTATCTCGCGCTCGGCTACCCGCTCTCGTGGATGGTCGTCGGCTCCGGCTTCTGGCCCAACGAGGACACGAACATGTGCGCGACGACGAGCTTCGGGCTGTGGGATAAAGTCCGTTATCCCGACCCGCAGCGGTTCATCGCGCACTTCAAGGCCGAAGGCCTGAAGGTGTTTCTCGGGCTGCGCATCAGCTTCATCAAGGACGGCCCGTACTCGGCCGAGGGCGTCGCCAAAGGCTATTTCCTCAAGGAGAACGGCGTGGCGAAGGCCTACAAGATCGCGTTTCCCAAGCTGCCGGCCTATCTGCTCGACGGCGAAAACCCTGCGGCGGTGCAGTGTTACCTCGGCCTCTGCCAGAAGTGGATCGACGCCGGCGTGGACGGCTTCAAGGAGGACCTGTTCGGCTACGGCGTGGTCAAGATGCGCGACGGCAACATCGACCACGTCAACCGCGGGCTGATGGACAAGGGCGTGTTCATCATGGGCCGCAACAACTACCTCGGCTCGGCCTGCGACATCCACCGGTTCGAGGATTTCAACTTCGACCAAAACCAGGACCGCGGGCCGCTCAACGGGCTGGCGTTCTCCTACAGCGGCTTCCCCTGCACCTATCCCGACATCGTCGGCGGCACGTTCGGCGAGGGCCGCAAGATGCCGCCGCTGGACTCTCCGCGGATGCAGAAGTACATGATGCGCGTGGCGCAGTACGACGCGGTCCATCCCTCGATGGCCGTCGGCATGGGGCCGTGGAATTTTTCCAGCCCACAGGTCGAGCAGGTGGTGCTCGCCGCCGCGCAGCTGCACGGCCGGCTTCAGCCTTACATCTACAGCGCGGCGATGGACGCGTTCGAGACCGGCTTCCCGTGGTCCATGGCGCCGCTGCCGCTCGTCTATCCGGATGACCCGCAGGTCGCCGGCCGCGAGAACTCGACCGTGCGCGGCTACGAGTGGCTGCTCGGCCCGTCGCTGCTCGCCTGCCCGCTCTACGGCGACGACTACTGGCAGACCGACACTCGCGACGTCTATTTGCCCGCCGGCACATGGATGGATTATGACACCGGCGAGAGGCACCAAGGCCCGAAGCTGCTGAAAGCTTTTGCGCTGCCCTGTGGCAAGCAGCCGCTGTTCGTCGGCGGCAAGGGTGTGCTCGTGCTGCGCGATCTCAGGACGGATGCGCTCACTGCCAAGGTCTATCCGCTGGCGACCGGCGGCTCGACCTATCGCTTCACGCACCGCGACGGCACGACGCGCTCGCTGATCACCCATGACAACACCGGCTGGACCAATGTTACGGTCACCGACACCACCAGCGGCCAGCCTGTGCCCACCGAGCGCGAAGCGAAAACCGGCGTACTCAAGTTTCCGCTCACCCCCGGCCACAACTACCGGCTGACCGACGGGCAGTGATCCGCGCCATAAACTGCTCCTCAAGAAGGCGGGCCACCCTTACGTCCGCAGCGTGCGCTGTTCAGGCGGCCCGTGAGCCGCTGGCGGCACCCGCCTCGTCCATGTGGCGGTGGGCTTCCAGCAGCAACGGCACCAGCTCTTCTTGGATCGTCACTTGCGAAGCTGGCGACGCTTCGGCACGGAACCGGAACTCGCCTTTGCTATGGCGGATGAGTTCGAAGAACGCGTCCCGTCCCCGCTTCTTGCCCGTGCTCGCGTCCCGGACGCGGCCGTCCACGAGAATCAGTTGTCCGCCCGCCCCGCCGCCTGGTTCCTTGATGTGCAAGACCCCGGTCCCGTTCTCAGCCCCGAGCATCTGCAGGACCGCCCCCATGGGGATGGTGGCGAGCGAGCCATGCAAATCGGAAAGCTGGACCGGCGGATCCGCGGGGGGCGCCGGCTTGGCCAAAGAGACGCGCGCCGGCGCCGGCCATGCGACCCCGTTCTCGCATATGATCATGGGTGTCACCGTCGCGCTGGCAGCCGCGGTCCTGCGTTTCCGGCGGCGGTGTATGCGGTAGCCAAGCCAGACGCTCGCGGTCAGCGCCAGGGCCGCCAAGCCGACAGTACTCCACAACCCTTGCGACGCCCCGCTGGCCTTGGCATACGGTGCGGGCGCAGGAGACGGCGGCAGCCCGAAGAGGTGCCCCCGATACGCGTCCGCGCGCGCTTTTATCCGTTCGAGAAAGAAGGGCGGGCGGTAAAGATAAATAATCTCGCTGGACGTCGCCACATAGCCGCAATACAGGTTCGAATTCGCGGGGGACGGCGGGGGGCAGAGAAAAGGCGCCGGCTTGGTCTCGGCGAACGTCGTGCCGAGCACTGTCAGCCCCGCCAGCGCCGCCAACCCCATCCGGGCGGCAAGGGCTGCACCTGTGAGCCTCCCGCTATGATGTGTGGCCAGAAGCCGATGCCCGGTCACATATTTTGTTTCCCGCCACAAGTGCATATCAGCCGCCGTTCACTGCGCGCATTGATCCATAGCCTTTTTAGCAGGAAGCATGCCGCCCGGTTGGGGGAAAGAAAGGTACGCACGGCCAGGAGCGCGAACCGGCCCATGCCCTAGCTCCAGAAACAACGTTGTCGGCGCGCACAGCAGTCTTAAATATAACAACTTACATGCTTTGGCCGTGAAAATTGCATTCTGTGCCCTGGTGGTTCCATCCAGTGCATAAAAGCGCGTGCCGTGGGGCTTGGCGGGCTGCGAAAAAGACAGCGGCCGGTTTTCCATCGTCTGGAAAACCGGCCGCTGTGCCAGCGCCGTCGCCTACTTTGCGAGTTCGGCGGCGGACTTGTCGAAGAAGGCCGCGCACTTCGGCAGGTTCTGCATCAGTTCATCCACCGTGCCGCGTTCATACTCGATCTGGAAGTAGCCCTTGAAACCCGTGCGCTTGAGCTCGACGAGGATCGCCTTCGCGTCGCCTTGCCCGGTGCCCCACGGGGCGTCTTCCCAGCCCTTATTGTTCGCAGTCGGAACCACATCCTTGAAGTGCAACTCGACGATACGGCCTTCGAGCTTCTTCAATTCCTCCAACGGTACGCGCCCGGCGCGTTTCCAGTGGCCGGTATCGGCGCAGGCTCCGGCGTTCTTGCTCAAGCCCTCCGTCTCCGCGAGTACCTGTTCGACGGGCCAGGACTTGGGATGGTTATGCAGCGCGATCTTGATCCCGAACTCCTGGCTCAACTTGTCGATCACCGGCGTCGGCCCGGTCTCGGTGACGAGCACTTCAATGCCCAGCTTCTTGGCCCACTCGAAATGCTTGCGGACCTCGTCCTTGGTCTTGCCGGGGATACTGGCGACACCGAAAGCAACGAGCTTGACGCCCGTCGCCTTGAGCTTGGCCTGCATTTCGGCGATCTCGGCCTCACTCATGCCGGTACCAACCTTGACGTCGGAGCCGGGTTTGAGCTTCTGGCCGGGATAGGCCTCGACGTACTTGATCCCAAGCTCATGGAGCTTGTCGAGCGTCTCGAAGAACGAGAGCGCGCGGAACGTGTAGGCCTGCGAGCCGAGTTTCCAGCCAAGCTGTTCGGCGGCGGCATCATCGCGCGCCGGAGCCGCGAGGCTCAGGCACGCGACGGCCGCGAGGCAGAGGAGCGCTTGTCGCATCTCACTTGCCCTTCTTGGCCGCTTGTTTCTTGGCGGGTTTCTTCTTCTCGCCGCTGCCCGGCACGGCGATCACGTCGTCCGGCGGCGCGACGACGGGACCCTTCTCGAAGTCATCCGCCGCCGGCGTGCAGGCCATGTTGTAGAACGGCGAATCCTTCTTCTCCATCAGGTCGCTCCAGCGGACGAGCTCGCCCGTGTAGGCGGCGATGCGGCCCATGATCGCGGAGAGGGTCGAGGTCGCGACGTTCTGCGTCTCGTTCAGGCCCTTGTTGCCGATGATGCTGTTGAGCAGGTCCACATGTTCCTGCACGTAGGGGTTGCCCGACACCATCTTGATTTCCGGAACCTCGATCTTCTTGCCGTCGAGCGTCGCCATCTTGCCGCCGCCCCAGAAAGTGCTCTTGGTCGCGACAAACTGTTCCCAGACGCCGCCGTAGCAGCCGTTGACCTGGCGGCACATGCTGTGGATGTGCAGCTCGTTGCCGTAGTCGAGGTCGAGGCTGAAGAAGTCGAACTGGTCGCCCGTCTCGCGGCGCGCGCGCCCGCCGAAGCCGACCGCGCTGACCGGCGGCTTGCCGATGACCCAGTTGGCCACGTCAATATTGTGGACGTGCTGCTCGCAGATGTGGTCGCCGGACATACCGACGAAATTGCCCCAGTTGTTGGCGAGATAGTGCGCGTCGTCCTGACCTTCCGCACGCGGACGAACCCAGAGCGCACCGCCGCACCACGAGATACGGCCGCCTGTGACTGTGCCCAGCAGGCCTGCCTTGAGCGCCTGTTCCATCTTCAAATAGCCTTCCTGATGGCGCCGCTGTGTGCCGGCGACGATCGTGAGGCCTTTCTGTTTGGCGACTTCGCCCGCGGCCATGCATCGGCGCGCGCCCGGCGGATCGACCGCGACGGGCTTTTCCATGAAGACGTGCTTGCCCGCCGCGACGGCGGCTTCGAGATGCAGCGGGCGGAACCCCGGCGCGGTCGCCAGGATGAGGATGTCCACCGGCAGCGCCAGGATCTTGCGATACCCGTCGAAGGTGTCGAAGCAGCGCGCTTCCGGCACGTTGAATTTCTTGCCGGTATTGACGGCCTTGTCCTTGAACACATCGGAGACCGCGACCACCTCGGCTTCGGCGCCGATGAGCTTGATCGCCTCGAGGAAGTTGCCGAGCGCGCCGTTGCCGCGCCCGCCGCAACCGACCAGCCCGACCTTGAACTTACGGCCCGCGCCCTGCGCCCGCACGTTGAAGAGCGGCAAGGCCTGGGCGGCCACGCCCGCCACCGCCGCGCTCTTCATGAAACTCCGCCGCGAAACGTTCTTCGAATCCATGTTTGTTCCCTTTCGTTGCAACGATGCTGCGGAGAGTATTTTTTTCGCTCCGTCGCGTCCATCCTTTTTTCAGCGCAAGACAAGGATGGCCGGGGGTTTCAGGTCCTTGGGAAAGCACCACCCGAAGCCGGCAGAATCATTCCGGACTTGCGCAAGTCCGAGATGATTCTTCCGGCCCGGATGGCGGGCGGGTGCGCAGCGGGGCACTGGCATCCCGCGTCTCGCGCGGTATGGGTCTGCGTAACCGCGCGGCGGTGTGCGAGAGCGCAGCGCTGAACCCCTTTCGTTTCAGCGGTGCTATGGCTCGCGGTTGGGCTTTTGAGGCGCGGGTTCGCAGGGCTGGCTTGCCCCGGCGCAGCTCGCGACGAAGCCGGGGCCGAAGTGCGCCGGGTTTCTTCAGGGCAGCGGTCTCCACGGGACGCAACGCCAGCCGTCCGGCGCTGCAGCACCGGGGAAACCAGGCCCGCCAGCTCGCGCGTCCCGTGGCGGCGGAGGAGCCGCTCTGTTGGCGCGTCCGACGCATACGGCGCGCCATTTTTTTATGTGGCGGGGCACGGGGTGCGCCGCTATAGTCCCCGCACTTTGTTGATGTTCACCTGAAAGGAGCGGGCGCGTGCAGGCAATAACGTTGGGCTGGCTGGATTATTCGATCCTCGCGATCTACGTGGCGTTCGTCGTGGGCATTGGTTTCGCCCTGAAGCGCTACATGAAGACTGCGTCGGACTTCCTCACGTCCTCGCGGGGCATCCCGACGTGGGTGACGGGGCTGGCCTTCATCTCCGCCAACCTTGGCGCGCTGGAGCTCGTCGGCATGGCCGCGAGCGGCGCGAAGTACGGCATCGCCACGGCGCATTTCTACTGGGTCGGCGCCATCCCGGCCATGGTCTTCCTCGCGATCTTCATGATGCCGTTCTACTACGGCAGCAAGGCGCGCTCGGTGCCGGAATACCTCAAGATGCGCTTCGACGAACGCGTCCGCGGCGTGAACTCGATCTCGTTCGCCGTGATGACGGTGTTCGCCTCGGGCATCTCGATGAACGCGCTGGCCAAGCTGCTCAACCAGCTCCTCGGTTGGAACTATCACATCGCGCTGTGGGTCTGCTCCGGCGTGGTGCTGGTCTACGTGCTCAAGGGCGGCCTGACCTCGGCGATCTACACCGAGGTGCTGCAGTTCTTCATGATCGTGCTCGGCTTCGCGCCGGTGGTCTATCTGGGCCTCCGCGACGCGGGCGGCTGGGCGGCGGTCCAGCAGCAGCTCGCCAACGTGGCCACGCATCCCGCGACGATGAACCTGGTGGATGATGCCTCGAAGACCTTTAGCGCCAACGCTTGGACCAGCGCCTGGCAGCCGCTGCTGGCCGGCCCGGCGAACAACCCGATGGGCGTGGACCTCTTTGCCATGGTCTTCGGCCTCGGCTTCGTCCTCTCCTTCGGCTACTGGTGCACGAACTTCCTCGTCGTCCAGCGCGCGATGGCCGCGAAGAACATGACCGCGGCGCGCAACACCCCGCTCGTCGCCGCCGTGCCGAAGATGCTGTTCCCGGCGCTGGTCATCATCCCCGGCATGATCGCCGTCGCCCTGACCGCGATGCCGGACAAGAACTACCGCTTGCCCCAGCCGCAACTTGATGCGGCGCGCTACCCGGCCATGATCGCCGTTGTCCAAAAGGCGGCGGCCCAGCCACCGGCGGATGAGGTCGCCCTGAAAGGGGTGGTCGCAGACTTGAACAAGGCTGGCGATGCCAGCTTCAACAAGGCCAAGGTGGCGGCGCTGATCAAAACGCCGGGCGCCGACGACCAGCTCAAGCAGCGCCTTCAGGACGCCGTGGCCAACGACTATGACGGCGTGATCCTCTCGCTGGTGAAGAAGTATTGCCCGACCGGTCTGCTCGGTCTCGCGCTCACCGCGCTGCTCGCCTCGTTCATGTCCGGCATGGCCGGCAACGTCACGGCGTTCAACACCGTCTGGACCTACGACCTCTATCAAGCCTACATCGCCAAAAACAAGAGCGATGAGCATTACATGTGGATGGGCCGGTGCATCACCGTGGTGGGCATCCTGCTCTCCATCGGCTGCGCGTATTTCGCGCGGATGTATAACAACGCGATGGACGTGATCCAGCTCGTGTTCGGCTTCGTCAACGCGCCGCTGTTCGCGACGTTCCTGCTGGGCATGTTCTGGGCGCGCTGCACCGGCACGGGCGCGTTCCTCGGCCTGCTCGGCGGCATCGGCACCTCCGCGCTGGTGCACGGCATGACCTTGGCCGAAGGCAAGGGCGGCTGGCTCGGCGTCAGCCTCTACGAGTTCCCCTCCACGATGGCGCAGAACTTCTGGCTCGCCAGCTTCGCGTTCATCGCCTGCTTCGCGCTCACCTGGGGCATCTCCATGGCCACCAAGCGCACGAAGACCGATGGCGAGCTCACCGGCCTGGTCTATTCGTTGACGCCGAAGATCGTGGACTCCACGCAGGCGTGGTTCCTGCGGCCGGCCGTGCTCGGCACGCTCCTGCTGCTCTGCTGCGTCGTCCTCAACATCCTCTTCTGGTAAGGAGTAACTACCATGGGCCTCGACATTCGTTTGCCAATCGGTCTGATGTTCACCCTCGTGGGCGTGCTGCTGACCGGCTACGGCCTCTTCAGCGCCAAGAGCGAGATCTACGCCGCGCACTCGCTGGGCATCAACATCAACCTCATCTGGGGTGGGGTGCTGGTCGTGTTCGGCGTGCTGATGCTGGCCGGCGCGCTCCGCGCCCGCAAGGCCAACGCGCAGAAATGAGCCTTGTGTAGGGGCGCAGTCTTGCTGCGCCCAATGTGCGTTGGATGCGCGCTGACGGGCGCAGCAAGACTGCGCCCCTACAAGAAGCGGGGTGGAGCATGGAAGCCAACCAGCCGCATCCAGATCGCCACACCATCGATCTGCATCGCGGTCGCTGGTCCGCCGGCGGCCTGCACTACTTCATCACCTGTTGCCTCCAGCGACCCGGCGCCGGTCTGACCACGCCCGCTTGCGCCGCTTCCATTCGTTCCGCGTGGCAGACGCTGACGGCCGCTGGCGATGTGATGCTGGATTGCTCCACGATCATGCCCGATCACCTTCACGCGCGGCTGGTACTGGGACCGCGTTTGCAGTTGGGTCGGGTCGTCGCCAAGCTGAAATTCCTGACGCGCGCCGCGCTGTTGGCCAACGGCGTCGCGTGGCAACGCGATTTCTTCGAGCATCATCTGCGTCCTGACGAACAGCCCAGCCCCTTTGCCCGATATATTTTCCTCAATCCCTACCGCGTCGGTTTGCTTGAGCGGCGCGCTACGTGGCCGCACACCTATCTGAACCCTAATTACGATTTCGATTTTCTCGGCATGCTGGAAGACGATCTCTTCCCTCCAGCCGAATGGTTGGCGGCTTCCGAAGATGCGCTTGGCGTAAATCTCGCCGCGTTGGGCCGTGACTGATGTAGGGGCGCAGTCTTGCTGCGCCCATTGTGTGCGGCGTGCGGTCATCCGGAATGCATAACGCCAAATCCCGCTGCTGCTGTTGCGCCGTGAGACGTGGGCGGAGGCTCGGGCGAAGGCGCACGCGCGCCCGCTGAAGCAATCGAAAAGACCATTGTCGCAGTGCCTCCGCTTGTCCGCACTCAATGCACATTGGGCGCAGCAAGACTGCGCCCCTACCCGGAGGGGTTACCGCTTCTGGCACTGCGGGCAGAAGTGCGTGCTGCGCTGGCCGACGACGATGCGTTTGATGGCGGTGCCGCAGCGCACGCACGGTTTGCCGGTGCGGCCGTAGGCCTTCAGCTTCAGCTTGAACGTGCCATGCATGTGATAGGGCGACGCAAAATTTCCTTCGCCCAGCCCCAGCGTCGTGCCGCGGGCGCGGATGGCCGCGCTTAATATTTTCCGTATCGCCGCCAGCAACGCCCGCGCCTGTACCGGCTTCACCGTCTGCGCCCGCCGCCGCGGATGCAAGCGCGCCGCGAAAAGCGACTCATCCACGTAAATATTGCCCAGCCCCGCGAGGAAGCCCTGGTCGAGCAGCAGCGGTTTGAGCTGGCGGTGATGCTGATGCAGCCGCTGCGCGAAGGCCGCGGGCGTCAGCTGGCCGTCGAGCGGTTCGGGGCCCAGGGCCCTGAAAATTTCCGCCGCGTTGCGCGCCAGCTTCCAGCGGCCGAACCGGCGGGGGTCGTGGTAGGTCAGCGTCCGGCCGTCGTCCAGCTCCAGGTGCAGGTGGTCGTGCTTGTCGCCGCGTCCGCCGCGCGTCAGGTGCAGCTGGCCGGTCATGCGCAGATGCAGCGTCAGCAGCCCGCCATCGTCGAGCTGGAACACGATGAACTTGGCGCGGCGTGTGACGCCGGCGATCTTCCGCCCGGTCACGCGGCGGATGAACTCGCGCGGCGGGAGCGGCGCGAGGATCGAGGGGTGCAGCACCTCCACATGGCGAATCCGGTGGCCGGCGATCTGCGCCGCCACGAGATCGCGCACCACCGTTTCCACTTCGGGTAGCTCTGGCATGGCGGGACTCTACACCAGGCGCGACCTTTTCCAAGGGTTGGAAGCGGAAACAGGCGGGTTTTCCAGACCTTGGAAGCGTTCGCGCCCAGCTGAAAAACAACGGCCCGGTTTTCCGTTTTCCAGAAAACCGGGCCGCTGCTGCGTCGGCTCACGCTCAGTAGGATTCGTTGAGCCGCAGGAAGATGCTGGCGAACGGCTTGCTCAGGTCGCTGTCGCTCGGCTGGTCGGCGCCGGCGACGAAACGGTAGCCCGCGCCGATGCCGAACTCGATCTGCTTGGTCAGGTTGATCATCACGCTGACGCCCGGCGTGGCGACGAACACGGTGGAGGAGTCGCCGATGGACGGGCTGATGCGCCCGCCGCCGATCAGCGCGTTCACCGAGCAGTGGACGAGCCTGTCGGAGAAGAAGGTGTAGTCCACCGTGAGGCCGCCGTACCAGAGGTCGAAGGCGCTCAGGTCGTTGGTCGGGGTGGCGCTGCCCTTGACGCTGTTGGCCAGGCCGTAGAAGCCGAAGCCGAAATAGAGCGTCTCGTTGAGCTGCGGGCCGAGCTGGACGCCCGCGAGGCCGGCAAACTCGCTACCGATCTTGCTGAACTGATACTCGGGCTTGAGGGCCATGCGCCACGGCGCGTTGTTTTCGTTGCCGACGAGGCTTTCCTTGGCGCCGAACGCGGTCGTGGCCGAGGCCAGCAGCAGAACCAACCATAATTTTTTCATGTCGCTCTCCTATGCGCCTTGTCTGGCGCGGCATCATTATACACCCGCGCCCGCGCCGCGCCAAGCCGCGCTTGGACTTGCGCCGCGGGCCGGTTTGCCGTAGAGGTTGCCCCGCCATGAACCTGAAAAACATCCGCGTGGTGCTGGTCCATCCGCTCTACGCCACGAACGTTGGGTCGGTCTGCCGCGCCATGAAGAACATGGGGCTCAACGACCTTGCGCTGGTCGCGCCGCGCTGCGACGTGACGACGCACGAGTGCCAGCAGTGGGCCTGCCACGCCAACAACATCCTGAAGAAGCGCCGCGAGTTTGCGACGCTCGCGGAGGCCGTCGCCGACTGCGAGCTGGTCGCCGGCGCCACCGCGCGGCCGGGCCTCTACCGCGAGCACACCCGCACGCCGCGCGACTGGGCGCCGCGCCTGCTCGCGGCGACGGGCACCGGCCACGTCGCGCTCGTCTTCGGCCCGGAAGACAACGGCCTGAGCAACGACGACCTCGCGCTCTGCACCCAGCTCATGCGCATCCCCTCCTCGGCGCGCTACGCCTCGCTGAACCTGGCGCAGGCGGTGATGGTGGTCTGCTACGAGCTGTTCACGGCGACGAAGCGGTTCAAGATCCCCACCGAGCGCACGGCGGAGGCGCCGAACGGGATGCGCGAGCAGATGTTCAAGATGTGGCGCCAGGGCCTGCTGGAGATCGGCTTCATGGAGGAGCATATGGCGGATCACATGATGCTCGGCCTGCGCCGGATTTTCTCGCGCGGCCCGCTCTCCGAAAACGACGTGCGCATCCTGATCGGCATCGCGCGCCAGACGCAGTGGTGCGCCGGCGAGATGCGCCGCCGCGGCGGCGTGCCGCTCCCGAAAAAGCGGCCGCCGGGAACCACGGCCTGATGCAAAGTCAGCTTTTCTTCGGCGTAAAAGGCCATCTATGGACTTGACCGGTTTAGGTTTTGACGGCTGGTTTGAGCAACGGACCTCCTCCCTCCTGCAGCCGGGACAAGGCCTTGCGCGCGTCACGGCGGTCGACAGGAATGCCTTCCTGATCAGGGGCCAGGGCGCCGAGCAATATGCCGAGCTGGCCGGCAAGTTGCGTTTTGAAACCCAGTCGGCGATGGATCTGCCCTGTGTGGGGGACTGGGTGTGCGCGCAGTGGTCCGCGTCCGAAGGTCCCGCGCTGATTCACGCCGTAGTGCCGCGAAGGACGCTCTTGCGGCGCAAGCGCCCCGGCACGACCGTGGAATTCCAGCTGATCGCGGCCAACATCGACGTCGCCTTTATTCTGCAAGCCTGCGACCATGATTTCAACATGCGCCGGATCGACCGGTACCTGTTGATGGCCTCCGAAGGCCACATTGAAGCGCGGATCATCCTGAGCAAGACAGACCTGATCTCGCCGGCGGAACTTGAGCGGCAGATGGCGCAGATAACCGGTGCCGGTATTTCCGTCCCGATCCTTCCGCTCAGCAACGACAACGGGTCCGGGCTTGATGCTTTCCGGGCCCTTCTCGCGCCCGGCAAGACATATTGTCTCCTGGGTTCCTCGGGGGTCGGCAAGACCACGCTCCTCAACCGGCTGCTCGGCAGAGAAGCGTTTGTAACCAAGGCGGTCAGCGAGACCGGGGAAGGGGTCCATACCACCACGCGTCGGTATCTGCTGATCCTTGAGGGCGGGGCCATGCTGATCGACACCCCAGGCATGCGCGAACTGGGCCTCATGGGGACAGCTGAGGTGATGAAGGATACGTTTGCGGAGCTGGGCGAGCTGGCGCTTAGCTGCCGGTTCTCAAACTGCACCCACGGAGGAGAGCCCGGGTGCGCCATCGCGCAGGCTGTGGCCAGCGGAACCTTGAGCGAGGAACGGTACAGGAACTACCTCAAGCTCAAGAAGGAGAGTGAATTCCGTGGCGCCGCTTACTTCCAGAAGCGAAAAAAGGACAAGGAATGCGGGCGGATCATCAAGGCCGCCAAGAAGAGTATGAAGGTCTGATCCGCCGGAGATGACGACCGGCGTTGGCCTGCAGGCACCATGAATCCAATAACGGGTCAGATCAGAGGCGACTGCGCACGGCAGGTGTTCGACTACCTCGCGGCAAGGGACGCTTTGCCCGTGCAGACGTGCGACGCCGTGCTCGGCTTCGGGGTGTTCGACCTCAAACTGCCGCGCTTTTGCGGCGAGCTCTATGTCTCCGGCCATGCCAGGCGGATCATTTTTACCGGCGGGGTGGGCGCCGGCTCGGCCGACCTTGGTATGCCCGAAGCGGATGCTTGGAGCGCGGCGCTGTTGCAGGCCTATCCGCAGATTCCCCGCGACCACATCATCCTGGAAAACCGCTCGACGAACACGGGCGAGAACGTCAGCTTCACGACGGAACTGCTCGCGCAAAAACACCCGCACCTGCTGTTCGGCCGGGGCATCCAATCGGTGATCGCGGTCGCCGCACCTGCGCGCCTGCGCCGCGTCCGGCTGACCTTGCAGCGCGTGCACCCCACGTTGCGCGTCAGCGGCCAACATCACGGCCCCAGCTACGAGGCCGAGCACGCGCTCTATGCCGGCAAGGGGCTTGATCTGATTGCGCAACTCGTGGGCGAGCTGGACCGGATCGTGGACTATGCCGCGCGCGGCTGGATCCTGCCGGAAGCTTTCCCTCCGTCGATTGTAGCGGCTCACCAAGTCTTGAAACGTGCATCAGCACCGCAGCGCCCGCTGGTCATGGCTGGCAGGCCTGCGCCCCTCCGGACCGCTCCGAATCGCGAGCCTTGAGCCGGAGCGCCAGTTGACATAGTATGTCGGCCACGCATGGCCACCATCCTCATTGTGGACGATGACGACGCCTTACGCACGCTGCTGCGGCGTGTGCTGAAGCGCGCCGGTTACGACACCCGCGAGGCGGCCAACGGCCGCGAAGCGCTGTCGTACCTGCGCGAGCAGCCGGTGGATCTGATGATCACCGATCTGTTCATGCCGCAGCAAGATGGGCTGGAGACGATTCTGGAGCTGCGCCGGATGAACATACGCCTGCCGATCATCGCGATGTCCGGTGGCGGCAGTGCGGCGCAGTACGATATGCTCCGGACCGCCAGCCTGTTCGGCGCAGCCCGCGTGCTGATGAAACCGTTTCGCGCCGAGGAAGTGCTGGCCGCCATCGACGCTTTGCTGCCGCCCAAACCACCCGTGGTCCAGCAGGAGGAGCCGCCGGGATGACCGCCTTCTTCAGCGGGCAGGGCGATTTTATCCTGAGCGTGCAGGGGTTTGCCCTGATCTTTCTGGCGGTGGTTTGCGCCCTGATGGGGCGCAACGTCCGCCTGCCCCTGGCTTGGTCTTGGCTGGGCGCCTTTGCCTTCATTGCCGGGCTCAGCCGCTGGCTGGAGCTGTTCACGCCGTTCTTCCAAGGCCACCAGTATTTTACCGACAGCGTCTGGATGCTGCGGCTGCTGGCCTTGATCTCCCTGCTGGAGTTCGGACGCCGGAGCGGACCCGAGCGGCCTGTCACCCTGGTGCTCTGGCTCTATGCCACGCTCATCCTGATCGCCCTGGCCTTGGCTGGTTTTGGCGACCGGCATGCCGTTGGCTCCGGCACGCTGTTGGTGTTGAGCCTGCTGAGCGGCGGCTGGGCCATGGCCGTGCTGCGTCGCCAGGCGCCGCCGGGGTTCGCGATCGGCGGCTCCTTGTGGATGACCGTGGGCGGCGCGCTCCTGGTCCTCTTCCTCCTGACGGCTTTCGCGCTGACCCCGCCCGCGCAACCGTGGCAGAGCCTGGCGACAACCGCCGGCAACGGGCGCCTATACTGGCTGCAGCAGGGGGCGCCGCTGCTGTTGGCGCCGGTGCTGACCCTCTGGCTCTTTCTGGCGCTCCATGCTGCGCACACCAAGAAAACGGCGTCCTATTTTTTGATGAGCCTGCCGTTTCTCGCAGCGGCGCTGACGGCCGGTTGGTCGTTGACCAATCTCATCGCCAGCGTCGAAGACGCCGACAGCCGCCTGCAACTGCTGTCGCGCACCAAGACGGCGGCGGCGGCGCTGGATCACCGGCTGATCGCCCAGCTGACCGGCACGGCCGCCGACACCAATGCGCCGGTCTATGCGCAGGTCCGCGAACGGCTGCACTCCGTGCGCCAGAGCACGGTGGATACGCGGTTCGTTTATCTTTTTGCGTTGCGCGGCAGCCAGGTGGTTTTTCTGGCCGACTCGGAAGCGGAGACGTCCAAGGATTATTCTCCGCCCGGGCAGGTCTACGAGGAAGCCAGCCCGACCGTACGACAGGCCTTGGCCGGCGGCGGCGCTTTCCTGGAAGGGCCGCTGGCGGATCGCTGGGGTGTCTGGCTGTCGGCTTTTGCGCCGGTGTGCGCCGGAGATAATGCACGGCCCCTGGCGCTCCTCGGCATGGACGTGGCCGTCAGCTCCTGGCAGATCTCGCTCTATTATCATCGCCTGTCGGCGCTGGGGCT
Organism: uncultured Lentisphaerota bacterium; assembly: GCA_903912445.1. Classification (GTDB taxonomy): domain Bacteria; phylum Verrucomicrobiota; class Kiritimatiellia; order CAIQIC01; family CAIQIC01; genus DP16D-bin41. The sequence goes on from CAIWHP010000125.1 coordinate 29,558, forward strand.
CACGCTGTTTGTCAGCCTCCTGATCCTGACTTTGTTCGCAGGTCTGCAGATGGGCAAGGAGTCGGCGTTTGAAATTGCCTCCTCGGAAGGCCGCTACCGGGCGTTGATAGAAAATGCACCGGAGGCGGTCTTTGTGGTGAGCATTGCCGATGGCCGCATTTTGGATATGAACCCCCTCTTGCTGCGCTGGCTGGGCTACAGCCGGGAAGAGTTCCAAGGGCGCACTGTTTTCGACATGGCCGTCAAGGATCCCGAGACCATCAGGAAAAACCTGCGGAGCGCCTGGGAGGCTGCGGCACCCACCACCGTGGAGAGCACCTATCGGCGCAAGGATGGATCCTTGGTGCAGGTGGAAATCACCCAGGTCCCTTTCCTTTTTTGTGACTGTGAGGCGGTGCTGGCCTATGTCCGCGATATTACGGAACGGCGGCAGAATGAGGAACGGTTGCGCAAGACCATGGGCGAACTGGAGCGCTTTAACCGGGTCATGGTCGGGCGGGAGTTGCGGGTCATCGAGCTCAAGCAGGAGGTCAACGACCTGCGGCGCGCCTTGGGGCAGCCGCCGGTCTATGCCGTCACGGAGCGCACCGGCGGCAAGCCGGGGAGCAGAGCGCCCGCATGACCACGGGGAGCCTTATCAGCGGGATCGCAGGGGTGGCGCTGGCGGCCGGCGCCTTGGGCTGTTGGATGGCGGAACACCGGCGGCGGCGGGCGGCCCAGGCCCGCGTGGTACAGCTCGAAAAATATCAACGCATCTTCGAGCTCGCGCCGGAGCCCATCGCGCTGCTGGACGCGGTCGATGGGCGCATCCTGGAACTCAACGACCGGGCTGTGGCGCTCGCCGGTTTCCCGCGCCCGGCGTTGCTGGGGCATTCGGTCCTCGAATGGCCACACCTGTCGAAAGAGAGCAAAGAACTTGTGCTGAAAAATATGCGGCTCCGGATGCAGGGCCAGACCCTGCCGCCCTACGAGCTGGAATTCGTCACGAGCGACGGGCGCCGGCTGGTGGGCTTTGTCCTCGCCGTGCCGCTGACAGACCGGAATGGAAAGTTGATTGGCGATCTGGTACTTATAGCGAATATTACCTCGCGCAAAGAAGCCGAGGAGCGGCTGCGGAAAATGTTGAGCGATATGGAGCGGCACAACCGGTTGATGGTGGGACGGGAGCTGCGGGTGGTTGAGTTGAAGAAGGAAATCAATGCGCTCTTGCGGGAGCTGGGGCGTCCGGCTGCTTACCCGGCGGTTGAAGCCCGGCCCGTGGCGCGAACACAGGAGTCAGGATCATGAAAGTCATCGCCGCCCAATGGACGACAACCCGCGGCTGGTCGTTTGATGCCCCGGAGGGTCTGTTCGACCCCGACTGGATCCTCTATTTTGGCGCGACGGCGCGGCTGGAAGTGCCCCACGGGCCGGCGCACGAGCTGTGCGCCCGTTTCCCCAAGGCCATCTGTTGCGGCTGCAGCACCTCGGGCGAAATTCTCGGCGACCACGTCAGCGACGACACCATCGTGGCCGCGCTGGTGCAGTTTGCGGGCACGCGCGTGAAGGCTGTGGCGGCGCAGGTCGCGGCGCCGGAACACAGCCAAGCCGCTGCCCGGGCGCTGGCCGAGCAGCTGCGTGCCGACGACCTGCGCCATGTCCTGGTGCTGAGCGAAGGGCTTCAGGTGAACGGCACCACCCTGGTCGCCGGTTTCCGCGAAGCGCTGCTGGCGAGCGTGACGGTGACCGGAGGCTTGGCGGGCGACGGGACGCGCTTCGGCCGGACCTTCACGGGCCTGGGCGACCGGATCTGCAGCGGGCAGGTGGTGGCCGTCGGTTTCTATGGCCAGCAGCTGCGCGTGGGCTATGGCACGGAAGGCGGCTGGGAGGCCTTCGGCCCGCGCCGCCTGATCACCAGGTCGCAGGGCAATGTGCTGTTTGAGCTCGATAACCAACCGGCGTTGGATCTTTATAAGAAATATCTGGGCGAACGCGCGTCCGGCCTGCCGGCGACGGGGCTGCTGTTCCCGCTCCAGCTGCTGGCCCATGCGACCGCGGCGAATGGCCTCGTGCGTACGATCCTGGCCGTGGACGAGCAGCAGCACTCCCTGACGTTCGCCGGCGACATGCCGGAGGGCCAATATGCGCGCCTGATGAAGGCCGGCCAGGACGGGCTGGTCCAAGGCGCGGCGCAGGCCGCGGGTGCCGCCGGCGGCGGCGGCCAGCTGGCCGTGCTCGTCAGCTGCGTGGGGCGCCGGCTGGTGCTGGGGCAGCGCGCCGAGGAAGAGCTGGAAGCGGTCCGGAAGGCGTTGCCGCCCGGCGGCGTGGCGGTGGGCTTCTATTCCTACGGCGAGATCTGTCCCCCGACCGGCCTGCGGAATTGCGAACTGCACAACCAGACCATGACCATCACGACCTTTACGGAAGCGTGAACCGAGCTCGATGAATCCACTACTCGAACGCCAGCTGCGCAAACGCCTGTCGGGCCGGGAGATCAACGATCCCGGCTGGCCGGCGTTGCTGGCCGACATCGCCGCCGCCTACGACGAGTTCGAGGTGAACCAGAAGTTCGTGCGCAACACGCTGGAGGTGATGTCGCAGGAATTGACGGAGGCCAACGAGAAGCTGCGGCAGGAGGCGGAAAACCGCCTGCGCCGGTTGAGCAACTACTTCGAGCAGACGCTGGACCTGCAGCAGAGCCTGACGTTCCGGTTCAAGCAGGCCGGCGGGCAGTTCATCTATTCGCTCTGCCGCGGGAAATTGCTGGCGCAGCTGCACCTCACCTCGGCGCAGATGGAGGGTTGCACGCTCGAAAACTCGCCGTGGGAAGGCAGCCTCCGCCTGCTCCGGCCCCACCTTGAGCGGGCGTGGAACGGCGAGGCTTTTTCCTTCGAGAGCGCCCCCGCGGACGGGCAGGCCAGCTTTCTCACGGGCTTGCAGCCGCTGCGGGAAGACGGCCAGGTGACCGAGGTCATCGGGTTCACCGTGGATATCACGGAAACCAAAAAGGCGGAGCAGGCCCTGCGCGAGAGCGAAGGCCGGCTGCAGATCTTGCTGGATAATCTGCAGGCCGGCGTCGTCGTGGTGGACGAGGCGGACCACACGATCTTCGACATCAACCCGGCCGCGCTGCGCCTGCTGGATGCCCGGCGCGAAGAGGTCGTGGGCCGTGTGTGCCACAACTTCATTTGTCCGGCGGAAGAGGGCCACTGTCCCATCACCGACCTGAAGCAGCGGGTGGACAACGCCGAGCGCAAGCTGCTGCGGCGCGACGGCACGGCCATCGCCATCCTCAAGACGGTGGTGCCGATCACGCTGCGCGGCCGCCGCTACCTGCTGGAAAGTTTCGTGGATATTTCCGAGCGCAAGCAGATGGAAGAGGAGCTCAAGCGCGTCAACGAGGACCAGGTCCGGCGCACCGCCGAGCTGGAGCAGAACCACGAGCTGATGCTCAGCATGGTGGAGGACCTGGAACGGTCGCGGCACAACCTGGAGGAGTCGCACGCCGAGCTGCAGCAGGCGATCGAGCGAGCCAACCAGCTCGCGGTGGCCGCCGAGGCGGCCAACCAGGCCAAGAGCGAATTTCTGGCGAACATGAGCCACGAGATCCGCACGCCGATGAACGCCGTGATCGGGCTGACCGGGTTGCTGCTGCAGACCCCGCTGACCGAAGAGCAGCGCGATTTTGTCCAGACCATCAACGCCAGCGGCGAGGCCCTCCTGACGCTGATCAACGACATCCTCGACTTCTCCAAGATCGAGGCCGGCAAGATGAAGATCGAGTCGGAGGAGTTCGACCTGGTCAACATGGTCGAGGGCGCGGTGGACCTGCTGGCGGAAAAGGCCGCCAACAAGCGCCTCGAAGTCATGTCGTTCATCGAGCCGGAGGTGCCGGTCATGCTCCACGGCGACCAGGGGCGCCTGCGGCAGGTGCTCATCAACCTGCTGGCCAACGCGATCAAGTTCACCGAGCATGGCGAGGTCGTGGTCCGCGTCAGGCGCCTGGCGCCCGCCGGCGACCGGGTCCTGCTGCGTTTCGAGGTGCAGGATACCGGCATCGGCATCGCGGCGGACGCGCTGCCGCGGCTGTTCGAGGTGTTTTCGCAGGTGGATGGGTCGGCGGCGCGGCGGCACGGGGGCACGGGCCTGGGCCTCGCGATCTCCCGGCGGCTCGTGGACATGATGGGCGGACAGATCGGCGTCCAGAGCGCGGCGGGCCAAGGGTCGCTCTTCTGGTTCGAGGCGCCGCTGCTCCCCAGCCAGCGCCAGATCCGGCGCAAGCTGCCCGATCCCGCGAGCCTGCGCAACCTAGACCTGCTGATCGTGGACGATAACGACACGAACCGGCTGATCCTCGAAAAGCAGCTCGCGGCGTGGGGCCTGCAGTGCACCAGCTTCAGCGGCGCCGCCGCCGCCCTGACGGCCCTGCGCGAGCGGGCGGCCGCGGGCCGCGTGTGCGACCTGCTCATCACCGACATGATGATGCCCGACCTGACCGGCGCCGACCTGATCAATGCCCTGCGGGCCACGGCGGAACTGCAGGCCATCCCGGCCATCGTCATGACGTCGATGGGTCACGCGCGCGAGATCGAGGTTCTGAAGAAAATGGCGGGGGTGCGTGTGCTCGTCAAGCCGGTCAAACAGTCGCAGTTGCTCGACACCATCCTGACGGTGTCGGAAAAGCAGGAGCCGGCCGTGCCCGCGGCCGAGCCGTACCGCGCCACGGCCGGGCCGCTGTCCACGGGCATCAAACCCGCGCGCATCCTGCTGGTGGAGGATAACCCCGTCAACCAGAAGGTCGCCGTGCGCCAGCTGGCCAAGCTCGGTTACGTGCATACGGATGCGGTCGCCAACGGGCTGGAAGCCGTCGCGGCCCTGCGGGGCCAGCCCTACGACCTGATCCTCATGGATTGCCAGATGCCGGACATGGACGGCTACGATGCCGCACGCAAGATCCGGGAGAACGAGGGCGCCGCGGCCTTGGCCGGCCACCCCCCGGCGCATATCCCGATCATTGCCATGACGGCCAACGCGCTTGAGGGCGACCGCGAAAAATGCCTCGCGGCCGGCATGGATGACTATCTGGCGAAGCCGGTGCGCATCGAACAACTCAGCCAGCTGCTGGGCAAGTGGGCGCGGCATGTGGGCGAGGGTATCGCCAACCGGCCGGCGAACGGGGGCGGGGCGCCCGCCGCCGCCGGGCCGGCCCCCGATACCAACGCCCTCTTCACGGCGCTGATCCCGGACCTGGTCCGCCGGTCCGCGCCGTTCCGCGTCGGACCCGGCGAAATGGATGCGGAAATCCTGGCCCTGTTCAGCGCGCAGATGGCGGAGATCATCCGCGACCTGCCCGCCGCCGTGCGCGCCGCGAACGAGGCCGAGGTCCGCCGCTTTGCCCATTCGCTCACCGGCATGGGCGGCACCGTCGGCGAGGCCGAGATTTCCGTCGTTGGCGAGGAGCTGAGTGCCGCCGCCAAGGCCGGCGATTTCGCACGCTGTGGCCGGCTGGTGGGCGCCCTGCAGCAATGGATCATCGCGTTTCAGGCCCGGTTGGGCCCGGGAGCCCCATGAACACCCCCTTGCCCGCCACCGCCCCTGACCTCCTCACCCCGGAGCCGCTGTTCGGCCGCGTGCTGGTGGTGGACGATGAGCTGCCCAACCGCGCGTACCTGAAAAAAATCCTGACGGCGCGCGGCTGCGAGGTGCTCGAGGCGCCCGATGGCGCCATCGCCCTGCAAATGGTCCGCGCGCACAAGCCCGACCTGGCGCTGGTGGATGTGATGATGCCCGGCATCAGCGGCTACGAGGTCTGCCAGACGATGAAGAGCGATCCCGCGCTCCAGGAGATCCCCGTCATCATGGTCACCGCGCGCACCGACATCGCCGACATTGAGCGCGCGTTCCTGCTCGGCGCCTTCGACTACATCCGCAAGCCGTTCAACCCGCGCGAGCTCATCGTGCGGGTCCGCAACGCGCTGCTCCTCAAGCGCAGCACCGAGGAGGTCCGCGTCTGGAAGCAGAAGATGTCACGCGAGCTGGAGATCGCCGGCTCGCTCCAACGCAAGCTGTTCGCCGCCCGGCCGCTCTTGACGGAGCAATTCGAAGTGCGTGCGGTCTTCCAGCCCTCCATGAACATCGGCGGCGATTTCTTTGACGTGCTGCCGCTGGGCGACGGCGGGCTGGCCGTCTATGCCGGCGACGTCTCCGGCCACGGCGTCGGCCCGGCGATGATCTCCTCCATGCTCAAGGCGATGCTGACCGACCTGATCCGCGCCTACGCCGAGCGCGGCCCGGCCGCCATCTGCACCGAGCTGAACGTGCGCTTTCGCCGGCAGGTGGACAACCCGGAGGTCTATGCCACGCTGTTCCTCGCGCTCTTCGACCCGGTGCACCAGCAGTGGCACTGCCTCAACTGCGGCCATCCGCCGCCGCTGTTCTTCTTGCGCCGCACGGCGGCGCCGGTGTTGCTGGACCAGCAGGGCGACCTGCCCATCGGCCTTGGCGACGAGCGGGGCGCGGGGTACACCGCGGACAGCGAGATGAGCCTGGCCGGGCCGCCCGGCTCCCTGCTGTTCCTCTATACCGACGGCCTGACCGAGGCGCGGCACGCCGCCGCGGGCGGCGAGCTCGGCGTGGAAGAGCTCGGCCGGACCGTCGGCACGCTGCTGGGCGATCCCTCCGTGCCGAACGTCCCCGCCGAGGCGCTCGCCCGCGTGCGCGCCGCCGGCTATCTGCTCGAGGCCGATGACTGCACGGCGCTGCTGGTGGCCCAGATCGCGCCCGACGAGGTCAAGCTGTCCTGCGCCATCCCGCCGGACCATCACCACGTGACCGAGCTCGCGGCCGACTGCGAGCGCGTGCTGCTCAAGCTCGGCTGGTCCGAGGAGGCGGCCACCGCGGCGCGCCTGCTCGTGATGGAACACGGCGCCAACACGGTGGACCACGGCCAGCTGCCGGCGGGCGCCATGCTTTCCTGCCAGCTGCGCGTCATGGGCGGCACCGCCGGCCTCCTGTTCCGCGACACCGGCCGCGAGTGGACGTTCGAAGACGGCGTGCTCTGGGCCCGCCGGCGCGGGCCCGACGCCCCGCGCGGCCGCGGCCTGGGCATCATCCGCGCCATCGCCAGCCACATCGAGGTGTTCCGGCGCGGGCCGGAAAATATCGCCTTCTATTTGCTTTCTTCCGATTTCAATGCTGCCAAACAGGGTGCTGCTGACGTATAGTTACGGCCGATGAACGACTCAATCTATCAAGCGCGCATGGAGCTGTTCAAAACGCTGGACCTGCCGGTCTCGCGCGCGAGCATCCGGCTGTTCCGCTGGCGGCTGCGCTGCAAGCTCGGGTTCTGGGAGCTCGGCCTGCGCAGCCTGTATGCGGTCAAGCGCCTGCTCGACATCGCGCTCAGCCTGACCGCGCTGCTCCTGCTCACCCCGTTCTTTCTCGTCATCATGCTCATCATCCGGCTCGAGGATGGCCGCCCGTTTTTCTTCGTCCAGAAGCGCGTCGGTCTCGATGGCCGCATATTCAACTTCTACAAGTTCCGCTCGATGGTGACCAACGCCGAAAAGCTCAAGGACCAGCTGATCAAGCAGAACGAATCCGGCGACGGCGTGATCTTCAAGATGAAGAAGGATCCCCGCATCACCCGGATCGGCGGTTTTCTGCGCCGCTTCAGCGTGGACGAGTTCCCGCAGTTTTTCAACGTGCTCAAGGGCGACCTCGCGATCGTCGGCCCGCGCCCGCCCGTGCCGCGCGAGGTGGCGCAATACACGCTGGAGGACCGCAAGCGCCTGCACGTCAAGCCCGGCCTCACCTGCCTCTGGCAGATCCAGGGCCGCTCGGAAATCCCGTTCAAGGAACAGGTGCGGCTCGACCTGCAATACATCCAGAGCCAGAGCCTCTGGAAAGATTTCATGATCATGTTGAAAACCGTGCCGGCGGTCCTGTTGGGCCGCGGCGCCTATTGATGAAAGGAACATCCTATGGCAGCAGCCTTTGAGGTCAGAAACGGGGTCGGACTGGTCACCATGGTCGGGCCCCTCACGGCCGGACAGGTGGACGCTTTCCGCGCCGAGTTCAATGAGTGGCACAAGAGCAGCGAGGCGTTCCGCAATGTCGTCATGGATTGCCACGGCATCGACTTCATGGACAGCTCGGGCCTCGGGGCGCTGATCGCCCTGCTCAAGCGCATCTCGGAGCGGGGCGGCGACCTCAAGCTCGCGCGCCTGCCGAAGAAGGTCCGCATGGTCTTCGAGATCACCCGGGCCTATAAGATCTTCCAGATCTGCGACACGGTCGAGGAGGCGCTCCAGGCGTGCCGGTGAAGGCCGTCCTCCAGACCGGGGGCACGCCCGCTTGGGCGCGCGACCTGGGCTTCGAGACCTGGGCGCTCGCGCCTGTCGCCGGGCGTCCGGCGCTCGAATACTGGCTCGAGCTGTGTGATCTGCTGCATATCGCCGAGGTCCGGCTGGTGTTGTCCGATGGCGCGCAGGCGGTCGAGGCCTTCGCGCAGGACGGCGCGCGCTGGGGCCTCAAGATCACCTACAGCTTCCTCGGCCCCGACGAGGATCCCGACCTCTTCCTGCAGCGCTCGCCGGAGCTTTGGACGGAGGGGCTGTTCTATCTCCGCGCGCCGCTCTTCCCGCGCCGGCTCGGCGAGCAACCGCTGGAGAAGCTGAACCTTGCGGGCACACACCTGCACCGCGAAGGCGGGCGCACGGCGTGTCTGGCCAGTTCCGATCCGGCGTTTCTCGCCTCGTTCATCGCCGGCGGCGAACTGGCGCTGGGTGCGCAGGATTTCAACGAGCTCGGTTTCCTGCCGGAACCGGTGTCCAGCCTGCAGGAATATTTTGAGCTCAACCTGCGGATGGTGCGCGGCGAATGCGCCCGCTACGTCAGCCCGGGCTATACCTACAAGGACGGCGCGGGCATCGGCTTCAATGTGATCATCCCGCCCGCCGCGCGCCTGCAGCCGCCGCTGGTCATCGGCAACGACACGCGGCTGGGCGCCATGACCAACATCGGCCCCGACGTCATCATCGGTCACCACTGCATCGTGGACCGGCAGAGCGAGCTGGCCCGCTGCGTCATCCTCGACGGCACCTACATCGGCCGCAACCTGGAAATCCGCGACAAGATCGTCGCCGGGCGGCGGCTGATCGATCCCGCCGATGGCACCGTCGCCGACATCGAGGACCCGTGGCTGCTCGCCACCGTGCCCGGCACGCTGCGGCCCGCCGATGTCCTCCGCGCGGCGCTCGGCTGGCCCCTCGCGCTGCTGCTGGCGCTGCTGCAGTGCCTCCCGTTCCTGCTGCTCGGCAGCCTGCTGAAAATTACCGGCGCCGGGCGGTTTGCGAGCGGCACCTTCCATGCCACGCGGCGGCGCCGCACCACGCTGCTCACCTGCCCCTGTCCCGGCGCCGGGCCGCTGCCGCTGCTCGCGCGGCTCTTCCGCGCCGCCAGCCTCGACCTGTTCCCGGCGCTGCTGTGCGTCCTCGCCGGCCGGCTTTGGCTCTGTGGCCAGGAGCCGCTCCGGGTGGAGGCCGAGGACGCGTTACACCGCGAGTTCAAGGAATACTTCCCGGCCGCCCTGACCTACGCCACGCCGCGCGCCGAGGCGTCCGACACGCTCATCAAGCGCGTGGATGCGCTCTACTATGCGCACCACCGCTCGCTGGGCGAGGATGCGCGCATCCTGTTGCGCGCCCTGTGCGGCCGGTTCGCGGGCCTGTTCCGTGGCGCCCCCGGGGAACCCACCTCATGAACGGCGGCAAGCTGCTGGACATCGTGCGGAGCGAGTTCGGCGGCTGCCATCCGCGCCTGCATTTCTTCCAGGGGCTCGCGGCGCTGCTGCCGGCCGAGGCGTTCATCCGCCTGCGCCCGCGCCTCTACCGCCTCGGCGGAGTCCGCTTGGGCCACGGCACCGTCCTCTCCGGCCGCCTGCGCCTGACCGGTGCCGGCCCGGTCACCCGCCGCCTCACCATTGGCGCGCACTGCTATCTCAACGAGAACACCACCTTCAACCTTGGCGGCGAGGTCGTTCTCGAGGACAACGTCTCGGTCGGCATGGAATGCCTCTTCATCACCAACACCCACGAAATGGGCGCGTCTGCTTTCCGTGCCGGTGCGGTCCACGCCAAGCCGATCACCGTCGGCCGCGGCGCGTGGCTGGGCGCGCGCGTCACCGTGCTGCCCGGCGTGAAGATCGGGGCCGGCGCGGTCGTCGCCGCCGGTGCGGTCGTCGCCAAGGACGTTCCGCCGAACGTGCTCGCCGGCGGCATCCCCGCCAAGGTCATCCGCGAGCTGCCGGGTGTTCCAGGCCTGGAAAAAGCGCCATGAGCTGTTTCCGGGTCTTGGTGAACGGCGCCGCGCTGGGGCTGCTGGGTGCGGCGCTGGCGCCGGCCGCGGAGCCGGCGGTGTGCGTACTCAGCGCGCCGGCGCAGCCGCGGCAGATCCCCCCGGAAATTTACGGGCTCGCGGTGCCGTCCATGGCGCAGGCGACGAACTGGCACGTGCCGCTGCTGCGCTGGGGCGGCAATACGTCCGAGCGCTACAACTGGCAGCTCGGCAACGCCTGGAACACCGGCCGCGACTGGTTCTTCGAGAACGTCGGCGTCGAGCGCCACGCGTGGATCGGCTTCCTCGACCGCGTGGAAAAGGCCGGCGCGAAGGCCTACCTCAATGTGCCGTTGATCGGCTATGCGGCGAAGGACACCAGCTCCTACGCCTTTTCCGTCAAAAAGTATGGCCCGCAAAAAGAGTGTGAGCCGGGCCGGCCGGACGTGGGCAACGGCCTGCGCGGCGACGGCACGCCGGTCACCGGCAACAGCCGCTACGACACCTCCATCGTCGCCGACCCGGACTTCGTCGTCGCGTGGGTCCGGGCGATGAAGGAGAAATTTCCGCGCCTGTTCGCCGAGCGGCGCATCATCCTCGCGCCGGGCAACGAGCCGATGCTGTGGCACATCACGCACCGCGACGTGCATCCCGAGCCGGCGACCTCGCGCGAGCTGCTGGAGCGCTTCGTAAAGATGGCGCGCGCCATCAAGGCCGCCGCGCCGGAGGTGCAGCTCGCCGGGCCGGAGCTGTGGGGCTGGCCGGCGTATTTCGATTCCGCCTTCGACACCGGCCGCCGCGACCACGCCGACCGGCGCGCGCGCGGCGGCGCGGACCTGCTGCCGTGGTTTCTGCGGGAGCTGCGCGCCGAGGAGCAGCGCGGCGGCACGCGGCTGCTGGACTATGTGAGCGTCCATTTCTATCCGCAGGCGCCGAATGTCTTTTCCGCGGCGACCGACCTCGAGGCCACGCGGCTGCGCCTCGAGAGCGTGCGGTCGCTCTGGGACGCGGACTATCGCGATCCGTCGTGGATCAAGGAGCGCGTCGCGCTGCTGCCGCGGCTGCGGCGCTGGGTTGCGGAAAATTACCCGGGCACGCGGATCGCGCTGACGGAATACAACTGGGGCGGCGAAAACGACGTCAGCGGCGCGCTGGCGCTGGCCGAGATCCTGGGCGTGCTGGGCCGCGAGGGCGCGGACGCGGCCTGCTACTGGACGTCGCCGCCGGAGGGCTCGTTCGCGGCGGCGGCCTACCAGCTGTTCCGCAACGCGGACGGCCAGGGTGCGGCGTTCGGCGGCGAGGCGCTCGACGCCACGTGGGCTGGCCCGGCGGCCGAGGAGGTGTCGGTGTTCGCCGCGCGCGACCGCGCCGCCGGCGCGCTGACGGTGCTCTGCGTGAACAAGTCCGGCCTGCCGCAAGCGCTGCGCCTGCGCTGGAATGGGATTGCCGCAGGCCCGGCCCGCGGCTATGCTCTCGGCCCAAGCGGGCCGCGCGTCGCGGCGTTGCCGGAGCCGCCGGTCGCGGCGGACGGGGTGGTGCAGCTGCCGCCGCGCACGGTCATGCACCTGCGGTTTGAGATGAAACCATGAGTGGCAGAAACGTCAGTGGTCAGTTGCCCTTCGTCAGTTGCCGGTGGCCGGCACAACTGACCGCTGTCAACCCGCCCCCCGCTTTTTCAGGGCCTGCCTGCCCCGGGCGCAGTCGCGGGGGAAACGGAACCCGCAGGCTTTTCCAAGGCTTGGAAGCGTTGGGCGCGCGTTTTTCCAAGGGTTGGAACAACTCGCGTGCCGCGTTGCCCGGCCTGGGGAAAGTCGCGGCGCTGGCCGTGTTGTGGGTGGCCGCGGGCTGCACGACGAAGGTGAATCTGCCGCTGCTGCCGCCCGTCGCCACGAACGCGCCGAGCCGGAGCATGTCGGCGGAGCAGCTCAAGTCGCTCCAGACGGAACTCGGCGACTACAAGCTGGGCGCCGGCGACGAGATCCAGATCTATGCGATGGACATCGTGGAGCTGAACCGCAAGTACGTGATCGGGCCGGACGGCAAGATCACGGTGCCGGGTTTCGGCGTGGTCATGCTCGACGGCCTGACGCGCGAGCAGGCGGCCCTGCTGATCACGGAGCGGGTGAAGCAGCAGTATTTGAGCCCGCGCATCGATGTGATCGTGGAGGCCTACAACAACAACCGCATCTTCGTGCTCGGCGAGGTGCGCAAGCCGGGCCAGTACAATTTCCCGGGCCGGCCCCTGCTCCTGAGCGCCCTGGCGCGGGCGGAGGGACTGACCGACAAGGCCGACATGCGCGGCTGCACGATCGTCCGCGGCAAGGGGATGCTGATCGAGATCGACCTCTATGACCTGCTGCGCAAGGGCGACCAGACCCTGAACGTCCCGCTGCTGCCGGAGGACGCGGTCTATGTGAAGGCCGACGAGGAACATACCTACTATGTACTCGGCGAGGTCAACCGGCCCGGCGTGTTCCCGCGCGGGCAGGAGGTGGACGTGGTCCGCGCGATCGCGCTGGCGGGCGGCTACACGGAGGACAGCGCGCTGCAGAAGGTGCACATCATCCGGCGCACGCGGCCGGGTGAGCCGGAGCTGATTGACGTGGATATGCGGGATCAGCTGCAGGGCCGGGCGGGCATCAATCCGCCCATTGAATCCGGCGACATCGTCTTTGTGGAGCGGCGCGGCATGGCGAAGTTCAACTACTACCTGCGGCAGCTGACGCCGTCGCTGAACACGATCATGATCGGCGCCTCGATGAAGACCTTGAGCCAGTGAACCCGGAACTGACAACCAAAGCGCCGCGGCGGGCGGCGGGCGGGGCGGGGGAGCCGAAGCTCGCCGGCGACTTCAGCGTGCGCTACCTGCTGGAGATCATGTTCCGGCGCAAGCGGCTGTTCATCGTCCCGCTGCTGCTGACGCCGGTGCTGGCGCTCCTGCTCAGCTATGCGATCAAGCCCTCCTACATGTCCCAGACGACCATCCTAATGGGCAAGGAGGACATCCTCAATCCGCTGGTCCGCTACGACACCGCCGTGGCCATGACCGACTGGAACCGGCTCGGATCATTCCAGAAGATCCTCTACAGCCGCACGCTGCTCGAGGAGGCGGCGCACAAGCTGGGCCTCGCGCAGCAGGCGAAGAGCGCCATGGAGCTGGAAGGCCTGATCAACAACATCCGCGCCAACATCCACCTGATCACCCTGACCTCGGATTCGTTCCAGATCGGCTGCAGCGCGCCGAACGCGCTGCTGGCGAGCAACATGGTCGCCACGATCACGCAGCTCTTCATCGACCGCAGCCTGGAGGGCAGCCGGAAAGAGGCGATGTCGGCGGTCAACTTCATCCAGAAGCAGCTCAGCCACTACAAGGGCGAGCTGGACCGGCTCGACGGCGAGCTGCAGGCCTTCCGCAAAACGAACGCCGAGACGCTGAAGACCTCGCTCTCGCTCGGCGGCATGATCAACGACTATCGCGCCAAGCTGCTCGACACGGAGCTGGAGCTCAAGCAGGAGCAGCTCAACGAGCAGCTCTATGCCGCCCGGCTCGCGGGCGAAAAGCCGATGGTCATCTCGCAGGCGCTCTACGTGCAGAACACGCCCTACCAGAAGGCCTACCAGGAGCTGAAGATCAAGATGGGCAACTTGGTGGCCACGCGCGACAAGACGCACCCGGAGGTGCAGAAGCTCCAGCGCGAGATGGACTTCATCGTGGACCTGCTGGAGGATGAAAAGAAGAAGCACGAGGCCTCGGAGTCGCGCGAAATGCGCTCGCCGGTCTACCAGGAGGTCAGCGCCCGCCTGGAGGACGCCCACATCCGGGTCAAGGTGCTGGAGCAGAAGGCCGCCGAATTCCGGCGCATCATGGCGGAGATCCGCCAGCAGCTCACAAACGTCCCCGAGCTGGAGCGGGAGCAGGCGCGGCTGGAGGGCGAGGTCAAGCTGACGCGCGACCTCTCCGAGACGCTGCAGCTGAAGCTGGAGCACGCCCGCGTCTCCTGCGAGGTCGAGATCGAGCAGCAGCGGAACCGTTTCTCGATCATCGACCCGCCGCTGGCGCCGCTCGCGCGCTTCAAGCCCATCCGCAAAACCTTCATCATCGGCGGCGTGGTGGGCGGCTTCGCCCTCGGCTTCATGCTGGTCTTCCTGCTGGAGTTCACCGATCCGCGGCTGGTGCGGCCCGGCGAAATCCTGCGGCGCGCCCACCTGCCGCTGCTGGGCACGCTGCCCAAGCTCTACCACTACGGCGAGCTGGAACCGCTGCCGATGTTCGCCTGGCTGCGCCGCGCCTGGATGCGCTTCATGGCCTGGATGCATCGCCCGCAGATGAAATGGCTGTTGCCGCCGCTGCGCTTCGTGGACCACCTGCTGCGCGCCGTGTTTGCCGCCCGCCGCTTCGTGATGCCCGCCGACTATCCGGCGGACTACGTCCTGCCGCCTGTGCGTCTGCAGCAGGCCGGCGCGCGCGAGACGCGGTACGACGAGGCGCTGGACGACTACATCGAGCGCCTGCGCGGCGTCGCCATCGCCGCCCGCGCCGCCTATGCCGCGCCCGACCAGCTGCTCTGGATGGTGACGAGCACGCGCCCGGCCGAAGGCTCCACCCTGTTCATCCAGAACCTCGCGGTCGTGCTCGCCGGCGACCTCAAGCGGCCGATCTGCATCGTGGACGCGAACCTGCCGAACCCGGAGCTTTCGCGCCGCGCCGGCCGCGTGGCGCCGGGCCTCGCTGAGGTCGTCGAGGGCCGCGCGCGGCTCGACGACGTGCTGCTGCCCGGCGGCGCGCCCAACGTGTTCGTCCTGCCCGCCGGCCAGGCGACGGAATATGCGGAGGTGCTCTTCAACACCACGGCGTTCCATGTCTTGCTGGAGCAGCTGCGCGGGCGGTTCGCGCTGACGCTGCTGGAGGCGCCCGACCTGATCGGCAACACGGCCGGCCAGCTCATCGCGCCCGCGAGCGACGGCGTGCTCTTCATCGCGCGGCTCTATGTCACCAAGAAGCAGGCCATCAACGCCGCGCTGGCCAAGGTGCCGCCCGAGAAGCTCGTCGGCGTCGTCGTCAACTACGCCGAATATTGGATCCCGGAATGGCTCTATAAATGGATCTGACCGCATGAAGATGATCATGCTCATGATGGTGATCTTTTTCGTCACCGGGGCGCTGTCGCAGGAGATCACGCGGTGGACCACCGTGACCATGACGCTGTTGATCGTCATGGTGCTGGCCTTCACCCGCCTGACGTTTTAGCCGGCGACATGCGCACGCCCTCCACCCCCGTCTTTGCCGCTGTCGCGCTCTCCGTGCTGGGGGCCGTCCTGCTCTGGCTCACCAACGGCAATCTGGTCGTCGTCCCAGCCCTCTGCGTGGGCCTCCTGGTGCTGTGGCTGTTCGTCCGTCACCTCGATCTGGCCCTCTATTGCCTGCTGGCCGCGACGATGGTGCTGGACCAGTTCCGCGTGTTCGGCTTTCTCGACGCCGTCACCACCAAGGTGCCGTTCTACCTCAACCTCAACACCAGCACCGGCATCGGTCCGCTGGTCTTCAACCCGGTGGAGCTGCTGCTGGTCATCATGGTCGCCGCCTGGTTCTGGCGCGCCACGATCAGCCGCGAGTGGCACCTGCACAGCATTCCGAACGCCGGCATGGCCGTCGTCTTCCTGCTGATGCTGATCTTCTTCACCGGCTACGGGCTCGCGCGCGGCGGCGATTGGAAGGCGGCGCTGTGGGAGATCCGCGCGCTCTACTATCTCTGCTTCGTCTACTTCATCGCCTCCCAGATCATCCGCACGCGGCGGCAGGTGCAGATCTGCGTCTGGATCATCATCGCCGGCGTGGCGGTCAAGGGCTTCCAGGGTTGCTGGCGCTACTTCGTCACTAAGGGCGGCGACCTCGGCAGCCTGCGCGCGATTCTGGGCCACGAGGACTCGCTGTTCATCGTCACCGTCTTCGTCCTGCTGGCCGCCTATTACTTCCTTGGCTATCGCGGCCGCGAATTCAAGTTCCTCGTTGCCACGCTGCCGATGAACCTGCTCACGTTCATCTTCAACCAGCGCCGCATCACCTACGGCGTGCTCGGCCTGAGCTTGGGCATTGTCGTCGCCATGCTGCCGAAGGAGCAGCTGCGCAAGGCCCTGCGCGTCGTCATCCCGTTCGCCCTGCTGTTCGCGGTCTATACCGCCGCCTTCTGGAACAAGTCCGGCGGCATCGCGATGCCCGCGCAAAAAGTGAAGTCCATGTTCGTCAAGCAGGAGGGCACCGCCGACAACGAATCCAACGAGTGGCGCAAGCTGGAGCTGATCAACCTCAAGGCCACCATCCGCGCCTATCCGCTCGGCATCGGGTTCGGCAACCAGTACCTGATCGTCGTGCCCTACGCCGACATCGGCGACTGCTTCCCGCTCTGGCGCTGGATTCCGCACTGCGCGCTCTTTTGGGTCTGGATCAAGACCGGCTTCGTCGGCTTCACCATCTTCTGGCTGTTCTTCGGCACCTCGGTCGTCCAGGCGATGATCGACTACCGCGCCATGCGCGACCCCTACTTCAAGGCCCTCGCCTTGATGATCATCCTGTTCATTGTCGGCCAGGTGATCATCGCCTATTACGATTTGCAGATAACCTTCTACCGGAACATGATATACCTCGGAACTGCGATGGCGCTCGGCAGCAGCATCCGCCGCATCGAGGCCGCCGAAGCCGCCGCGCCACCCGCGCCCGCCCGGCCCGCGGCGTGAGCTGGCCCCGCCGCGGCAAAAGCGGCGCCGGGCGCGGAAAAAAGTCGGCGCGCGCGGCCCGGTGCGCTACATTGGGCGCATGAAAACTCCGCTGTATGAGGCCCATGTCGCGCTCGGCGCCCGCTTGGCGCCGTTTGCCGGGTGGGACATGCCGATCCAATACGCCGGCATCCTGGCCGAGCACGAACACACGCGCCGCGCGGCCTCGGTCTTCGACATCTGCCACATGGGCGAGCTGGAGCTGCGCGGCCCGACCGCGCTCGCCGATCTCGAAAAAATCCTGACCATGCCGGTCGCCCCGCTCGCGGTCGGCCAGTGCCGCTACGGCTATCTGCTGCGCGACGACGGCCATGTGCTCGACGACCTCACCTGCTACCGCCTCGGCCCGGACCATTTCTGGCTGGTCGTCAATGCCGGCACGCGCGCGCAGGACGCGGCCTGGGTCTGGCAGCACGTCTCGCCGGCGACGCAGTTTGCCGACCTCTCCGATGACATCGGCAAGCTCGACATCCAGGGGCCGACCGCGCGCGCCGCGACCGAGCGGGCGCTCGGCGTGCAGCTGCCGGACCTCGGCTATTTTCGCTTCGCCGAAATCACGCTCGAGGGCCTGCCGTGCCTGCTCTCGCGCACGGGCTACACCGGCGAGTTCGGCTACGAGCTCTACTGCCCGATGCGCAGCGTCGGCGCGTTCTGGGCCAAGCTGCTGGCCGGCGGCGAGCTCAAGCCCGCGGGCCTCGGCGCGCGCGACACGCTGCGGCTGGAGATGGGCTATGCGCTCTACGGCCACGAATTGAACCTGGACCGGACGCCGGCCGGCGCCTCGCGCGGGCGCTACATCCAGCTGACGAAAGATTTCATCGGCAAGGCGGCGGTGGCAGCCGAGCTGCAACAGCCGCAGCAGGTGCTCGTGGGCCTGCGGCTGGCCTCGAAGCGCGCGGCGCGCAACGGCGACCTGGTCGCGGCCGCAGGGCGCACCGTCGGGGTGGTCACCAGCGGCTCGGTCGCGCCGTCGCTCGGCTGTGCGGTGGCGCTGGCCTACGTGGAGGCCGCCTGCGCCGCGGCCGGCACCAGGCTGGAAATTCCGTCGCGCGGTGCGGCGCTGCCGGCGACCGTGGTCGACTTGCCGTTTTATGCCGGCGGCACCGCCAGAAAACAGGGTTGAGGGAGCAGGGTTAATGGCAGCTGGATAAGGGGGAACGATTATCGGCAACGCTCCCCATCAACCCTCCACCCTGCACCCTCAACCATTTCTTCTTGAGCCTTGCGTGATGTGACGGTAGATTGCGGCGTATTTTGAGAGCGAGGTGTGCCATGGCGGAAGAGACCAAACAGATCAGGGTGGAGTTGGGCGAGGCCGAAACCGTGGTCGCCGTGCCCGAGGTCGGCGAGGGGGAGGAGCTGAAGCTCAACATCAGCATCCAGCCCAACGATATCGTCTTTGACTGTCCGCATTGCAGCAAGAGCATGGCGATCGATGGGGCCGGCGCAGGCCTGGCCATCACCTGCCCCGACTGCCAGAACATCATCCAGGTGCCCTATCCGGACACCATGGCGGCCGAGACCGCCGCCGATGCCTCCCAGATGCAGAACCTGCACGAGCAGCTGACCGCCGCCCAGAACCGTGTCGCCGATCTGGCGGCCGACCTGGATGTGGCGAACCGCAGGATTGACCATCTGGAAAAGACGCAATCCGAACTCAAGACACACCTTGAGCATATGAGCACCGAGTGGGGTGTGATCCAGAACGCGCTCGACCGCGTCATGGCGCTGATGCAGGAAATCCGGCTGCGCTGATCAGCCGAGCCGCTTGAGGAACCGCTGCAGGCGCTGCATGGCTTCCTTGATCTGTTCGAGGTTCGTCGCGTAGGCGCAGCGCACAAACCCCTCGCCGCACGCGCCGAACGCCGTGCCGGGCACGACGGCCACGCGCTCCTCCTCCAGCAGCTTGAGCGCGAAAGCCTTCGCCGTGAGCCCGAACTTCGCGATGTTCGGGAATGCATAGAACGCGCCGGCGGGCCGCGAGCATTCGATCCCCAGTTCCTGGAAGGAGGCGACCAGGAAGTTCCGGCGGCGGCGGTACTCGTCCACCATGGCGCCGATGTCGCCGTCCGGCCGGGCGAGCGCCTCGATCGCCGCCTTCTGGCCGAGCGACGAGGCGCAGAGCATCGTGTACTGGTGGATCTTCATCATCGCGTCGATCCACTCCGCCGGGCCGCAGGCGTAGCCGAGGCGGTAGCCGGTCATCGCCCACGCCTTCGAGAAGCCGTGGAGGAACAGCGTCCGCGGGCGCATCTCCGGCAGGCTGGCGATGCTGACGTGCGCGTTGTCGTAGGTCAGTTCCGCGTAGATCTCGTCGGTGATGACGAGCAGGTCGCGTTCGCGGGCGAACGCGGCGATTTCCTCGAGGTCCTTCCGGTGCATCACCGCGCCGGTCGGGTTGTTCGGGAAGTTCAGCATCAGCACCTTGGTGCGCTCCGTCACCTGCGCCTCGAGCATCGCGCGCGTCAGGCGGAAGCCGTCGCTGGCGCGCGTCTCGACGGCCCGCGGCACGCCGTGCGCAAAGAGGATCACGGGGCGGTAGGAGACGTAGCAGGGCTCATGGTAGAGCACCTCGTCGCCGGGGTTCAGGATCGCGCGCAGCGCCAGGTCCAGCGCCTCGCTGACGCCGACCGTGACGAGCACTTCCGTGGCCGGGTTGTAGCCCACGCCGAATTTCTTGTGGACATAGCCGGCCAGCGCCTGGCGCAGCTCGAGGTAGCCGAGGTTGCTCGTGTAGTGCGTTGCGCCGCGTTCGATGGCGAAGACGGTGGACTCGCGCACATGCCACGGCGTGTCGAAATCGGGTTCGCCGATGCCCAGCGAGATGACGTCGCGCATCGTGCTGACGATGTCGAAGAAGTCGCGGATGCCGGACCGCGGGATGTCGCGCACCGACAGGGCGAGCCGGTCATGGAGAGATGGTGAGCCGTTCGTCTTCATGAGAGGGTTCCATCAGGACGCCGAGGCGTTTATAGGTTTTGAGCATGAAATGCGTCGAGGTCGAAATCACGCCGTCGACCGTCGACAGCTTCTCGCTGACGAACGCGGCGACCGCGCGCAGGTTGCGGCCCTCGACGAACAGCAGCAGGTCGTAGGCGCCGCTCATCAGATAGGCCGAGCGCACCTCGGGGAAGCGGCTCAAGCGGTCGGCGATCCGGTTGAAGCCGCCGCTGCGCTCCGGCGTCACCTTGACTTCGATCACGGCGGTGACCGTGTCGAGGTTGAGCGCGTCCTCGTTGAGCACGGCCTGATAGCCGCGGATCACGCCGCGCTGTTCATAGTCGGCGATCTTCCGTTCGACCTCTTCAAGGCTGAGGTCGAGCTGCTTGGCGATGTCGGCGTGCGCCGCGCACGCGTTCTTCTGCAAAATTATCAGTAGTTCATCCATGACACACCTCTTGCGCAAACGACGGGCGGGAGCTTACAGGGATTCATCCGCCCGCCAAGCAGAAAAAGCCGGTCAGCCCGGCGCGGCCAGCAGCCGCGCGTTGCCGCGCACGCCGGCCACCGTGCGGCTGCCGAGCAGGAACAGGGCGGTGGTGAACTCGCGGCGGAGCCGCCGGATGACGGCGCGGACGGCGTCGGGCGACGCTTGCGCAGGCTGCAGGAAGGGCGCGGCGACGCCACACAGGTGCGCGCCGAGGACTACGGCCTTGGCCATGTCGAGGCCGCTGCGGATGCCGCCGGAAGCGATGAGCGTGACGTTGTTGCGCAGCGGCCGGAGCGCCGCGAGCGCCAGCGGCGTCGGCAGGCCCCAATCCTGGAAAACCAGCCCGAGGTCGTCGGCCGCATCGGCCGCGGCGCGGCGATGATGCTCGATGCGGCTCCACGAGGTGCCGCCCGCGCCGGCCACATCGAGCAGGCGGATGCCATGGCGCACCAGCAGCCGCGCGTCGGCCAGCGCGAGGCCCGCGCCGACCTCCTTGACGATCACCGGCCGGCCGAGCCGGCGCGCGATGCCGCCGATTTTCGCGGCGAGCCCGCGGAAATCCGTATTGCCCTCCAGCTGGACGGTCTCCTGCAGCGGGTTCAGGTGCAGGATCAGGGCATCGGCTGCGAGCACGGCCACCGCGGCGCGGCACTCCTGCAGGCCAAAGCCGTAGTTGAGCTGGACGGCGCCAAGGTTCGCCAGCAGCGGCGCGGTCGGGGCGAACGGGCGCAGCGCAAAGCTCGCCGCCGCCGCCGGCTCGCTGAACATCACACGCTGGCTGCCGACGCCGAGCGCGACGCCCTCGGCCTCGGCGGCCAGCGCGAGGTTCCGGTTGATGGTGCGAAAGATCTGCGCGCTGCCGCCGGTCATCGAGGAGATCAGCAGCGGGAAGCTGAGGCGCTTGCCGAGAAATTCGATAGCCGGGTCCACCTCCGCCAGCGCGAGCTCCGGCAGCGCGCGGTGCGCCAGCCGGATGGCGTCGAAGTAATGCCGGCCGCGCTCGACCGCCGGGTCGCGCGCGAAGGTGCGCAGATGGTCGTGCTTGCGCTGGTTGGTCGCGCTCACGGCTTGCGCTCCAGCTTCCGGTGGGCCTGCATCAGCTCGTGCGGGTTGGTCTGCGCGGCGAGCAGCGAGAGCTCGCCGCAGAGCACGGCGGCGGCGCACAGCACCGCGAGCCGCCGCGCGTTCGCGCCCGGCGCGCGCTCCGCGAGGCAGCCGAGCAGTTCCAAATTCTCCCGCACGAACGGCAGGTCCTTGCCGGCGCCGACCGTGCCGACGATCAGGTTCGGCAGCGTGACGGAGAAATAGAGGTCGCCGCCGCGGGCCTCGGCGTGCGTGAAGCCCTGCGAGCCCTCGACGATGTTCGCCGCGTCCTGGCCGGTCGCCAGGTAGAAGGCGAGCAGCATGTTGGCAAAGTGCGCATTCGCCGAGCGCAGGCCGCCGGCCGCCAGCGTGCCCAGCAGGTTCTTCTTCACGTTCAGCTCGGCGATTTTTTCCGGCGTGGCCTTGAGATAACGCTCGCAGAGCTTGCGCGGCACGGTCAGCTCGGCGACAACGTTCTTGCCGCGGCCGAGGATGCCGTTGACCGCGGTCGCCTTCTTGTCGGCGCAGAAATTGCCGGAGATCGACACGTAGCGGAG
Organism: uncultured Lentisphaerota bacterium; assembly: GCA_903912445.1. Taxonomy (GTDB): domain Bacteria; phylum Verrucomicrobiota; class Kiritimatiellia; order CAIQIC01; family CAIQIC01; genus DP16D-bin41. The sequence continues at coordinate 51,713 of CAIWHP010000125.1, forward strand.
CGCCGGAAACTCCGCGAGCAGCCAGTCCATCAGGCGCTCGGCGGCGGCGGTGACCATGTTGTGGCCGGCGGCATCGCCGGTGCTGAACTCGAAGCGCAGGTAGAGCAGGTTGCCGATGATCTGGCGATGGACGTCCAGCAGGCGCGCGAAACGGCTGGTTTGGGCGACGAGCGCCTGCGCCTCGGCCTGCCGCGAGGCGAGCGCCTCGGCGACGCGCAGCGCCTCCGCCGCCTCCGGCGCCTCGACCAGGATCGAGCGCGTCATGCGGTCATCCACGACCACGGCGCGGATGCCGCCGCTGGCCTGGGCGACGCGCGCGCCGCGGCCGACCGACGGCCATAAGGGCGTCTCGAACGTCGCCAGCGGCAGCAGAAATTCACCCGTGACTTCCGGCCCGGCGAGCAACACCGGCCCGACCCGCCGCATCGGCACCGCCGCGCTCAGTTCCACCTCCGGCGTCTTCATGGCCGCAACGATGCCCGAATTGCGGCCTGATTGCCATGTCTTTTTCCCGGGGGCCGGCGCCCGGACCCCGCGCAATATTCAGCGGCACCCCGCGTTATCCACCGGGCACGGCAGGCGTTCCAAGGATTGGAAGCCCCGGCAGCCCTGGTTTCCAAGGCTTGGAAACGGGCGTTGGGGGTCCAAGGGCGCCGGGCAGCCGGGGTCCCGGATTTGTTCGCAGGTCGGCAAGGCAACGGATGGACACAACGATCATAGAAGAGACGGCGCTCCTGCCGGAGATTCGCGGCTATCAGGTCGTGGAAGTGCTGGGCGCCGGCGGCATGGGCATGGTCTATCGCGCGGTGCAGGTCAGCACCGGGCGTGAGGTCGCGCTGAAGATTCTCAAGACCAGCGTCGTCGGCTCGCCCAACGCGGTCGCGCGGTTCAAGCGCGAGGTGCAGCTCGCGGCGCGGCTGGAGCACCCGAACATCGCGCGCGTCTACGACGCCGACGTGCAGCAGGGCCTCTGTTTCTACTCGATGCAGCTCATCCACGGCCTGCCGTTGCACGACTTCGTCGCCGCGCACCGCCTGTCGCGCCGCCAGGTCCTGGAGCTGATGCTGGCGGTCTGCCGCGGCGTCGCCTATGCCCATGAGGCGGGCGTGGTCCACCGGGACCTCAAGCCCTCGAATATTTTTGTGGATGATGCGGGTGTGCCCTTCCTGCTCGATTTCGGCCTGGCCAAGGCCGTCGGCAGCGACGCGCTGGATGCGGCGATTTCGATGGAAGGGACCGTCACGGGCACGCCGGGCTTCATGGCCCCGGAGCAGGCCGCCGGCCAGGTCAGCCGCATCGGCACCGCGACGGATATCTACAGCCTGGGGGCGATCCTCTACTACCTGTTCACGGGCCATTTCCCGCACGACGTCAGCGGCACGCAATACGAGGTGCTGCGGCGGATTGCCGAGGAGGACGTGACGCCGCCGGACGTCTATGCGGCGGGCCTGGCGCCGGAGCTGACCGCGCTGTTGCGGCGGGCGCTCCACAACAACCCGGAGAAACGCTTTGCCGGCGTGGGCGAGCTGGCGGCGGAAATCAAAAAATGCCTGCGGCTGGATACGGCGGTGCTGGATCGGTATGAAGATGCGCCGCGGCGCAGCATGTGGCCGTGGTGGCTCGCCGCCGGGGTGGCGCTGGTCGTCGCCATCATCACGGTCAGCCTCGCCCTCACGGCCGCAAACGAGCGGCAGAGGCTGGCGGATGCCGGCCCGGGGCCGGCGAAAAAAGGGGCAGGGGGCGCCGGCCGGACCAATCCGCCGGGCCGCCTGGCTACGGGCGTACTGGGGGCGAACGTCGCCGAGCTGGCGTTGCGCCAGAAGAAGGCGAGGGCCGAGGGGGCGCTGGGGCTGCAAGCCGTGCGGGCCAAAATCGCGTTGCTGCTCCTCGAACGCCTGGCCGACTATACGGTGGCTAAACCGCTGCATCTGCCCAAGCCGCCGGAGGGCGCCGGCGTGCTGATGCCGGAGCTGGATGTCTGGCTGGAGAAACACGACGTCGCGTTCCGCGGCGTCGATGGCAACATCGACCGCTGCGACGTTGAAAAAGTGGACCCACGGATGGCGCAGCGCATCCTGAAAGCGCTCTTCCGCAACAGCCCGCAGGATGCCAGGCTGCAACAGATCATCGAGGCCACGGGCAAACATCAACTGCTGCGCGAGGGCCGCGACCCGGCCAAGCCGCAGCCTGGCGGCGAGCGTGCGCCCGCCCCCTTGGTGTCCGGCGCTCCCGCCAAGACCCCTTGAACGTGGCCGCCACTCACGGCTTCTGCACGCGCACGTTCAGCCGCTTGACGCCCCACTGCCGCGCCCGTTCATGGGTGGAGAAAAATAGGTCCAGCCGGCGGCCTTGAATCGCGCCGCCGGTGTCCATGACCGTGCCGTAGCCATAGCCGGGAACATAGAGCTGCGTTCGCATGGGCAATACGGCGGTGTCCGCTGCGATCGTGCCGCGGCCGGCGCGCTTGCCGCTCGCGGTGACCCCGACCGCCTTCGCCCTGCCGGCCTGGGGCCCGGTCGCGATCACGGCGCGGCCGTACCACGTTCGCCGCCAGTTACAGCACTCGCCGCAGGGGCAGTAAGCGGTGACGACCATCGTCAGCGTCTGCCAGCGCCGGTCATCCGCCGCGGGTGGCGAGCCGCTCCGCCCGCCGCCCGGCGTCGCGCAGCCCGCGAGCAACAGGAGCACGCCCAACAGCAACCCCATTAGCGCGTCGTATTTCACACGACACACTCTGCGCAACACGGCCGTTGCCGTCAACCCTTTGTAAGCACACGCATGGCGCGGCAATGCTGCTGCATTCCTGAATTTTTAGCATCACCCAGCGGCCTTTATTTTGGACTGCGCGGACGTGTCAGCCTTTCTGCCCCGCGACGCGTCGCGGGGCAACAAATTTGCGGCGTGCCGCCGTACTCCAAAAGAATTTCCCTTCTGCAAAGCGGCAAGCGGCCATTAGCATCTATGCCCTCGGCACTCTGCAATCTGCAATTCTTTCCGGCCGTTTCAGGTTTGACTTTCCCAGACCGCCTCCGCACTCTGATTCGATGGATGGAAAACCATGACAACCGCATGCAACAACGCTGGTGGCCGTCCGCCCCGCTGGGCCGCCGCCGCCGGGCTGGCCTTCATGGCCTGTGTGCTGGTGCTGGCCTTCTACGGTTTTGCGGCGAATACGGCCGACCCCGATTTGTGGGGCCATGTCCTCTTTGGCCATCAGGCGCTGTTGACCGGTGTGGTGGAGCGGGCGGATTCCTATTCTTGGACCGCGGCGGGCGCACCATGGATCAATCACGAGGCGCTGGCGGAAATTTTGATGGCGTTGGCGCATCGCGTCGCCGGCGGCGCAGGCCTGTTCTGGCTGATGACCTGCTGCGGGCTGGCTACATGGTGGCTGGCGCTGCGCCTCGGCGCAGAGCGCTTGGACCTCTCCGAACGCTGGGTGGCGTGGGGCTTGGCTGCGGTGGCCTCGGTGGAAATCGCTTTTGGCTTTGCCGCACGCCCACAGATGTTCACCGGGCTGGCGCTGGCCGTCCTGTTGTGGCTGCTGCGCCGGGTCACCGCCGGACGCATCGGCTGGGCGGTGGCCTTGCCACTGCTGTTCGCCCTGTGGATCAATCTCCATGGCGGCGCCTTGGCTGGCTGGGCGCTGCTCTGGCTGACGGCGTTGGCCGTCAGCCCGCTGGAGCGGCTAGCCGGCCGCTGGAGGCCGCTGACGCCCACGCCGCGTCGCGTGCGGGTGGCGGTGTGCTTGGCGGCCATCACCGCCACCTTGGCGTTACTGGCCAATCCGTGGGGCGTTGATCTGATACGCTGGCTGGTGGCAAGCGTGAGCTGGTTGCGGCCGGAAATCGAGGAGTGGAATCCGACCCCATGGGGCTGGGACCATGCCCCCTTCTTTGCACTGCTGGCGCTGACAGCTGGCGCCTGGATTTTTTCGAAGCGGCCCAAGTCTCTGTGGGAGGCCGCGGTGCTGGGTGCCTTAGCCTTGGTGGCGTTGCGCAGTGTCCGGCATACGCCGCTGTTCTGCATCGCGGCGCTGGCGCTGGCACCGCCGTATGTGGCCGATGCGCTCCGGCGCGGACAGACCCATCTGTCGCGGTTGGCGGCGTTGGCCCGGCAACCCGTCACACAAACTGTAGCCTGTTTGGTTTTCACCTTGCTGGCCGCTGCCATACTCATAGCGACGTGGCAGCGGGATCGGGACACTTGGGGAACGATGGCCGTGCCGCGCGCACAATATCCCCTCGCCGCCATCGAATTCATCCGTCAGCACGAACTGACGGGCAACCTGCTGGTGTTTTTCGACTGGGGGGAATTGTGCCTGTGGGAATTGCCGGCGAGTGCGGTCTCCTTTGATGGCCGCTTGGACACCTGTTATCCGCGTCCGGTCATCACGGAACATTGGAAACTGTATCGGGGCCAGCCCTGCACCGCCGCGCTGCTGGATCTCAACAAGGCGTCGGTGGCTCTGCTGCCGCATCTGCCCGGCACGGAACGGCTGGCCTGGCAGCCCGGCTGGACAGTGGCCTATGTGGATCCCTTGGCCGTCGTGCTGGTCCGCGATCTGAAACGCTTCCCGCGGCTGGCGGCACTGACACTGCCCGTGCAGGCCGGTCCGTCGGCGGTGACAGGCCGGGCGCGCTTCCCTGATGCGCCGCCCAAACGCCTGCCTGCGTCGCCGCTCGCCTTCCGCGCCGTTTCCGGCTAGACTGGCGCCGTGAACGACACCTCCAAGAAAAAGAAATACGTCAACTCGCGCGGCGTTGCCGCCGGCATCATCGCGGCCTGGCTCGACCGCGGCGACTTCCCAGACCGCGCCCTGGAGGCCGTCACCGCCGACCGCGCGTTCGTGCAGGAAGTGGTCTTCGGCGTCGTGCGCCAGCGCCGCGCGCTGGAGTGGGTCTTTCGCAAGCTCGTCAAACGCGAGCCGGCGACGCCTATCTTTGCGCTCGCGCTCGTCGGCCTCTATCAGCTGCTCTGGCTGGACGACGTGGCGCCGTTCGCCGCCGTCCACGAGACCGTCGAGGCCGCGAAGGCCCTCGCCGGCGCGCGGGCCGCGAACTTCCTCAACGCCATCCTGCGCCGCGCGCAGCGCGAAGCCGAGGCCCTGATCGCCGAACTGGGGACCATGCAGCCCGCCCTGAGCCACTCGCACCCCGATGTGCTGTTCGACCGCTGGAAGGCGCACTACGGCACGGCCAAGGCCCTCGCCATCTGCGAGTGGGACAACACGCCCGGCGAGACCGTGCTGCGGATCAACACCGTCACGCCGGATAAATTCTTTGAGCAGCTCAAGCTCGCCGGCATCGCCGCGGAGCCGCTGGCCGTGCTGGGTCACGACTTTTGCATCCTGCCGCGCGGCGTGCGCGTCGCCGATGTTCCCGGCTACCGCGAAGGCTGGTTCGCCGTGCAGGACCCGGCGACCTCGCTCGCCGTGGATCTGCTCGCGCCGCAGCCCGGCGAAAATATTCTCGACGCCTGCGCCGCGCCCGGCGGCAAGGCCATCGACATCGCCGCGCGCCTGCAAGGCAGCGGCCTTGTCGTCGCGCTGGAGCGCCATGCCGACCGGCTGGCGCGGCTGCGCGAGAATGTCGCGCGCGCCGGCGGCGGCCTGATCCATGTCGTGCAGGGCGACGCCGCCGCGCCGGAGCCTGCGCGGCAGGAGCTGCTCGCCGCCGGTCGCGGGGAATATTTTGACGGCCTGTTGCTCGATGTCCCGTGTTCCAACACCGGCGTGCTGCGCCGCCGCCCCGACGCGCGCTGGCGGTTCAGCCCGGATCGCCAGAAAAAGCTGATCGAGACGCAGTTCCGCATCCTGCACGGCGCCTCTGCGCTCGTGCGGCCCGGCGGCCGGCTGGTCTATTCCACGTGCAGCATCGAGCCGGAGGAGAACGAGCTGCTCATCAAGCGCTGGCTCGCCGAGCACTATGAATTCCGCCTCGTGAACCAGCGCCTGCTGCTGCCCGCGGTGGAGAAGACCGACGGCGCCTTCGCCGCGCTCCTCGCCCGCGCCGACGCGCTGGAGCCGTAAGCGACAAGGCGCCTGGTGGGCGGGGCTTTCCAGCCCCGCGAACCCAAAGTGGCGGAAGGTCTCATTGGCAAGCCCTGCCCCAACTCGCGGGCAAAGTCATGAGGCCTCTGATTCAAGGGCGGGGCCAAGCGCCGCGCCTCCCCGCTCGACACGTTCCCGCGCGGTACCTATGCTGTCGCCACGATGAAAACATTCCTGCAGATGCTGATCGGGGCGGCGGCCTTGGCGGTCGTGGGCGGCGCGCAAGCCGCGGAACCGGCGGGCCAGGCCGATACGATGAAATGGAAATTGGTGTGGGCCGACGAGTTCGACTACACCGGGCTGCCCGACCCCAAGAAGTGGGATTACGAGGAAGGTTTCGTGCGCAACAACGAGCCGCAGTATTACACGCGCGGTCGGCTGGAAAATGCGCGCGTCGAGCACGGCAGGCTGATCCTCGAGGCGCGCAAGGAGCTCTTCAAGAATCCGCGCTTCAAGGCTGGCGAGGTGAAGCAGGGCAAGACCCAGCGGGAGTCCGCCGACTACACCGCCGCCAGCCTGATCACGCAGAACCGCGCGAGCTGGCGCTACGGGCGCATGGAGCTCCGCGCGAAGCTGCCGCAAGGTCTGGGCACGTGGCCGGCGTTCTGGATGCTGGGCACCAACCGCAGCGCCATCGGCTGGCCGGGCTGTGGCGAGATCGACATCATGGAATTCTGGGCGCGCAAGCTCCACGAGATGACCTCGGCCGTGCACTGGCGCAAGGACGGCAAGCACCAGCAGGACTCCGGGCGCTTGAACGTGCCGGAGTCGCTCGGCGAGTTCCATGTGTACGCGCTGGAGTGGAACGCGGAACGCATGGACTTTTTCTGCGACGGCAACAAGTACCACACCGTCCCGCTCGCCAAGCTCGACGACCAGGGCGACAACGCCTTCCGCAAGCCGCACTACATCCTGCTGAACCTCGCGCTCGAAGGGCGCGGCAAGACGATTGATGACGCCGCCTTCCCGCAGCAGTTCGTCGTGGACTATGTGCGGGTGTACGAGGCGAAGTGAGTAGCGCGGTGCCTTTGCGCCGGGTCGGAGACCCGGCCTACATCGGCGCAATAGTTTTTCTGTAGGTCGAGTCTCCGACTCGGCGTCGGCCGCTGTTGACAACCCACCACTGACACCCGCGAATTCTTGACGCTGCGGCGCGTGGCGACTTATGCTCCGCTCCCAAGTTCCAACCTACCAGGAGCAAACAAATGAAGCTGATATCGGACCGTTATACACGCCACGCCGCGGGCCTGGCGCTGATCGCCCTGCTCGCCGGTTGCGCCACCACCACGCCGCCGCCGATTCCGCAGGTGACCAAGGATGCCAAGGCGATCGTCCCCGACCCGCACAACGGCACGATGCCGCGCCACGAGAAATTCAACGCGCTGGCGCAGGCCGGCGGTTTCGATGTGCTCTTCGTCGGCGACTCGATCACGCATGGCTGGGAAGGCGGCGGCAAGGCCGTCTGGGAGGAGAAGATCGCCCCGTTCAAGGCGGCGAACTTCGGTATCGGCGGCGACCGCACGGAGCACGTGCTCTGGCGTTTCGAGCACGGCAACCTGGAGGGCGCGCTCAACCCGAAGGTCATCATCATCATGATCGGCACGAACAACACCGGCCACCGCAAGGACAAGCCGGAAGAAACCGCCGCCGGCATCGGCGCGATCTGTGCCAAGCTGCACGCGCGCTTCCCGCAGGCGCAGCAGCTGCTCCTGGCCGTCTTCCCGCGCAGCGCCAAGCCGACCGACGAGATGCGCAAGATCAACGACGACGTGAACAAGCTCATCGCCCAGTACAACGGCCACTGGAACATCAAGTTCATCGACATCAACGCGAAGCTGCTCGAGGCCGATGGCACCCTCTCGAAGGAGATCATGCCCGACCTGCTCCACCCGAACGCGAAGGGCTACGCCATCTGGGCCGACGCCATCGTCCCGGAAATCCAGGCCGCGCTGAAGAAGTAAGCGGAGAAAGCGAAAATAGAGGTCAGAGATCAGAAGTCAGAGGTCAGCCGGAAGTGCTGACCCAAAAAGAAGCGGATGGGCAACCATCCGCTTCTTTCTTTTCCGATGTAGGGACGCAGCAAGACTGCGCCCAATAGGGTTTGCAGGAAAACTTCGTTTCTGTAGCGGCGCCCTGCGGTCGCCGACGGCGGCCACAGGCCGCCGCTACAGCCGAAGAAAACGCCGTTACTATTTTTTCAGCAGCGCGGCCACGCTCTGGGTCATCGCCTCGCCGACGAGGCTGTCGATGGAGCACTTCTTCTGGGCGGCGAGCGTGCTCAGCTGCTGATATTGACGCTGCGAGAGCTTGGCCTTCGCGGCCAGCTCGCAGGTGCCGGGCAGGTCCAGCCAGTATTCGCGCGTCTTGGCGAGTTGCGTTGCGCCAAGGCCAAAACTTTTGAGCACACCGAGCGCCATCATCTGGTTGCCCGCCGGGCCCATGTGGACGCCGTCGCCGGTCAGATAATTTCCGTTCGCGGGGCGCGGCTGGGTTTTCTTGGCCAGCGCGAGCGCGGCCTGCATGTCGGCGTTCAGGTCGGCGAGCGCGCACTTTTTCTCGGAGGCGAGCGTGCGGAGAAAGGCGTTGTAGGGGGCCAGCTTCTGGTTGAGCTCGTTGCCGGGCTCCTCCTTGATCATCGTCGAGGTCAGGATCATCACCTTGACGCCGGCGGACTGGCAGCGCTCCACCATCTTCGTGATGTTCTGCTGGTACTGGTCCAGCGGCACGCCTTTCTCGCCGTGCCAGACGTCGTTGACGCCGCAGCTCAGCGTCATCCAGGTGGGTTTCTTGCTGAGCACGTCCCGCTCCAGCCGCTCCAGCATCTGGTTGGACTTGTGGCCGCTGATGCCCGCGGGAATGGCCTCGGCCTTGATCCCGTTGGCCTCCAGCCCGCTGATGACCAGCCGGACGTACCCGCCCGGTCCGCTGGCGCCCTGCGCCGTGATGGAGTCACCAAGGAAAGCGATCTTGTCGCCGCTCTTCACGAGTTGTCCTTGCACAACAACACTCGCCAGCATCAACGCACAACCACACAAACGCAGCTGCTTATTCATTGGATTCTCCTCTGCCTGTTTAACGGTCTTGTCCGCAACCCGTTGACTTCGTGCTTCACCACGGTAGGGGCGCAGTCCTGCTGCGCCCTTCTTTCGCCTTCAGCACGCATCGGGCGCAGCAAGACTGCGCCCCTACGGATCACATGTTTTGCCGGCCCTGCAGGGCGCGGGCGAGCGTCAGCGGATCGGCGTAGGCGATCGCGCTCCCGGCGGGGACGCCCAGCGCGAGGCGCGTGACGCGGATGCCGGGGCGTTTTTCCAGGATGTGCCGGATGAAGGCCGCGGTGGAATCGCCCTCGACGTCGGGGCTCAGGGCGAGGATCACCTCGGTGATACCATCGGCCTCGATGCGTTTGAGCAGCGCCTCCAGCCGGAGGTGGCCGGGGCCCTCGCCGCGCATCGGCGAAAGCCGGCCGAGCAGCGCGTGGTAGCGGCCTTGAAAGGCGCCGGAGGCCTCGAGCGACTGGATGTCGCTGGGTTCCTCGACGACGCAGAGGATGCGGCTGTCGCGCCGCGGGCTGGTGCAGAGCGCGCAGGGGTCGGTGCCGCGCAAGGTGAGGTCGCCGCACTGGGAGCAGACGGCGGTGCGCGCCGCGAGGTCGGCGAGCGCCGTGCCCAGTTCGCGCGTCAGGCCCTGTGGGTCGCGCGCGAGCTTGACGGCCATGCGTTCGGCCGTGCGGCGGCCCACGCCCGGCAGACGCGCCAGCACCGCCATCAGTCGTTCCACTGGCTCAATGCGGCTCATGCATGGTTCAGCCGAGGCCGGGGATGTTCAGGCCGGCGGTGATCTTGCCGAGCTCCTTCGCGGCCATTTCCTTGGCGGCGGTCAGCGCGCCATCGACGGCGGCGGTGACGAGGTCTTCGAGCAGGTCCACCTCGGCGGGGTTGACGACCTTGGGGTCGATCTTGATGCGGGCGAGCGTGCCGTCGCCGCGCGCGGTCGCCGTGACCATCCCGCCGCCGGCGGAAAAATCGAGGGTCTTCTCGGCCAGCTCGCCCTGGACGCGTTCCATATCCTTCTGCATCGAGGCGGCTTGTTTCATCATCTTCATGAAGTTCGGCATGGTCTTTCTCCTGGGTTAAAAGGTTATTGGCGGACGTCGCCGATATCGCCGTTGAAGGCTTCCAGCACGTTGTTCACCGCGGGGTGCTTGTGCCAGTCACGCTTGTCCTTCGGTGCGCCCTTGGGCGCGGCGGACGGCGCGGCGGCTGCCGGCGCCACGGTGGCCGGCGGCGGCGCGCCGGGCGCCGCTGCGGCAGCCCCCACCTTGAACTCCACCGCGACGGCACGGCCGAGGGCCTCGCGCAGGACGTGCTGCACGACTTTCTGTGTGCGCGGATTGCGGACATTCGCGACCTCGCCGGCAAATTCGGGATCGAAGGCGATGACTACATGATCACCAACCACGCTCGCGGGCTGCGCATCCACGAGGTATTTCCTGGCCATCAGATCGACGCCGCCGATCTGCTCGACCAGCTTGGGCCACTGCTGGACCAGCTTGGCGAGATCGTCCTGCGCGGCCGCGGCGGGCGGCGGCGCTGCGGGCGGCGGCGCGACGGTGCGCGGCACGGGCGCGGCGGCATAGCGGGCCGGTTCCTCGGCGACCAGCGCCGGCGGCGGCTCGTCGTCGTCCGCGGGCCCGCCCGCGCCGACTGCGGCGCGCGCGGCCTGGACACTGCGCAGGACTTCGTCGAGCGTGGCGACGCGCGCGGCGCGGCAGCCGCGGACGAGCGCGATTTCCAGCAGCGTGCGGCGGGAGAGCGCGTAGCGCATCCGCGCATCGGCCTCGACCAGCAGCTCCACGATGCGCAGCAGCTTGTCGGTGTCGAGCGCGGCGGCGGAGGTCTTGAGCTGCGCGATCTGCTCCTCGGTCAGGTCCGGCAGCACGGCCGCGTCGCCGGCATAGCGGCAGACGAGCAGGTCGCGGAAATAGCCGAGCAGCTCGACGACGAGCCGCTGCAGGTCCTTGCCGTTGGCATCGAGCTCGGCGACGATGCGCAGCGTCGTGCTGATGTCGCCGCCCACCACGGCGTGCGCGAGCGCCTCCAGCGTCTGGTGCGCCACGAGGCCGAACACCGCGAGCACGTCGGGCTCGGCGATCTTTTTGCCGCGGAAGGCGACGAGCTGGTCGAGCGCGCCGGTCGCATCGCGCAGGCCGCCCTCGGCGCCGCGGGCGATCGCGAGGAGCGCATCCGGGGCGATCACGATCTGCTCGGCCTTGGCGATCTTCTCGAGCTGGCCGACGATCTCGCGCAGCGAGATGCGCCGCAGGTCGAAGCGCTGGCAGCGCGAGAGGATGGTCGTCGGCACCTTCTGCGGATCGGTGGTGGCGAAGAAAAATTTGACGTGCTTCGGCGGCTCCTCCAGCGTCTTGAGCAGCGCGTTGAAGGACGAAGTCGAAAGCATGTGGACTTCGTCAATGATGTAGATTTTGAAACGGGCGCTCGCGGGCGCGAAGCTGACCGAATCGATGATGATGTCCCGGATCTTGTCCACCTGGGTGTTGGAAGCGGCATCGAATTCCAGCACATCGAAGCTGGAGCCCGCCGTGATTTCCTTGCAGGAGTCACAGGTGTCGCACGGGGTCGGGGTGGGGCCCTGCGCGCAGTTGAGCGCCTTGGCGAAGATGCGCGCGGTGGTCGTCTTGCCCGTGCCGCGCGGGCCGACGAAGATGTAGGCGTGCGCCACGCGGTCGCTGGTGATCGCGTTGCGCAGCGTCTGCGTGACGTGCGCCTGCCCGACGACGTCGTCGAACTGTTGCGGCCGCCACTTGCGGGCCAAAACCTCATAAGCCATACGTCGACCTCGTGGAACAACACCGGAGTGCTGGAACGGAGCCATAGGCTGGAGCGCCGTGCAGTTTTCCTGGCACCCCAGCACGCCCTGCGTCAGCCCTTTCCAGCACCCAGTTCTCCCTTACTCCATCACACCATCCATAATTTTATAGGCCGTGCATCCCGGGTTGGACGACCTTCGCGTTCGCTTCTGGCGTTTCTGCGGCTCCGGTCAGGCACCCCACGGCGCCCGGAGGAGCCGGCGTACCGTTGCTACCTTCCGGTCCTGGCGGGTTTGGCCGGACTCCGTCGCATGAGACCCGACCTTCAATGCCGCATCCGCGCCTTCCACGCCCGCAAGGGCCGCCGCGCCCAGGCATTCCCTCCTGCTGAAGCGGGTTGCAGGTACAGGGCACCGCTAACTCCCCAGGTAGCACGGCGCGGCCACGATACCGCCCGCGCCGGAGCTTGGCAACGGCGAAGATTTTCCAAGGGTTGGAAAACGAACTCCGGCTCTTTTCCAGACCTTGGAAAAGGCCTGCGCAGGCCGTTCCAAGCCCTGGAAAATCAGAAGACCAGCCGGGCCGCGGCGAGGCGGCGCCCGAGCTCGCCCAGGACGCGGTCGTCATCGGCGGCGCCGGCGGACTCGAAGGTCGCGGAGAAGCGCAGGAACGCGCCGACGTCGTCCCACGGCACCGTGGAGATCGAGCATTCGCGGATCAAAAACTGCGAGGCCTCCTCGGCCGTCTTGAACACCTGCGCGCCGGCGCCCTTGGGCGCGGGCAGGTAGAGGTAGAACGTGCCGCCGGGCATCCGCGCGGCGAAGCCGGCGCGCTGCAAAACCTTGACGAGTTTTTCGAGCCGGCGGCGGTAGTGCTCGCGGATGCTCTCGGACAGCTGGATGTCGGCGATGCCGGCGGTCGCGGCGAGCTGGATCGCCTTGAACTGGCCGCTGTCCACGTTGTCCTTGACCTCGGCGAACGCCTTGACGGCCTTGGCGTGGCCGGCGACGAAGCCGAGCCGCCAGCCGGTCATGTTGTAGCTCTTGCTCATCGAGTGCAGCTCGATGGCGCAGTCCTTGCCGCCGGGCCGGCCGAGGATCGAGAGCCGCTCTTGGCCGTAGATCAGCGTCGCGTAGGCGGCGTCCTGCACGATCAGGATGTTGTGCCGGTGCGCGAAGGCGATGAGCGCGTCGAAAAATTCCGGCGTCGCCGCGGCGCCGGTCGGGTTGTTCGGGTAGTTGACGTAAAACAGCTTGGTGCGCGCGATGACCGCCGGGTCCAGCGCCGCGAGGTCGGGCAAGAAGCCGTGCTCGGCGCGCAGCGGAACCTTGACGACTTCGCCGCCGAGGTATTTCGTGTGCGTGCCGAGCACGGGATAGCCGGGCACGGTCAGCAGCACGGCGTCGCCGGGGTTGACGAAGCACAGCGGCAGCATCGCGAGCGCGGGCTTGGAGCCGATGCTGTGGTTGATCTCGGTGTCCGGGTCGAGCCCGCGGACGCCGAAGAATTTTTCCATGTAGTTTGCGGCGGCGACCCGGAACGCGCGGACGCCGTTGTCGGCGTAGCCGCGGTTGGCGGGGTCGTCCACGGCGATCTTGAGCGCCTCGCGGATCGGGCCGGGTGCCATCTGGTCGGGCTCGCCGACGCCGAAGTCGAGCATCTCGACCTCCGGCCGCGCCGCGCGCGCCGCCGCCTTGGCGCGCTTGATCTTCTCGAACTTATAGATCTCGTCCGTCAGCCCGAACTGCGCCCCGCCGATGCGCGCCGCGAAAAGTTTTTGCAGATCCATCGTATTATCCTCTCCACTGTGAAAACCGGCGGTACGAAACCAAAATCCGCCGCCGACTTCGAGCCTTTTCGGCTCTGGAGTAACGGGCCCATGGGACCGTGCTGTGTAGCCACGGCGCTCCGTCGCCGTGTTTGCCAGACGCTCCGACAGAGCGGGGCGGCTACAGCCTTCGCCTTGACCATCCCCCGGGTGTTTGCGAAAAGGCTTTCGGTTGGCGGTGGCCTGGCCAATAACTATAAAAATACCAGGTGGAATTCCGCCTAGCAGCATGTTTTGCGTGGAGCGATAAAATGAAGAAGACACTTTCCAAGAATCCCATCAAGAGGCAACGTGAAGAAAAGCGCATTAAGAAGCTGAGGAAAGCGAGTCGCATCGTACAAGGTGTGGAGATTCCCAAAGGCGCATTGCCAGCTGATCCTGAGAGCCAATTTCATGGCGGCGGTTATGCCGTAAAATTTTCTTACCAAGATATTCACTATTCTTGTGCGGGGTGCGGAAAGAAGGAGGTTTGGACAGCAGAGCAGCAGAAGAGGTACTTCGAGGTTCAAAAAGGCAATATCTACAACAAACCGAAGTGGTGCCATGAATGCCATGTAAAGCGAATGCAGGACAAACCAGGCACGAAACCGATGAGCGCATAACACGATGATGGCAGGATGAGCGCTGGCAGGATGAGCGCTTGCGCTCGGCAAAATCCGGGGCTAGGCTTGCACCGGAATTGAGCATCATGACAACCGAAACACAGACGTTGGAAGCGGCGGCGCTGAAGTTGCCGCCGGGAGCGCGGGCGCGACTGGCCGAACAACTGATTGCCAGCCTCGACAACCTCGACACGGCCGAGACTGAACGCCTCTGGGCCGAAGAAGCCGAGCGGCGCTATCAAGCCTATCAGGCCGGAAAGATTCCAGCCCGCGTGGCCGAGGATGTTTTCAAGGATGCCTACGGCAAGCTCATCGGGCTCACGCGATCCAGGGCCGCGGGCGGCCTTTCGCCGTGACCACCTGCAGCGCCTTGGCGGCGATGTCGGTGTTCTCGACGATCTGGAAATCGAACATGCCGACGCACAGGAAGTCCGCGCCGTTCTCGAAGCACCACTGGAACGCCTGGCGCGGATGGATCGCGCCGGCGGCGAGGGTCTTGAACGCGATCCACGGCTTGTTCAGCTTGGCCATGTAATCGATCGTTTCCTTGGCGTTGGTGCACCACATGTTGTCGTGATGCAGATTGTGATCCGGCTTGGAGCCGTCGATCTCGTCGAAGGCGTGGCGGCCGCTCTCGGGCGTCGCGCTCCAGTAGCTGTCTTTGTGCAGCGTCTTCACCCAGAAGTCCGGGTCGAGCCCGGCCTGCACGCACTGGCGCACGGTCTCGAGGCTGTGCGCGCCCAGGCCGAAGGGGGCGCCGAGGTCCTTCATGAAGCTGACGATGCTTTCGAGCTCCTTCAGCTGGCCGGTCTTGACCATCTTGTCGCAGATGCCGCCCTGCACATAGACCGCGTCGGCGCCGGTGTCCACGGAGCTCTTGATCGAGTCCTTGAGGTTGCCGGCCGCGCAATCGCTGATCCACTGCATCTTGCCGCCGGCCTTGCGGTAGGCGTTGATGACGCGGTTGGACGCCGGGTTGGTCAGCGCGGTGTTGATGCCACGCTTCTCGGCGAGCTGGAAGGTCTCGATGACCTTGTCGTCGGTGTGATAGGCCTTGATCAGCGGCGAGACATAGATCAGGTCGCGGCTGTGCGCCCAGCCGCCGATGAGGTTGCCGCCGCAGATCACGCGGCTGATTTCGAGATCCTTGATCTTGCCCTTCGGCAGGGTCAGCGGGTTTACGCTGGCCGCTGCCGGGGCGGGTGTGATATCCGCAGCGAGCGCCTTCTCCTCATGGCTGCCCCACGCCAGCGCCGCGCCGCCGGCCACCAGCGAACGTTTCAGAAAACCGCGCCGTCCGATTCCCTCTGTCATGGCTGTGTCCTTTCCAGGTTGCCGTTCCTATCGACTCGCCCGCCCGCGCCGCGGACAATAATCCCGGTCCGCGGCCGAATCAAGCGCGGTCAGTCCGGCAGCTTGCGCAGCAGGATGCGCCGCAGCTCGGCGCGCGTCTGATAGGTGGCGAGGCCGAGCGGCATGCACGCCTCGATCTCGCCGGCGCGCATGCCGAGCCGGTGGTCGTCGATGTCGAGGTTGACGATGCGCTGGTTGTCCAAAAACGCCTCGATCTTCTCGGGCGTGACGCGCAGGCAGATTTTATACCACTGGTGCTGCTCGAATTTTTGCGTGTCGCCGGTGGAGTTTTCGGAGGCATCCATGTCGTCGATGCTCGAAATGCCGGTCAGGCTGCCGCCCCAGCCGCCGATGATCAGCGTGCAGCTGTTCGAATACACCGGGAACGTCAGCCCGCAGAAGAAATCCGAGCCGGAGGTCCGCCGCGCCTCGAGCACGATCTCGTAGTTCATGCGCACCGGCTTGTTCGTGTAGACGAGGCCGGTCAGCACCTCGCCCGCGCCGATCTCCAGCGCGCCGTTGGACAGGATCTTGACCGCGCCCGCGCCGCCGAACGGCACCACCTGCCAGCCGGCGAGCGTGTGCCCGTTGAACAGCTCGACGAAAACATTCGTCGCGGCAGGGGGCGCGTTGGTCACGGCCGCGACGGCTTTTGCCGGCGTTTTTGCCGGCGGGGTTTCCTTCGCGCCAGCGGCGCCGGCCCAGAGGGCGAGCAGCGCCGCCCCTAAAATCGGTGTGATCTTCATCGTGGTTGCCTTTGTTGGACGGAGTTTCCAAGGTTTGGAAAAGCGGCACAAGCCTTTTCCAAGCCTTGGAACGCCA
The DNA here is from genome assembly GCA_903912445.1 of uncultured Lentisphaerota bacterium. Lineage (GTDB taxonomy): Bacteria > Verrucomicrobiota > Kiritimatiellia > CAIQIC01 > CAIQIC01 > DP16D-bin41. Next base: position 68,200 of record CAIWHP010000125.1, read on the forward strand.
CGCTCACCGTTCCTCGAGCTTGAAGCGGATCGGCAGCGTCAGGTTGAGCGTGGCGCCGGCGTCGCGCGCGCCTTGCCAGGGCGGGAACGGCGAGGCGCGCTTGACGGCCGCCAGCGCCGCGGTCCGCAGCGCCGCATCGCCTTTCGGCGTGCCCGCGGCGGAATCGAGCAGCCGGCCGGCCGCGTCGAGCGTCAGCCGCAGCACGACGCGCCCTTCGACCCCGCGCCGCAGGGCCAGTTCCGGATAGCGCAGGTGGCGCGCCACGGCGGTGCGGACCGTGTTGAGATAGGCGGGATCGCTGACCTCTTCCTGGCCGTTACCCGCCGCGACGGCGGGCGCAGCGTTCGTGGTCGCAACTTCGGCGGCCGCGGGTGCCGGCGTGGGCGCGCTTGCCACGGCGATCCGCAGCGGCGCGGGGACCACGGCGGCAAGCGTTGGCCTCTGTGGCAACGCCGTGGGCGCAGGCTGCGCTGCGGCGACCCTGACCGGCTCCGGCTTCGGCGGGGGGGCTTGCGGCTTGGGTTCCGGCGGTGGGGCTGGCGGTTCGGCTTGTGGCGGCGCGGGCGGCGGCGCCTGGTGGAGCGCCACGACCGGCTGTTCTTTGACGAGATCCACCTCGTAGGTGCGCACCACCTCGATCACTTTCGGCGTCCACGCGACCACCATGCCGAACACCACACCGTGCAGCAGGAGCGAGAGGCCGAGGCCCCGCCACGCCGGCCGCGCACGGTCGGGCGGCAGGCACGCAATGCCCGGCGCCGGTCGCGCCCAGAGTACCCGCCGCGGTTTGGTTTTCGTCTTCTTCACGATGCCTGCAGGCTGCAATGCCAAGGGCCGCTACCACCGCCCGCAACCAAGATCGGCGTGGTTTTCATCGTACGCGGCCACGACGGGCTCGAAACTACCGTTTCCCGTACCCCAGTCAAGAGCGCGGACGCAGCCTGAACGGTTCACCGGCCTGTGCAGAAAAGGGGGAACGCCAGCAGAAAGTTGGCTCCGACGACAGGACTCGAACCTGTAACCTAGTGATTAACAGTCACCCGCTCTACCATTGAGCTACGTCGGAATCGCGGCGCGGCGGAGACTTTAATGAGCCAAAGCCGCAAGTCAAGCGCATCTTCTGATCGGCGGCGCGATGGTTACTCGAGGAAGGTCACCACGTCGTAGAGATTCGGGTTGGCCGGATCCGTGGTCACATCCATGTCGGTCAGGCGGCCGAGCTGGACGGTGACGCTGCCGCTCCAGGTGCGCGGACCGCCGCTCTGCTGGAGCGTGACGACGTAGGTGCCGGGCCGCAGGTCATAAGGGATCGTTGCGGAAGCCGCGGTGCCGGCGGCGTTGACCACGCCGTCGATCGTCACGCTGAAACTGCCGGCGGTGTTGTTGCGCAGGACGATGCTGCCCAGGCCCTCGGGCGGGACGTGCTTGCTGTCGCTGCTCCACGAACAGCCGGCCGCGAGCACGGCCAGCACCACCAAGAACCACAGATTCTTCAGCTGTTTCATAGGGGTCTCCGATCTGAAAAAAGACTAGCGCACAGCGCCGGACGCGACAAGCGCGGGTTTTGCGTGCCTGGGCAGCATTTTGCGCTCGGCAGCGGGCGGCGATTATGCGATGGAATTCGCATCATGAAAATATCCACGACGCGACGTTCATTTTTGAAAACCTCGGCGTTCGGCCTGGCCGGTTCGGCGGCGCTGACACGGGCCGTGCCCGCGGCTGAACCGCCGGCCAGTATGGGGAAAACCTTTTCATTCAGCCGGGAAATCCCGGTCGAGGAGGGTTTCGATGTGATCGTCGCCGGCGGCGGGCCGGCGGGCGCGGCGGCGGCGATCTGCGCCGCACGGCTCGGCGCGAAGGTTCTGCTGGTGGAAGGCCTCGGCTGCCTCGGCGGCACGGGCACGAGTGCGCTGGTCTCCTATTGGTTCTCGCTCACCGATGGCGCCAGGAGCCTCGCGGGCGGCTTGTGCCTCGAGCTGATCCAGACCCTCTGCCGCGAAAACGCGGTGTCGCCGAATGCGCTCGAAAAATTCCAGCAGGGACTGCCCGTCGGCTCCATCGGGTTCCAGCCGGAGAGCATGAAAATCCTGCTCGACAGGCTGTGCCATGACGCGGGCGTCGAGGTGCGCTTCTTCACGCGCGTCGTCGCGGCCGATGCCGACCGCGAGCAGCGCCGCGTCCGCGGCGTCATCACCAGCAGCGTCGAGGGCCTGCGCTGCATCCGCGCGCCCGCCTTCATTGACGCGACCGGCGACGGCGTTCTCGCCGACCTGTGCGGCGCGCCCGCGCGCGCCGCCGGCCGCGATACGCCCAAGATCATGCCGCCGACGCTCTGCGCCGCGCTCGCCGATATCGACTGGGACCGCTTCGGGAAAAAGAACCAGCAGGCGCTGGTGGAGCAGGCGATTGCCGATGGTTTCTTCTCGCAGGCCGACCGGCATGTGCCCGGGGTCATCCGCAACGGCCCCGGCAACACCGCCATGCTGAACGCCGGCCACCTCTTCCACACCGACGCGCTCAAGACGCGCAGCCTGTCCGACGCGATGGTGCGCGGCCGCCAGCTCGTGCAGGAGTACGCCGCCTTCTACCGCAAGTACATGCCCGGCTGCGAAAAGCTGCAGGTGCTCGCCACCGGCAGCCTGCTCGGCATCCGCGAGTCGCGGCGGATCCTCGGCGAGTACGAGTTGAACCACGCCGATTTCAAGGCGCGCCGCCACTTCCCCGACCAGATCGCCGTCTACTCCAAGGCGATCGACATCCACGTCTATGACCTGAGCCCCGAGGAGTACAAGCGCTACCACGCGGAATACACGCAGCTCGACAAACCCAAGCGCGGCGAAAGCTACGGCCTGCCCTACGGCATCCTCGTGCCCAAGGGCTGGACGAACTTGTGGGTCGCCGGCCGCTGCAACAGCAGCGACGTGAAGGTCAACGGCGCGATCCGTGACCAGCCCGCGTGTTCCATGATGGGCCAGGCCGCCGGCACCGCCGCCGTCCAGGCGCTCCGCTCCGGCCAGCAGGCGTGCAACCTCGATACCGCGCAGCTCGTCGAGACCCTGCGCAAAAACGGCGCCTACCTGCCGCAGACCGGGCTGAGCCAGACGATGACGCGCACCAGCGCGTGAAGCCGGCGCCGCGGATCACCCAATAAAGCGCGGGCGTTTTCCAAGGTATGGAAAAACGCCCGCGCCAGTTTCCAAGGCTTGGAAACTCAGAACTTGTAGGACGCCCCGGCCTTCCACGTGCGGCCGGGCGAGGGATAGTAGCCGTCGGTCAGCATCCCGCGATAGGCCACGCTCGCGTAGTTTTCGTCGGTGACGTTGTCCAGGCCGCCGAACACCTGCAGGCCGGGGCACAGGGCCGGGGTCCAGCGCAGCAGCAGATCCAGCGTCGCATAGGCGTCGAGCTGCGGGCCGACGTTGGTGTAGTCGCCGCCGAGGTACTGCCGGTTGACCCAGTTGACCTGCGCGCCCGCGGCGAGGTTGAGCGGCAGCTGGAGGTCGCCGCCCACGGCCACGTGATGGCGCGGGACGAGCGGCACGTCGTTGCCGTCGTTCGCGCCGCCGGTGAAACGCGCGCTGGTGAAGGTGTAGCTCGCGTGCAGGCGCAGCACCTGCGCCAGGTCCCAGGCCAGCGCGGTCTCGAGGCCGGCGTGGCGCGTGGCGTCGAGGTTCTCGTTCTGCAGGGTGACGGCGTTGAAGGCGATCTCGTCGCGCATGTTCAGCAGGAACGCGGTCGCGGAGAGCGTGATGTTGCTGCCGCACGCCAGCTCGGCGCCGGTCTCGTAGTTCACGCCGTGCTCGGGGTCGAGGCTGGCATTGAAGGCGTCGGTGCCGAAGCCGATGTAGCTGACCTGCTCATCCACAAACGGGAAGCGGTAGACCATGCCGGCGCGGGCAAAGAGCTTCGAGCGCGGGTCGAGCTGGTAGAGCAGGGAGGCCTCGGCGACATTGGCGTGGTGCGTCTTGGCGTCCTCGAACGCGCCGCCCATGGCCGGCGCAATATTGGCGGTGACGCGGGCCTGTTCGGCGCGCGCGCCGACGCCGAGCGTCAGCTTGTCCGCGACTTCAAACTCGTCGCGGCCATAGACGCCGACGACCTGCTTCTCCACCGCGCCGTTGAGCGCCAGGGCCGTGCGCGCGCCGTCGCCGAAGCGGTTGACGCTCAGCCGGTCAAAGTCCACATCGACGCCAAGGAGGAACAGGTTGTGGTGGCCGGCGATTTCGTTTTCCAGGATCCACTTGGGCATCACGCCAAAGCTGTTGATCGTCACGTCGGACCAGCTTTGCCAGCTTTCCAGGTTGCTCCGCAGCTCCTGCCGGCCATAGACGCCGCTGAGGTCCAGGCGGCCGCCGGCCACGTTTTCCGCCGTGAGCCCGAGGTTCAGGTTGAGCGTGGCGGTATGCGCGTCGTCGTTGGGGAACAGGCTCTGCCGCGGGTCGGCCTCCATCTGGGTTTTTGACAGGTAGCCCGGCAGCTGGAAGTCGATGACGTTGTAGGCGGCGCCGAGCGTGACGCCGGCCCGGTCCTTCTGCTCCCAGCCCAGGCTGCCGCCCGCGCCCCAGGCGTGGTAGGCGCTGCGGTCGCGATAACCGGCCGTCTCGTCGCGTTCCACGTTGGCGGCATAGGTCGCCGGGCCGGCGCTGCCCTGCGTGCCGGCGCGCAGGTTCAGCGTGCCATAGCTGGCCACGTCCACGCCCGCCGCCGTCACCGGCGCCGCGGTGCCCTTGTGGGTGACGATGTTGATGACGCCGGCGGTGGCGTTATCGCCGTAGAGCGCGCTCTGGCCGCCGCGCATGATTTCGATGCGCTCGACGTTCGCGAGCGGGATCTGCAGCCAGTTGATGCCCGCCATGTCGGGGCGGTTGAGCCGCTGGCCGTCGAGCAGCACGAGCACGCGCCCGAAACTGTTCTCGCCGAAGCCGCGCAGCGCGATCTCCGCCTGCGCCGAATTGCCGGAGGTCGAGCGGAACTCGACGCCGCCGATGTTCTTCACCGCGTCCACCACGTTCGCCGCGCCGGATTTTTCGATGTCCCGCGCCGTGATGATCGAGACGTTCTGCGGCATCTCCGCGGCCGCGCGCCCGGCGCGGCTGGCGGTGACGACAATCTCGTCGGCCGCATTCGTCGCCGGCGCCGCGCTGGCGGCCACCACCGACAGCATTGCCCCCGTGAGCAGGATGAGCTTGTTCATGGTCTGGCTCCTGTTCTGCCGGTCTCTGCCCCACGGGCTGTCGGGAAAAACGAAAACGCCTCCGGTTGCCTGGGCAACCGAAGGCGTATTGCTTCGTTGTGCTCTTCATCCGCGGAAGAGACAGCTGCGCCACACGGCACAGCCGCTGAGTACCAACCGGGCTCGTCTTCTGGCTTCCAGCATTGTCCTACTCCCCGGCCTTCCCATTCTTCCGTGGAAGAACAGTGGCACTTCGGGTTTCGCAGCTGGTTACAGCGGCGCGACCGCGTCCGAATTTCACGGACTTCCGTTAGCCCGGTCCTCAAAAAAGTCTCTGGCAAAGAACCAGGGCGAGACTAGCCTGCTGCCGGCGCATGTCAAGCGCGGGGAACACGGTCATTCGGTGATCTGGAGCTCTGCGGGCAACAGCACGGCCTTGATCCGGTGCGGATGCGGGCTGGTGACGATGGGCAGCCGGGCGGTGGTGTCGATCCGCCAGAAACCGAGCCGGAGGCGATACGTGCCCGGCGGCGTCCGGGCCGGGATCGCAATGCTCCGCTGCCACGGCGCGGGCGGGCTCAGCCGCGGCGCGCGCAGGTCCAGCAGGTCCACCAGGTCGTAATCGCCCTGCAGGACGATGTCGCCGGCGGCATTGATGAGGTGCACGAAGATCGCGATGTTGGCGAGGTCCAGGTCAGGCCGCTCAAACTGGAACGCGAAATTCACGCCGAGCGCTGTGCCGCGCCGGAGGCTCGCGGCGCTCAGTTGCAGGTTGCGCAGCCGCAGGCCGCCCTGGAACAACGCGTCCACGTTGAGGGTGACGCCCGCGGGCGCGACCGCCGGTGGCGCCGGTGGCGGCGCGGGTTGCTGTAACCAGTGGAGGGTGGCGGCGACGTCAGGTTTGATCTCGATCTGGCTGAACAGAAAAGCCGAGGGCGTTTCCGGGCACAACTTAAAGCGCAGTTCCGGCGCGCCCGGCGTGAGGTGGAATGCGAAAACGACCCGGCCAAACCCACCGGCATCCACTGCCCCCGGGGCGCTCACCAGGTCGAGCCGGACGTGGCCGGCGATGTCGAGGGCGGTCAGGCGCCAGCGCGGCGGCCCGCCCGGCCCGGCAGGCCGCACGTGCAGCGTGGCCTGATAGTCGCCGGCATCGAGCTGGACCAGCGGCGTCAGGACGAATGCGGGCTCCTGCTGGAGCGCCGCCGGCGCACTTGCGATGACGCTCACGCTCCGGCCCTCGACGAGCACCGGGCCTAGGATGCTGCCCGGCGCGCGCCCGCACTCGGCGGCGGGAAAGACGATGAAGTCCAGCGCGTTCAGGTAGTCGGGCGTGATGCCGAAGAGCTTCAGGTAGTCCGCGCGGGTCTGCACGGCTGCGCTGGGCGCGGCCGGGGCCGGCGCTCCGCCGGCGCAGTGCGTCAGGAGGGCCGCCAGCGCGGGGTTGCGTATCGCCGCCGCGGCGGAGGCGAGGAAGGGCGCGGCGTCGGCTGCGCGACCGGCGCTGAAGAGGAAGGCGCCGAGCTCTTCCGGCCGCGTGGCCAGCAGCGTCGTCGCAGCGCCATAGGCGGCGCGGGCGGTCCAGCAGTACCACTGATGCCCCGGCTCATGCGGCCAGCTGGCACGCGGCGCAGGCACCGGCCACCAGGCGACTTCGCCGGGCGCCAGCGCCTGCGCGTGGCGGACGCCGCCGAAGGCGCACTCGACCCAGTTGGGCGTGCTGCCATTGCGCACCGCGAGCCAGGCTTGGGGCAGCGGCGCGCTGCGCACGAGCCAGCGCCTGGCGGGCGGCGCGGCCGGCGTGAGCGCCAGCCGTTTTTCGCTGCGCAGAAAGTCCACGCCGTTGTCGCAGATGACTTCGTTGCCGGTGCGCGAAGACGCGCGCTGGAAGATCGGCATATGGAAGTCCGGTCGCAGCCACGCGTTGCTGTTCATGTAGCAGCGGATGGGGATGTTGCGGAACACCGCCATCCGCTCCTCTTCCAGCGAGAACGTCTTCACCTGCTGGAAGGGGGGCGGCGGCTCTGCGGTCCGCGTCATGGCCCACGCCATGCCGACGGCATTGGATTCCTGGGCGGTAAATTTCTCCGAGACAAAGGAGTAGTGGTCGAACAGCATGCCGAATTGTGCCGGCACATTTTCCTCGGCCCAGTTCCGCGCCAGCCGGCTGGCATCCTGCCGGGCGAAGAGGAAAGCCTCCTTGGCTGCCGCGTTGAGCAGCAGGGCAATGGCGCCGGCCAGCGCGCCATAGCGCAGCACGGCGGGCCAGCGCCGCGCGTGCTCCAACGCCCCGAGCGGGCGCGTACAGACGACGGCGGCAATGACGAACACCAGCGGCGTCATCAACGTGTGATAGATCGGGTGGGCCATCGGCCGCAGGCTGACGCCGAGCAGGAAATAGACGAGCGGCAGGGCGAACAGGAGCGCGGCGCGCGGTTCGGGCCGGCGGCGCACCAGGTCCTTGAGGCCGACCAGCGCGGCCAAGCAGACGAGCGGGCTGAGGATCCACGCCAGGATCGGCAGGTTGCGCTGCATCGCGAAGCAGAGCTTCACCGCCCACCCGCCGAAGCGGATATGCTGATCAACCCCGCGGTAGCTGGAAATTTGCGAGAAGAAGCCCCAGATGTTCGTCACGGTCTCGGTGAAATGGGTGAGCAGCGTCGGCGTGCTGAGGAGGGTGGCGGGGATGCCGATCAGTGCGAGCCAGCCCAGCCGCAGCAACGCCGGGCGCTGCCAGAGCGCGCGCCAGCTCCCGCAGCGCAGGCCGTGCGCCAGCAGCACCGGCAGCAGGGCCATGCCGGCGTGATACTTGGTCGAGAAGCCGAAGGCGGTGCAGAGCGCCGCCAGCGCGTAGTCGCGCCAGCGGCCGAGCCGGTAGATGCGGAACGCGAAAAAAACCGTGAGCGTGGCGAAAAACCCGGCGGTCGTATCGGCGCCGGCAAAGTGCGCGGCGGTGACATCGGCCGGCGAAACCGCCAGCAGCAGGGCGGCGGCCAGTCCGGCGCGCGGATCCCAGTTCTCGCGCCCGAGCTGGAACACGATCAGCACCAGCAGTGTCGCCAGCAGCGCGTTCCAGACCCGGGTGAGCCAGAAGAGGTCGTAGAAATCGGGCCGCCACGCCGCCGCCGGCAGCCCGACCAGTTTTTGTAGCGCGTCGTGCCCGATGCCGGCGGCGCGGACCACATATTCGACCAGGTGCGAGTTGAAATAGGGATAGGCATCGTAGTCGAGGTCGCCGTTGTGGCTGTAGTACCGCCCGTCCAGAAACCGTTCCACGGCGCGGATTTGCTTGGGCGTATCGGGGTGATAGATCAGCCCCTCGTGCAGGTCGTGGTCCAGCCCGCCGAAGCGCAGGGCGAACGCCAGCGCGAAGATCAACAGCAGCGCGAGGCGGTGCCAGCGGCTCATGGGGGTGGCGGTGGCCATGGTCAGGCACCTGGGGTTGCGGGGCGCGGCACGCGCGGCTTGAGCCAGCCCCGCCCGGCCAGCTCGCGCTCCAGATAGTCCGCAAGCACGCGGTGTCCGGGGGGCGCCGGGTGCATAAAAAAGAGGGCATAGTCCGCCGGGTAAAGCTGCTTCGGAATTTTGGCCTCGATGTTGTAATAGGGCACGCCGAGCTCCTGGCACAGCTGCTGGATTTCCTTGCCCATGGCGCCAAACAGCAGCAGCTGAAACTGGTGCTGGCGGCTCGCCGCTTGCATCATGCGGAGGGCCTGGCGGCACCCTTCCACGCCGGTGCCGACCTTGATCTCCGCGAGCACGTTGGTGACGTTGAACGCCCGCTGTTCCGTGAAGCGGAGCGCCATCTCGCGCTCCAAAGGATAGCTGCGGTTGAACAGGCGCTGATAGAGGAACGACATGTCGCGCCGCAGGAAGGCCTTTTGCTCCAGCATGAAGAACGGCAGCTCAAAGTCATTTTCGCACCAGCCCACGACCACCACGTCGGGCCGGTAGGCCAGCACCTTGCGGCACAGCGTCTCGGCTTCGAGCTGCGTGTTGTAGCCGGGCACCGCGAAGTTCAGCACCTCATAGGTCGCGCCGTCGGCCCGCCGGTTGAGGTTGTCCTGCAGCACGGCCAGGTAGGGTTCGTGCTGCTCCACGTCCCAGCCGAACATGCCGCTATCGCCCACGCCGGCAATCCGCACGCTGCCCGGCTGGCGCGCCAGCGGATACTCCCGGTCGGAGCGCATGCCGGCGCTGTTCATGTGCACCCGGCGGTGGCCAAAATCCATCTCCAGGTTCGGCTGCAGCTCGTATACGATGTGCGGATCGTCCGCGGGCTGGATGATGTAGGACATGGGATGCGAGGTGTGCACCTCGGGTTTCTGGCCTGCGCGGTAGAGGCGTTTCAGGTGTTCCAGGGAATTGGCCCGCAATTTGCCGATGTAGTAGGCGCGCACGCCCAGCTCGGCGGCCCCCAAGGACAGGCTGGCGCTGAGCAACAGCAGCAGCAGCTTGCCGGCAAACTGCGCCCATTCGCGCTTGCCGCTGTGCGGCAGCAGGAGCAGCGCCCAGCCGCCGAACAGCGCGCCGAGGCCGATGGCCAGATATTTGAGCGGATGCCCGGCGAAGATCCCCTTGCCGTGCCAGATGATCAACGCCGTCTCGCCGCCTTTGACCAGCATCAGCGCCAGCTTCAGCGCCATCAGCGCGGCCAGCAGGAACAGGGCGCCAGCCGCGAGCCGGCGCACGGTGCGCATCGCGGTGGTTTCGCCCGTCAACATGCAGGGTCCTTCTTGGCCTCGGCGCCGCGCTGGAACAGCCGTTCCGAGAAGAGGAATTTCAGGATGCCGAACACCGCGACGTTGCCGCACTGCACGAGCAGGTAGTGGGTCGGCCAGAGCCACGTCATGACCGTGTAGAGCGCCCAGTCGCCGCACCGGAAGGCCATGATGCCGGCGAAGAAGGCGCGGAACTCCGGCCAGAGCGCATGCTGGTCGCGGCGCCCGAACACCCAGCGCCGGCAGATGAAGAAGTTGAGCGTCACCTGCGCCACCATGATCAGGGCGTAGGCCAGGCTCTTGTTCCAGTGCGCCCCTTCCACCAGCCCATAGTTCGCCGGCAGCGCCAGCAGGAACGAGGGCAGGCCCGACGCCATGAACTTGAACAGCACGACGCCGCGCCGCAGGGCGGCCGGCGCACGGGACTGGATGTCAGCGAGGAGGCTCATGGGCTGCCGTCGAAGGAATAGATGGTCTCCGCGCGGAACGCCGTGCCCTCGCGCCGCGCGGCGCGCTCCACGCCGACGCCGCGCGCCAGGCCCAGGTCCTCGCGGTGGAAGCTGTCGGCGCTGGAGACGTGCCGTTTCGAGGCGCGCGGCGCCGGCAGGACCACCATGTCCGGCCGCAGCCCGTGGATGGCGTCGCGCACGATCAACCGCCGGTCGGCGAACGCGATCTGCCGCTCGAAGCCGAGCGGGCTCTGGCGCTTCTTGAAGATCAGCACCGACTTCAGCCATGGCGCCATTTTATCGCCGAGCAGCAGGCTGGCCGCGCGCAGCGCGAGATGTTTGACGGGCGAGCTGATGGTCTCGCTGTGCGGCACCAGGTGGCCCGTCACGATCCAGCTGCCGTCGGCCGCCTGCCGCCACGCCCAGTCGCCGCCCCACCAGTGCGTGACGAACTGCGCGGCGCCGCGCCGGACGATCCAACCGAAGTCGGCGCAGCGTTTGTCGCCGAGCCGCGCGCAGCATACGCCGCCCTTCTGCAGCGCGAGCAGGGCCGAAATCTCGTCCGCGCCGCCGAGCCGCACGACCTGGCCCGCGCCGGCGAGCAGCCGCTCGCCCGGCGTCGGCGCGGCGGGCGCGGGCAGCGCTTCCGCGGCAAGCTGCCGCACGAGGCTCCACGCGCGCACCAGCGAGTGGCCGACGTAGTGGCAGAGGTAGCGGTCGTCGATGGCGTGCAGAAAGTGATCAGCCGCGTCGAGCCGGCCGTAGAGCGTCGTGAACAGGGAGGCCGCCGCGCCCTGCTCCTCGCGGTTGCCGTCGCGCAGAAAGCGGGCGATGCCATAGGGCAGGATGTAGTCGGTGTTGCGCGCGTTGACCATGCCGGCGCTCGCGCCCAGCGCGGCCACCTGCAGCTGCAGGAAGCGCAGGGCGCGCCCCGCGGACTCGCGGTAGCGCGACTCGCCCGTCACGTCGGCCAGGTCCCAGAGCGCGTCGAGCGTCACCGAGAGGTAGGCGAGGTCCGGCCCGCCGTATTCCATGTACCAGCCCTCGGCGTGCTGCAGCGCCAGCGTGCGCGCCGCCTGGCCGGCCAGCTCCGCGGCCGGGACGAACTCGGGGAAAAACTTGCGGATGAGCGCGAGCGCCGCCAGCCCCGCCACCTGCTGGTTGGCCGCCTCGGGCTCGAAGCGCCGCAACAGCTGCTCCGCCGCCACGGCCATGCCGGCGCGCACGTCGGCGGCGGGCACCGCGCCCGCCTCGACCAGCTTCAGGATCGCGCGCGCCGAGAACGCCGCGACCGGGTAGCCGCGCTCCCACGGATAGTATTCTTCGAACGCGCCAAAGCGGATCGCCCGCGCATTCCAGAACCGCGCGCCGTCCGCCGCGAGCCGCGTCAGCGCCTCGCGCTCGGCGGCGAACTCCGGCAGCTCGGCCGCAAGCAGGACCGTCCACGCCGCCTGCTGGAGGATCGCCGACGGGAAGTCGCGGATGCGGTAATGCCACCAGTCGCGGTCGAACGAGCCGGCCGTGGCCGAGTTCGGATCGCGGCTGGCCTGCGTCAGGATGCGCGGCAGCAGCCGCGCGAGCGCCGCGCCCAACTGCCCGTTCGCTTGTTCGATAGCGTGCATAGGTTCACTGCCGGGCAGCGGCCCGGATCATGGAGCGCCCGGTGGCCCCGGGACCGGCCCGGGGATTGGTCGGGCAAGGGAGTGTTGCATGGCGGGGGTCAGCATGGCGACGCTATTAAGGGCGCGCTGCCCTTCCTTTAAAATCGCCAGACAAGCCCGGCTTCAGGGCCAACATGAGGCCCGGAAAACCCAGCCTGAATATTTTTTTCGCGATCGGCATGTCCGTGTAGACCCTGCGCACGAAGATGCCGGACGCCATTTTGAAAGTGAAGCACAAATTCTTGCCCGGCGACCGGGAGCCGCAGACGGTGCGCCCCTTTGCAAACCGTGGGCCAGCGCACAACCCCCGGGTTTGGGCCACACCGCTAAGCCTCGAACAGATGCGCAGGCTTGGGACGGCCTTCCGGCACCATCTGCAGCGTGCCGAGACCCTTGCGCTTGACCGGCTTGCTCCAGCCCTTCCAGAGCAGGCGCAGCCGGTTGAACAGCGGGCCGATCACGGACTCCGGGATCCATTCCAGGACTTTGCGCGCAACCCGCGTGCCGCCGACCAGGAAGAGCAGGCTGACAACCAGTTCCACCGCCCAGCGCGACTTCGGCAGCGGCTCCGGCCGCAGGCCGTAGTCCGGCGCGGCGCGGCCGAACTTGCGGCGCAACTGGTTGCGGATGTAGCTGCCGCGTTTTTTGAAGTCGAGCATGTGGCCGTGCATCGCCAGCGAAGCCGCCGGATCCTCCGGTTCGGTGGCCAGCAGCCTGTCGTGGCTCATCTCGTTGATCACCGCCTCCATCACCGCGGAGCGCGTGGTGATGACGGAGTGGCCGCCGCCCAGCGCCTCGAACCGCGGCGACCAGGCGTCGCCGACCGACAAGTCGCAGAACTCATTGGTGAAATCCATGTTCTGGAGGCTGTTCTGCGTGATGAAGAACGGGATCAGGAAGTTGTAATAGATCTTCTTGGAGGTCAGCACGCGGCCGGCGGCGGTGCGGATCTCGAGGTAGCCGGGCCACTCGCCGGCGCGCCACTTGAGCGAGGTGACCGCGTCGGCCGGCGGCACGCGCCGCGAGCGCAGGAAGCAGGTGATCGCCGCCGGGTAGAGCGCGGTGCCGGTGTAAGGCCCGAGCACAAACTTGATCTGCTGCGCGGCGACGTGGCCGGCGAGCTGGAGCAGGCGCAGCGCCGCGGCCTGGTCGGGCAGGCAGACCAGCGCGTAGCGTTTGTGCGGCTCCAGGCGCGGCAGGATGTCGAGCGTCGCCACCGGGATATAGACCGACTGCGCCGCGGCCAGGATCTCCTCCCGCGTCCGGGCCACGACCACGCGCGCCTGCAAGGGGGTGGGCGTGCCCTGGCGCACGACGAGCGCCGCGTCAATCAGGCCGCTCTCCAGCAGATAGATCAGCGTGTGCGTCAGCACGCCGCCGGAGGCGCCGGCGCGGCGGATCTCCTCGTCGGCGGAGTGGCCGGTGCGGACGCGCTGGAAACAGCCCAGCAGCCAGTTCTCCGGCAGGCGGCCGTAGTGGGCCTGATAGAGCGCGGCGTAATCCACGCCCTTGCCGGGGCAGACCTGCCACGCCAGGTCCGGCAGCACGGCCCCGACGAAGTCCGGCTGCGGCCCCAGCGGCGTATCGACCATATGCGCCCACCCCGCAGGGTCGAGCGCCACGCACGCGCCGCAGCCGGTGCAGAGGCCGGCGGCCACGACGTCCTTGTGCAATTTTTCAGCAACCGTCATCGGCTCTTCCCTGTGGCCGTCACCCTCTGGTGCGGCGCTCCGGCGGCCGGTCCGGGAGCGCGGCAGAGTTGTTCGGCGCCCGCTTTGAGCACGTCGTCAAACGCGGCGGTCCGGCCGCGGATGCCGTCGAGGACGCGCGCGATGCGGCGGCGCACGAGGTCGCCCTTGAACCACCACATCATCGGGCGCTTCCACGAAAACGGCAGCGGAATCGCCTCGCGGCACATGTCCACCGGATGGAAATAGAAGACCGCCGGCCCGCGGCGCAGCGATTGGCGCAAGCCGGCCAGCACCAGGCCGCTGCCAAAGAACCGCAGATACGGCCCGCCGGCGCTTTGGATCTTGAGGCCGCCGGCCGCGAAGAACGGCCACGGAAACTCGACAAGGCCGCGCGCGGCCGTGCCGCGCCGCAGCGTGCCGCGCTCCGGGAAATACGGGCGCGAATCCACGCCCGCGAGCTGCGGCTCGTCGGTTTTGTTGTAGAGCGAATTCACCGACACCGACGAGTCGTAGGCGAAGCCCAACTCCTCGAGCGCATCGAGCATCCAGCCGGCGATGTAGGCGTTCGGCGCGCGGTAGCCGAGCACGCGCCGGCCGCCCAGGTCTTCCAGGATCTGCCGCGCCTCCGCGGTGCGCATCTTGAATTCGTCCGGCGTGAAGTTCGGCCGTTTGGTGGCGGGATCGAATTTTGGGAAGTGCGTCAGGCCGTGGCAGGCGATCTCGTGGCCGGCGGCGGCGCAGCGCCGGAGCGCGTCGGGGAAGCGGCGCGCATATTCGGCCACCCAGAAAAACGTCGCGCGGATGTTCCGTTCGGCGAGCAGCGCGAGCGCCACATCGAGATAGGGCAGGCCGCGCTCCGGCTGCGGCACGGAGCCGAGCACGCCGGCGACATCGCCGCGCGTGCCGAAGCGCGCCGCGGCGGTCGGCCCGTGGTACCAGTCCTCGACATCCACGCCGACGAGGACGGGATTATTTATTGGTTCTGCGGTCATAGACACCGGACTGGAAAGGGCTTCAATCGGCCGTCCTCACACATAGAGCCGGTCGTTATCGGTGATGTCGAACCACATCGCAAAGACCAGCGACTGGAAGGAGAAGATCCCGATCAGCGTGGCCAGCGTCAGGTGGGCCATCCAGATTTCGTGGTGTGCAAAATAGGCGTAGAGGAAGCGCGCGGTCAGCGGGAGGTCCACGAGGAACGCGAGCAGCGAGAACGCGTAGAGCAGAAACAGCGGGTGGAAGCTCTGCACGAGATACTTCTTGAACAGCCGCTGGAGGAACAGCCGCAGGAGCAGCCCGGCCAGGCGCGGCGCCACCCGGGGGATGTTCAGCTTCGATTGCTCGCCGACGGCATAGTGCGGCGTGATCGGCACCTCGGTGATCGTGAAATTGGCGATGTTCAGCTTCTGGAGCAGATCGTTATACACGCCGTAGCGGGGATACAGGGTGTGCAGTTCCAGGCTCACCAGCGCCTCGCGGCTGATGGCCACGAAGCCGGTCTGCGCGTCCGACACGCGCCAGTACCCCGTGGCGACCTTGGTCAGCATGGAGAGCCCCGCGTTGCCCACGTGCCGTACGCGCGGGATGGCGCGCAGCGCCGCGCGGTGCTTGAACCGGTTGCCCTTGCAATAGTCCGCGCGCCCCGTCACCACGGGCTGGCACAGCTGCTGCAACTCGGCCGGGTCCATCTGGCCGTCGCCGTCCATGATCGCCGTGCAGTCGGCGCCGTGGTCGCGGGCGAACTTGAAACCCGTCGCGACCGCCGCACCCTTGCCGCCGTTGCGCCGGTGGCTGAGCAGGACCACGCGGCTGGTGGCGCACCGGGCTATCTCGCAGGGGATGAGAAGATTATCGGCCTCGCGCTCCATTTCCAGCGCGAGGTTGTCCGCGCGCGCATAGACCCCCGTGCCCGGCTGGCGCTCCTGGCGCACCAGCGGCGTGAAGGGCGTGTGGTCGGCGGCCGCGAAGCGCTGCACGACCTGCGCCGTCGCGTCGGTCGAGGTGTCGTCGACCACGATGACGAGGTCCACGAACGCCGGCATCGTTTCCAGCACACGGCCGACCTGCCGGGCTTCGTTGAAACAGGGTACGATGACCGCTATGGTTTTTCCGTTCAGCATCTCGGTGGCGCTATGTTTCCAAATAAACCCGCCGGGCGCAAGACACGCTTTCCACGTCCGGGCGCGGGGCGGGGGGCGGGGGGCGGCCAGCCCTTGGAAAAGGTGCGCCTTCGGACTTGCGCAGCGGCTGGCCGGAGGCGATTATAAAGACGCTGTTGGGCCGGTCAGCGGCGGAAACAGGGACGGAGGCGGATTATGACGGGCTGTAAACTGTGGCGGAAACGGGGCGGGGTGGTGGCGCTGTTGCTGGGCCTGGTGGCGACGTGCGGCGCGGAGGAGCCGGCGACCAACCGGCTGGCACAACTGCAGGAACAAGTCGTCGAGGCGCAGACCCTGCTCGCCGGGAGCACCAACGACGCCGAACGGGCGCACTGGCAGGAACGGCTGGTCCTGCTGGCACAGGACCGGAAGAATATTGAACAACGGCTGGCGCTCGACGCCAAGGAGCGCACCTTGGCGGAGAGCCAGCTGCGCCAGGCCAACGCGCGGCTGCGCGAAATGTTGCGCGCCATCAGCACGGACGTCAACGCGCCGTCCAACGAACTGTCCCGGATCGACGCGGGCATCCGCCTGCTCAAGACGCAGCGCAGCGATCTGGAAAAAAAACGGCGCGACCTGGTCACGGCCAACGCAGCCCCCGCGACCACCGCCGAACAGGCGGCCGACCTGGATCAGCAGCTGCGGATGGCAGACGACGAGCTCGCCGCGCGTGTCCTGGACCGCGAGGTGGCGGAGGCGCGCGCCCAGCTGGTCAACGAGGCCAGCCGGATCGAAGAAGCCCTGCACGGTGCCGAGCTGAATCCGGCGGTGACGGTCCGGTTGCTGCGGGAGCAGCAGGCGCGCCGGAGCCAGAGCCTCAAGGCCCGGCAAGGCGTCGAGGAATTGACCGCGCTCAACCGGCAACGGCGCGAGGGCCTGGCCGCGGCGCTGGCGCTGTCGCAGGAAAAAATGGCGCACCTGGAGGCCGAGGAGGCGCTGCTCAACCGGCGGAGTTCCGGCCTGCGGAGCCTGTTCCGGAGCGTGCCGATGATTTTCTCCGGGAATGTGGAAAAGAAATACCTGCTCAAGCGGATGCCGCTCCAGCAGCAGCAGCTCGCGGCCATGGATGAGATCATCGGCCTGAACGTCAAGTTGCGCGATTTGCTGGACTGCGAGTCCGCCAGCCTGCAGGAAGAGAATGCGTCATTACGCGGGCGTTTTGAGCAGCGCTTGGTCTGGCCCGCGGGCCTCCTCGGCGCCCTGCTGGCGGTCTACCTGCTGCTCGGCCGCCTGCTGCTGCCGCGGCTGCTGGCAAAGGACCACCAGATCGTCGGCCGCCGCATCACCGGCTACCTCTGCAGCTTTGCCGCCTTGATGGGGCTGGTGGTCTTTTTCTTTGAGGACCTGCGGAGCGTGGCGACCATTCTCGGCATTGCCAGCGCCGCCGTGGTCATTGCGCTGCAGGACATGTGCTCGGCCTTCGCGGGCTGGTTCGTCATCATGTCGGGCCGCAAGTTCGTCGTCGGCAACCGCGTGGAGATCGACGGCCAGCGCGGCGATGTCATCGATATCCAGTTGCTGCGTACCACGCTGCTCGAGATTGACAACTGGCTGGGCGTGGACGAGCCGACCGGCCGCATCATCGTGGTGCCCAACAGCTTCGTGTTCCGCAGCAAGTTCTTCAACTACACCTATCTGCACCCGTTCATCTGGTCCAAGCTCGACATCACCGTGACCTACGAGACGCCCGCCAGCGAGGCCGACGCCCTGTTCCGGCGCGTGCTGGAGGAGGAGACCCGCGAGGAATTTGAAGCGGCGCGCGAGGCGGCCAAGAGCATCGAACACGAGTACGGGGTCCCCGACGCCACCTATCAGCCCAAGCTCTACGTCTATATTGCCGACAGCGGCGTGCAATACCGGCTCGTCTATTGCGCCCATTACCGGCGCGTCGGCGCCGCGCGCAACCGCATCAACAACAGGATCATCCGCGAATTCGAGGCGAACCCCCGCCTGCAGTTTGCCTACCCGACCGAGCGCCACATCCCGACGCCGGAAAAAGGCGGGTTCCACGTCGCGCTTGACCGCCCCACCTGAGAGCCCGCCGCCCGGTGCCGCGGCCGGTCAGAACGGTCCGTGCAGCGAGCAGGAGGTCTTGCTCGACAGATCCGAGGGCAGGGTGTAGGTGCCCCCGCCTTTGCAGACCGGCGTGTTCTTGATGTAGGCGTTGGTCCCCACGAGCTTGGCGAGGGTGTTCGCCACGGCGTTGCTGTTGTCCAGCGCATACTGCTGCATCGCGCCATCCAGCAGGCGCATGTTGTTGAAGCAGGAGCTCTGCATGGACTTGGCGCGCGCCGTTATGAAGGTCGGCGTGGCGAGCGCGGCCAACAGGGCGATGATGGCCACGACGATCATGATTTCGACCAAGGTAAACCCGTGTGGGTTCTGTTTTATGCGCATGCGGTTATGTCCCCCATCAGCCGACCAGCCCGGTACTCTACCGGCGCCATGCCGCTCCGGCAACCGCTAAACGGCCCCGGCTTGTCGGGCGCTGCTGCTGCCTGCGCCCTGCGCAAACGCGCCGTTGGGCGTGTTTGCGCTTGCCGGGAGCCGGCCGGTGCGGTAGAAACCGGCCGCTACTAGACCATGTCCACTAGCACGCCCAGACGCAGACCGGCCGCCGGCGCTTGCCCCTGCCGGGGCGCGACGCTCGCCAAGCTGGTGCAGCCCGCGCTCCTCGCGCTGCTGGCCGCGGGCGGGTTGCACGGCTACGACCTCGTCCAGCGCGCCGCCGCGCTGCCGACGCTGCGCGGCATCCGGCCCGACCCGACAGGCATCTATCGCATCCTGAAAGCCATGGCGCGCCGCGGGCTGCTCACAGCCGCGTGGGATGCCTCGGAAAAAGGCCCGGCCAAGCGCTGTTATACGCTCACTGCCGCCGGCCGCGACTGTCTCGCGGCCTGGGTGCAGACGCTGCGCGACTACCGCGACTCCCTTGACGCCCTCCTGAAAACGACGGAGCGCGCCGCCCTGTGCTGCGGCAAGAAGCCCGGGTGTTGTTCGTGAAAAAAATCCCGGCCTGGTTCACCGGCGAGAGTTTCGGCACCTTTCTGCTGGTCTTCTTCGGCTGCGGCAGCGTGTGTGCTGTGGTGACGACCGGCGCGCAGGGGGCGCGCTGGCTGACGTTCGACAGCAGCGCCCCGCTGCTCGGCGGCGGCCTCGAGAATTTGTTTTTCAAATCCAGTCATGCAGAAACTTGAAGGAGGCAGAAAATATGCAGTTTGATACACAAGCTGAAGGTTGGTTGCGTGACGCGCTGGCCGGCAGACCCATCACGAAGGAGGAATGCGCCTGCCTGCTGCAATTTCCCGAAACAGCGCTGGAAGCCTCGCTGCTGCGTGCAGTGGCCGATGCCACGTCCCGGGAGCGCTTCCAGAATCAAGGCATCGTGCTGGGGCAAGTGGGCGTGGAGATTGCCGCCTGTCCCGGGAAATGCAAATTTTGCAGCTTCGGTGAGGGGCATACCCAGTTCAGCGCGAGCGTGATGTCCGAGGCAGATATTCTGCACAACGCCACCCGCTTCACAGCGTCCGGTGAACTGTTCGCGCTTTTTCTGATGACGATGCACACCTTCGATTTCGCACGCCTGCTGCATACGGTTCGGACGTTGCGTGAGCGCAGCCCCCTCGGCACCCAGCTGGTCGTCAACATCGGTGATTTCGATCGGGTCCAGGCGCTGGAACTGAAAGCAGCCGGGGTGAACGGCGCCTACCATGTGTGTCGCCTGCGCGAAGGCACCGACACGGCACTCGATCCGGAACGGCGGCAGGCGACCATCCGCACCATCAGGGAGTGCGGGTTGGACTGGTATAATTGTTGCGAGCCCATCGGGCCGGAGCACGGTCCCGAGGAGTTGGCCGAGCAG
Organism: uncultured Lentisphaerota bacterium; assembly: GCA_903912445.1. GTDB lineage: Bacteria > Verrucomicrobiota > Kiritimatiellia > CAIQIC01 > CAIQIC01 > DP16D-bin41. The sequence goes on from CAIWHP010000125.1 coordinate 87,916, forward strand.
ATTTTCCTTGGTCTTGAATACGGCTGTTTTCAACACGCTGCCATGCGGCGCGTCTACATTCCCTCAGCGCCGCTGGCGTCGCGCGGCCAGATCAGCGAACTCCGCCTTGCCCAGGTGGTTGCTGTTATCGCCTTGGCCACGCTGGGTTGCCGCGAGACGCGCAGCATTGCCGTCCATGAGCCCAACCTGCTCGGCTTGGCTGCGGGCGCCAATACGGTCTACGCAGAGACCGGAGCCAATCCGCGCGATACGGAGCAAGACACCACGGGTCACCGTGGTCGCGATATGGCGGTGTGCAAACAGATGCTCTACGAAGCCGGCTTCAGCCAACTTTTGGTGTCGCAGGGAAAACAGGTCTCCTTGTTGGAAACGTTCAAGTCCTAAACAAAAGGAACACGCATGAGCAAGGCGCGTTACATCCTGATCGGCGGCTTCCTCGGCGCGGGCAAGACGACCGCGATCCTCAAACTGGCGGAGCACCTCAAGGCGCAGCACCAACGCGTTGGGCTGATCACGAACGACCAGGCCGGCGGTTTGGTGGATACGGCGCGGGCGCGCGCGGCGCAGTGGCCGGTCGAGGAGATCGCCGGCGGCTGTTTCTGCTGCCGCTTCCCCTCGCTGATCGATGCCTCGCAAAAGCTCGCCGCCTCGGCGCACCCGGAGGTGTTCCTCGCCGAGCCGGTGGGCAGCTGCACCGATCTCGTCGCCACCGTCGCGTTCCCGCTGCGCCAGATGTACGGCGCGGACTGGCTCATCGCGCCGTTCAGCGTCGTTGTGGATCCGGTCCGTGCTGCGCGCGTGCTCGGCCTCGAAACCGGCGCGCAGTTTTCGGAGAAGGTCGTCTACATCTACCGCAAGCAGCTCGAAGAGGCGGACCTCATCGTCATCAACAAGTGCGATCTCCTCGCTGACGCCCGCCGTGCCGCACTGCGCGCCGCGCTGGCGAAACAATTTCCGCGCGCCGAAATTTTCGAGTGCTCCGCGCGTACCGGCGCGGGGCTCGATGCGTGGTTCACGCGCATCACCACGGCGGAAATCGGCCCACGCGTGGCGATGGACGTGGACTACCAGCTCTATGGCCAAGGCGAGGCGCTGATGGGCTGGCTGAACGCGACGCTGCAGGTTTCCGCGCCCAAAGCATTCGATGGAAATCTGCTGCTGACCGATTTCGCAGGACGCCTGCGTGGCCAGCTGCAGAACGCCAAGGCCGAGGTTGCGCATCTGAAGATGACTCTCGCGCCCGGACCGAACCCGCTCGCCATCGGCGCCGTCAGCCTGGTCCGCAACGACCAGCAGCCGGAGCTGACCCACTCGCTGCTCGATCCGTTGGCCAGCGGCGAGCTGACGCTGAACCTGCGCGCCGAGGCCGCGCCGGAACTGCTGGAACACGTCGTCCGCCGCGTCGCCGCCGGCTGGCTCGGCATCAAACTGGATGTGACGAAGCTGGCAAGTTTCCGCCCCGGCCAACCGAACCCGACGCATCGTATCGCCAATCCTGTATAATCACAGCCATGCCCGACGCTCCAAAAATTCTTTACTGCCATTGTGCGCAGGCCCGGCTGCTGTCGGATGAGGGCCGCCGGGCCGTGCTCGACCGGCTGTGCGCGTCGGGCGTGGATTTCGAAGCGGTGCCGGATCTTTGCGCGCTGGCGATGCGGCGCGATGTACTCCTGCAAAAGCTGGCACGGGCGTCGGGGCTGATCGTCATCGCTTGTCATGCGCGGGCGGTGCGTGGGCTGTTCGCAGCCGCGGGCGCGCCGCTGCGGCAGGACGGGGTGCAGCTGCTCGATCTGCGCGCGCGGCCGGCGGAAGAAATTCTCGCGGCGCTTCCGCCCGCCGCTGGCGGCACGCGCGACGCCGCGCAGCTCGCCGCCGAACTCGATGCGCGCGCCGACGCCAAGGCGGCGTGGTTCCCGGTGGTGGATGCCGACCGCTGCACGCAGTGCATGCAATGCCGCAGCTTCTGTCTGTTTGGCGTCTACGGCAAGGACGCCGCCGGCCGGCTCGTCGTGCAGCATCCCGAAAACTGCAAACCCGACTGCCCCGCCTGCGCGCGCGTCTGTCCGGAGCTGGCGATCATCTTCCCGCGCTACAAGCAGGAGCCGATCAACGGCGGGGAGGTCACCGCCGCCGATGCCGCGCGCGAGCCGGTCAAGGTGGATGTCTCGGCGCTGTTGGGCGGGGATGTCTATCAAGCGCTGCGCTCGCGCGGCGCCGGCCGCGCGCCGCGGTTCGCGCCGGATCGCGATGCGGCGCAGGCGCAGGCGGAGCGGCAAAAATGTCTGGAGCAGCTGCAGCGTGATCTGGACATTCCGCCGGAAGTTCTGCACTCTTTACCCCGTCCCGGCGGTGTGCCGGGTGGTGAGCGAGAGAAAAACTCATGAGCGAATCGCCGAAAGCCAGCGCTGCCAGCCCCGTCGCTCCCCCGCACTTCCGCGCCCCGCACGAAAAGATTCCACAGACCCGCGCCGAGCGCGAATTGTTCGCGCAGTTCATCAGCGGCTTCGTCAAGGAATGGGCGCCGGTGCCGCCGCTGCCGGTCAGCGAATTGCTCCAATTGGCCGACAAGGTGATCGAGCTGACCCAGGTTGCTCCGCTCTACCGCGACTACATCGCCATCCTGATCAACAACGAGCTCTGGCGCGAGGGGCTCGCCGCCGTCCCCTACGAACGCCGCCTGCTCCTCCTGCCCAAGTGCCTGCGCCGGCAGGAAACCTGCGCGGCGCCGCTCGACGAGTTCGGCCTGCTGTGCCAGCAGTGCGGGGGCTGCTCGATCCACGACCTGCAGAGCGAGGCCGGGCGGCTCGGCTACGCGGTGCTCGTCGCCGAGGGCGCGGGCGTCGTGATGCAGCTCATCCAGACCGGTCGTGTGGATGCGATCGTCGGCGTCTCGTGCCTCAACGTGCTCGAGCGCGCCTTTCCCTACATGGAGTCCGCGGCGATCCCCGGCCTCGCCATCCCGCTCTTGCAGTGCGACTGCGCCAATACCAGCGTGGACCTCGACTGGGTCTGGGACGCGATCCACCTGACCAGCGCCGACCAGACGCGCCGCCTCGACCTGACCGCGCTGCAGCACGAGGTGGAAACGTGGTTCGCGCCCGCCGCGCTGGAGCAGAGCATGGGCGCGGCGGAGGGGCATACCGAGCAGCTCGCGCGCGACTGGCTCGCGCGCGCCGGCAAGCGCTGGCGCCCGTTCCTCGCCGTCTCCGCGTTCCAGGCGCTGCGCACCGCGCCCGGCGCCGCGCTGCCCGACTCCATCCGCAAGCTCGCCATTTCCGTTGAATGTTTTCACAAGGCCTCGCTCATTCACGATGACATCGAGGATGGCGACGAGACCCGCTACGGCGCGAAGACCGTGCACGCGCAGCACGGCATCCCCGTCGCGCTCAACGTCGGCGACTACCTGATCGGCGAAGGCTACCGCATGATCCAGGAATGCCCGCTCGCGCCCGCGGTCAAGGACGAGCTGCTCCGCGTCGCCGTCGCCGGCCACCGCCGCCTCTGCCGCGGGCAGGGCCGCGAGCTCGCGTGGGCGCGCACGCCCGCGCCGCTGACGCCCGCCGAGGTGCTCGACATCTTCCGCGAAAAAACCGCACCCGCCTTCGAGGTCGCGCTGCGCCTCGGCGCGCTCTGCTCCGGCGGCGACTACGCCGCCATCAGCGCCGCGCTCGGCGCCTATAGCGAGGCGCTCGGCATCGCCTACCAGATCCGCGACGACCTCGAAGATTTCGGCGCCGCCGCCGAGTCCAACGATCTGCAGGGGCTGCGCCCGAGCCTGCTGCTCGCCCTCGCTTTTGAGCGCGCCCGCGGCGGCCAGCAGACGCTGCTCGACGCGCTCTGGCACCGCCAGCCGCCCGCCGGCCTCAACGCCGCGCAGCTCCAGGCGCGTTTCGCCGAGCTGCAGGCCGACGAGCGCGCCCACCAGCTTCTCGCGACCCACAAGGACGCCGCCATCCGCGCGCTGCGCGACCTCGGCAACGCCAACCTCAAGGGGCTGCTCCGCCGCGTCATCGGGAAGATCTTCAACGATGTGGAAATCAAAGGCTGGTGCCATGAGTTTGAAACTCGCCATGCGGCAGGCCGCGCGCCGGGCGCCGCGGCAGCTGGGTGAGTCCGCCGAACTCGTCCGCGCCTTCCTCCGCAGCCGCCAAAATCCCGACGGCGGCTTTCAGGATCGCGCCGGCCGGAGCGACCTCTACTACACCGTCTTCGGCCTCGACGCGCTCGACGCCTTCGCGGAAACCCCCGACCGCGCGACGCTGGAAAAATTCCTGCGCTCATTCGGCGCCGGTGAAAGCTTGGATTTCGTCCACCTCACCTGCCTCGCACGCTGCTGGAGTGCGCTGCCCGGGAAAATTCCTGACGCCAACCTCAAGGGGCTGCTGAAAAAACTGCGTACCTACCGCGCCGCCGACGGCGGCTTCGCTCCGACCCCCGCCGCCGCGCACTCCACCGCCTACGCCTGCCTCCTCGGCGGCGACGCTTTCCAAACCTTGGAACCCCCCGGGGGCGTTTTTTCCAAGGCTTGGAAAACGGCCATCGCGGTGGTTGCTCCGATGAAGTTTCTTTCAACGCAAAGGCGCGAAGAGCAAACCAAAGGCGCAAAGGCAGCGGGTGCATGCGGGAATCAGGAACTCAGCAAAGCGCAGCAGAGTGGCCCGGCCGTGAAACGGAATCGTTCCACTACCTCAAATCGGCAATCGGCAATCGGCAATCTTCAATCCTTTCGCAATCGGCAATTACTTCGGTTCATGGAACAGTTCCGCTCTGCCGATGGTGCCTATGCGAACGAGCCCGGCCTGCCGCTCGGGTCGACCACCGCGACCGCCGCGGTCGTGGCGGTGCTGTGCGAGCTGGGTGCGCCGGTGCCCAGAGAGGTCGCGCCGTGGCTGCTCGCGCGGTGCCAGTCGCGCGGCGGCTTCTGCGCCACGCCGCAGACGCCGCTGCCCGACCTGCTCTCCACCGCCGTCGCCCTCCACGCCCTCGCCACCCTCGGCGCTCCGCTCGGCGACATCAAGGAGCCGTGCCTCAACTTCATTGACTCCCTCTGGGACAACGCCGGCGCCTTCCACGGCCACTGGGCCGACGACGCGCTCGATGTGGAATACACCTTCTACGCCCTGCTCGCGCTGGGGCATCTGGCGTGACGCTCATCCGCAAGACAGGTGCGGGAGCGGCCCATGGTCTTGGTTTTTCGCGTGGCAAACGTCTCGTGCTCAAAGGTTGTATGGGAGGGGGTTGCTGCACTCCCCCTTGACTCTGCGGCTGGTGGCCAGCGCACCGGTCCGCCGGCCTCAGGGCTTGCCTTTCCGGCGTGCTTCAGTCAGGTTTTTCATCATGAAAGCGAGCTCGCATGGCCGGCCCCGATGGGCGTTGGAGGTTCTGCCCAAGGCGCGCCGTCTCAGCCAGGTGAAACCGTACGCATGAAGACCAAACTCCTGCTGCTCCCGCTGTTTCTGCTGGCCTGTGGTTTGGCCGCTCCTGCCGGGGCCGTTCAACTAACCGTGGATGCGACAAAATCCAGCGGCGAGCTTGACCCTTTCTGGGCCAGTCAGATTGTACATCCCACGGAGTCCTTGTTGACGGCAGAGGGGAAAAAGTATGTCCAGTTGCTGAAGGACACCGGCGCGGCGCGACAGTATATCCGCATATACAACCAGCCTGAAACCGCCATCCGGGTGAGCGCCGAGGGCAAGATCACCTATGATTGGAGCAAATTTGACGAGATGGCCGGGCTGATTCTCGCGACTGGAAACAAGCTGAAGGTGGTTTTTTTTGCCATGCCCCGTGAACTTGCCGTCCATCCCGAGTCCGTGAGGAAACGCCCCAACGGGGCGGTGGTCTGCACCTCGCCCCCGAAGGATTACAAGCAGTGGGAAGAGTTATGCGCTGATTTTACACGCCATGTGCTCGGGAAGTATGGGCTGGAGGAGGTCAAACAGTGGACCTTCCGGTGCTGGAACGAACCCGACGGAGGCTTCTGGTATAAGGGCGACCTGAAGGAATATCTGAAGCTGTACGATCATTTTGCAAAAGGGGTGAAAGGGGTCTGCCCGGACCTTAAGATCGGGGGGCCGGCGCTGACCAGCACGGGGACCTATAACAAGCCCCAGCATTTCAAATTCTTTCTTGAGCATGTGGCCCGCGGCACCAACCAGGCTACGGGTGGCATGGGCGCGCCGATTGATTTCCTCAGCATCCATACCTATGGCGGCAGCAGCGCCGGCGGCGGCCCGGGGCGGAAATATCCCGAGGTGAATTATCTGCTCGAACAGCAAATCCGTTATGCGGACATGCGCGACGAATATCCCGGGTTGCGCAAGCTGCCCCTGCATGTCGAGGAGTGGGGCGAATCTTCCGGGGGCACTACCGGCGTCAGCCGCAAACCCTCGGCCGATATCAGGAACTCGCAGTATGGCGCCGCCTTTCTGGTGACGTGGGTGGAGCGCCACATCCGGCTGCGGCAGGCACAGGATCGGCAGATCGGCGGCTTCACGTTCTGCGCCTCAGGCTATGAGGGGGTCCGCACCCATGACTTCATGGGGTTCCGCACGCTGGACACCAAAAACGGTTTTCACAAGCCGCTTTTGAACGGCTATAAGCTGCTGAACAAACTCGCGCCCCATTTGGTGGCGGCAGACATCAGCCCGACCAACAAGCATCTGGCGGCCTTTGCCACCCGCGAGGCCAACCGGCTCACCATCGTGGTGGTCAATCACCAGCATGACCGCATCCAAAATGACGGCGCGTCCTATCCGGTGGCGCTGCAGCTTACGCCGCCTTGGGGGTCGGAAGGCAAAGTGGAACTGAAACATTGGCGCATTGACGAAGAGCACAGCAACGCCTACTCCGCCTTCAAGAAAATCGGTTCGCCCCCGTCGCCAACGCCGCAGGAAAAGGACGCCGTCAGGGGCAAAATGGACTTGGAACTGCTGGAGGCCCCGCGGACGCTGCCGGCCGGCGCGCTGCAGAATATTGAATTTCAACTCCCCTGCAATGCCGTGTCCTTGATCGAAATCAACAAGCTTTGAGCATGGCCGCAGGCGCCGGGGAACAAGGGAAAAATCTCGCGAACCATGGGCCGGCGACACGTTTGACGTGGAATATATCTTCTACGCGCTGCTGACGCTGGGGCCTCTCGGATAACTCCTGCTGCATGGGAAACCCGGTTGCGCTTCAACAAGGGTCTCCAGTAACCATCTATTCGTATTGCTTTATATATGGCTCATGTTAGATTCGCGTCATGGCGAAGTCCCGCTTTGAATGGGATGCCGGGAAAGACCGGGCGAATCAGGCCAAGCATGGCGTGACCTTCGAGGTCGCCCGGCGTGCGTTTTTAGATTCGCACCGCGTCATTCTCGAAGATCTCAAGCATAGCGCGCAAGAGCCTCGCTACTATTGCTTGGGCCGCGTGGATGGTGGAATTCTCACGGTGCGCTTCACGTGGCGCGCCGGGATAATCCGGCTCATCGGCGCGGGCTATTGGCGGCAGGGCAAAGAAATTTATGAAAAAGAAAATCAAATACACGGATGAGGATCTGGGCGCGGTGCGGGTGGTGCAGGATTTCCTGCCGAGCCCGGCGCAATTGGCGCAGCAGGACGAGAAGGTGAAGATCACCCTCGCCTTGAGCCGCACAAGCCTCGACTTCTTCAAGGCCCAGGCCGAGAAACACCACACCGCCTACCAGCGGATGGTGCGCAACCTCCTCGACGCCTACGCGCTCCAGCACATGAAGCAGCCCTGATGTGCGCACCGCCCGTTCATAGTCGGCACTGCGGCGGCAGGCGCGCCCCGGCGTAGCGCTTGGGCGAAGTCGGGAATGCCGCCGCTCCCAGTTAGCCTGAAACGTCAGCACCATCAGATCGCTGCTTCCCTTCTTTCCTCTGTGCCCTCTGCGCCCTCTGTGGTTACATTCCGCCGCCTGCATCCGGCCTTTCAGGAAACGTTGTTGCGCGTCCGCGAGCGGTTGCTCGCGGAACGCGGGGCGCATGGGCATTGGGAGGGCGGGCTGTCGTCGAGCGCGCTTTCGACGGCGACGGCGGTGCTCGCGCTGGCGCTGGTGGACCGCGCACAGCACGCCGCGCTGATCCGCCGCGGTCTCGACTGGCTCCGCGTTCACGCCAACCCCGATGGCGGCTGGGGCGACACGGTCCTCAGCAAGAGCAACAGCAGCACCACGGCCCTGGTGTGGGCGGCGTTCGGGGTGATGAACGAACCGGCGGCAGCCGCAGAAGCGTGGCTGGCGGAAGCCATCAGAGATCAGAGTTCAGAGGTCAGAGGTCAGCCGGAGAGCAGCGAACAGCGAACAGCGAACAGCGAACAGCCAACATCGAACACTCCGCCATCCTCCATTCACCATCCTCCATCCTCCATCTCGCCGCCGACTCTTGCGGCGGCGATTGTCGCCCGCTACGGCAAGGATCGCACGTTCTCCGTCCCGATCCTGACGGCATGCGCGCTGGCGGGGCGGGTTTCGTGGGAGCAGGTGCTGCCGCTGCCGTTCGAGCTGGCGGTGCTGCCGCATCAGCTGTTCCGCTGGCTGCGGCTGCCGGTGGTCAGCTATGCGTTGCCCGCGCTGATCGCCATCGGCCAGGTGCGTCATCACCATCTGTCGCCGCGCAATCCGCTGACGCGCGCTGTGCGCAACGGCGCGCGCGCCAAGTCGCTGCGCGTGCTGGAGCAAATCCAGCCGGCGAACGGCGGTTTCCTGGAGGCGGCGCCGCTGACGAGCTTCGTCGTCATGGCGCTCGCCGGCATGGGCCTCGGCGCGCACCCGGTGGCGGCCAAGGGCGTGCAGTTCCTGGCGGCGTCCGCGCGCGCCGACGGCAGCTGGCCGATCGACACGAACCTCGCCACGTGGCTGACCACGCTCGCGGTCAACGCGCTGGGAAAAGATTTCGAAGCCTTAACCACAGAGGTCGCGGAGGTGAAGAGAGGTTACGGAGGAGAAGACATTTCTGGTAGGGGCGCAGACTTGCTGCGCCCGGCGCCTGCCACAAACGCAACGCCCCTTGGGCGCAGCAAGACTGCGCCCCTACCTGGCGCCATCAAAGACTGGTTGATCACCCAACAGTATCGGGTCGAGCATCCGTTCACGCACGCTGCGCCCGGGGGCTGGTCGTGGACCGACCTGCCCGGCGGCGTACCCGATGCCGATGACACCGCCGGCGCGCTGCTGGCGCTGAAGAAGTTAACCACAGAGGCTCCCGGTAGGGGCGCAGACTTGCTGCGCCCCGCGTCGGTTGAGAGCGCAACGCATAATGGGCGCAGCAAGACTGCTCCCCTGCCAGCTGCGGTTAATTCCGGAATTCAATGGCTGCTGGATCTGCAGAACAGCGATGGCGGCATACCGACGTTTTGCCGCGGGTGGGGCGCGCTGCCGTTCGACCGCAGCGCGCCGGATTTGACCGCGCACGCGCTGTGCGCCTTTGCCGCGTGGCGTGACCAACTGCCGCCTGCGCTGCAGACGCGCGTGGACGCCGCGACGCAGCGGGCGCTCCGCTATCTGGCAAAGGTACAGCGTGCCGGGGGCGCGTGGTCGCCGCTGTGGTTCGGCAACCAGTATGCGCCGGGCGAAGAAAACCTGACCTATGGCACCGCGCAGGTGTTGCGCGGATTGCAGGCCCTCCATGATCCGCTCGCCGCACAGCTGGCCGCGAGCGGTGCAGCCTGGTTGCTCGCCGCGCAAAAACCTGACGGCAGCTGGGCGGGCGGAAGAAATGCGGAAGCGAACCCGGCTTCGCCCAAAGGCTCCGCCGGGGCAAGCATCGAACACCGAACAGCGAACATTCAACATCGAACGGAAGAATCAGAGTCTCGCGTCCCGGGTTCCGCGTCTCGGGTCCAAGGCAGCGGATCCATTGAGGAGACCGCACTGGCGGTCAGCGCCTTGGCGGGTGTGGCGGGTGCAGAGTCGGCCGTGGAACGCGGTGTGGATTGGCTGATCACAGTGACGGAGGCCGGCCGGGTGACGCCCGCCGCGCCGATCGGGCTCTACTTTGCCAAGCTCTGGTATTTCGAGCGGCTCTATCCGCTGGTCTTTCTCGCCGGCGCGCTCGAGCGCGTCGCGCAATTTCAGGCTGTGGATAAGTGACCGGCAGATGAAGGAGTGCTACGGCTAGGATTGCGTAGCACATGGATCCTTCTGTTCCCCTTACAGCTTACACCCGTGCCGTTGGTCGCCGGGCCTTGAAAAATTCGGCGGCGGGGAGCGGGCTCGTCTGCTATAAAGCTGCGGCGTGCGGTAAACCGGGAGCAGCTTATGAACAAGTGCGCGTGGTGGATGGCGGCGGCGGTGGGCGTGCTGGTGGCGGGTGGCGCGGAGCTGCGGCCGCCGTCGGTGCCGCTGCTGGCGTGCGATCCCTACTTCAGCATCTGGTCGCCGGCGGACAAGCTGACCGATGCCGACACGACGCACTGGACCGGCAAGCCGCACCGGCTGACGGCGCTCGTCCGCATCGACGGCAAGGCGTTCCGCGTCATGGGCACGGAGCCGAAGGACCTCCCGGCGCTCGAGCAGAAAAAACTCTCCGTCCAGCCGACGCGCTCGATCTACACGTTTGAAGGCGCGGGCGTGGCGCTCACGCTGACCTTCCTGACCCCGGCGCTGCCGGACGACCTCGACGTGCTGTCGTGGCCGGTGACGTACGTGACGTGGGACTTCCGCGCGACCGACAGCAAGCAGCACGATGTGGCGTGCTATTTCGAGGCCGCACCGGAAATCGTGGTGAATGAGCAGAAGCAGCGCGTCGAGTGGGGGCGCGAAGACGCGAACGCTTTGGCGGTGATCAAGTTTGGCTCGGTGGACCAGCAGGTGCTCGCCAAGCGCGGCGACGATATCCGCATTGACTGGGGATACCTCTATCTGGCCGCTCCGGAAACGCAGGCTAAGCCGCACATCATTCCAGTCGATGCAGGACGAACGGCGTTTTGTTCTGGTGGCGAATTCCCGATGTTCAAGATGGCAATGCCGCAACCGGCAGGCGAGGCGCCGGTCGCCGCGCTATCGTTCGGCGGGCTCAAAGTCGGCGCGGAGCCGGTGTCGCGCTGGCTGCTGCTGGCCTACGACGACCTGTATGCCATCCAATACATGAAGAGCAACCTGCGTCCCTACTGGCGCCGCAACGGCTGGGAAGCGGCCGACCTGCTCAAGGTCGCCGCGCAAAAATACGAGTCGCTCAAGCAGCGGTGCGCGGCGTTCGACGCGGAGTTGATGGCCGATGCGGAAAGGGCTGGCGGCGCTGAATACGCCCAGCTCTGCGCGCTCGCCTACCGTCAGTGCTTTGCCGCAGGCAAGTTCGTCGCCGACGCCAACGGCCAGCCCCTCTCGTTCTGCAAGGAGAACCACAGCAACGGCTGCATCGGCACCTCGGACGTTTTCTACCCGATGGCGCCGCAGTTCCTCCTCTTCGGCCCCTCGCTGGCGAAGTCGTTCCTCGTGCCGTTCATGAACTACGCGGCGAGCGACCGCTGGAAATTCCCGTTCGCGCCGCACGACCTCGGGCAATACCCGAAGGCCAATGGACAGGTCTATGGCGGCGGCGAGCGCACCGAGCACAACCAGATGCCGGTCGAGGAGTCCGGCAATCTGCTGATCCTGCTTGCAGCCGTCGCGCAAATGGAAGGCCACGCGGACTTTGCCGGCCGCTACTGGCCGCAGCTCGAGCGGTGGGCGGCCTATCTGAAGGAGAAAGGCTTCGACCCCGAGAACCAGCTCTGCACCGATGACTTCGCCGGCCACCTCGCGCACAACGTCAACTTGAGTGTGAAGGCGATCTGCGGCCTCGGCGCGTTCGCGAAGCTCTGCGAGCTGCGCGGCGACAAGGCGAAGGCGGCCGAGTACCACGCGCTGGCGAAGGGCTTCGCGGAGCGCTGGGTCAAGGAGGCGCGCGACGGCGACCATTTCCGCCTCGCCTTCGACAAGCCCGGCACCTGGAGCCAGAAATACAACCTCGTCTGGGACCGCATCCTGGGCCTCGGCCTGTTCCCCTCCGAGATCGCCCAGACCGAAATGGCCTTCTACCGCAAGATGCAGAACAAGTATGGCCTGCCGCTGGACAACCGGTCGGACTACACCAAGCTCGATTGGATTCTGTGGACAGCCACGCTGACGCAGAACCGCGCCGACTTCGAGGCGCTCGTCACACCGGTCATGCGCTTCCTGAACGCGACGCCCGACCGCTCGCCGATGACCGACTGGTATTTCACCAGCACCGCCCGCAAGCGAGGTTTCACGGCGCGGCCCGTGGTCGGCGGCGTGTTCCTGCAGCTGCTCTATGACCGCGCACTCTGGCAGAAATGGGCGGGGCGCGACGCCACGAAGGCCACCGGCTGGGCGCCGATGCCGAAGACCGCCGTCACGCACGTGATCGTACCCACCGCGCGCGAGGATAAGCAGGCGGCGTGGCAATTCAGCACCCAGCAACCCGCCGCCGACTGGTTCAAACCCGGCTTCGCCGACGCCGGCTGGAAGCGCGGGGTAGGCGGTTTTGGCACGCCCAAGACGCCCGGCGCCGTGGTGCGCACGCCATGGAAAACCGCCGACATCTGGCTGCGCCGCGAATTCGAGCTGGCCGAACTGCCCGCCGGCAAGGTTGCGCTGCTGCTGCATCACGACGAAGACGCCGAGGTGTTCATCAACGGCGTCCCGGCGGCGCAAACCACCGGGTACCTCTCCGATTATGAGACCTTCGACCTCGCCCCCGCCGCCGCGGCGACGCTGAAAACCGGCAAGAACCTGATCGCCATCCACTGTCACCAGGCCACGGGCGGCCAATACATCGACGCCGGTCTCGTCCGCCTCGAACCCGCAAAATAAAGCCCCGTCACGGCGTTGGTGGTCGCAGGCTGGGTGCGGAGGTGCCGGAGCACGGCCGGCCGCTTGGCCTGCGGGAGGACGATCAAGGGCCTTGAAGGACAGTCCATGCGCGGACCTGCCCGCGCCGCCGCGGCAGCTTCTGAAATGCATTGTTTGAAAGGATTAAATTTCCGGGTTGCCCCCCGGTTCCTGTTTGCGACAGGTGTACACTTGGGGCACGCGCCCCTTGCGCAGGGGCTGTAGCGGGAATATAATCGGCAGGTTGGCGGCGGTGATAAAGGGCGCGGCGACCTAGCTGCGCGTTGCGGGCTGCGATGGGTTTTAAGGTTGTGAATAACACGTTTGGGCGAAACTGAAGGGCGAAGCCATGCGCAAGAATCCGATGGGGAGAAGCAGTGTTCTTTTGGCGGCGGCGCTGCTGGCGGTGGGCAGCGCACAGGCGCAGACCAATTTCTACTGGACCAACTCGGCCACCGCGGTCACGTCGGCATGGAGCAGCGCCAGCTGGACCAACGCGGTCCCGGCTTCCGGCGGCGGCACCAATTATGTGCTCAACTTTCTGGCCAACACCGGTGTCTATGGCGCCTCGAACGATCTGGGCGCCAGCTTCGCGCTCAACCGCCTCAACATCGGCGGGGGCACCGTCACGCTGCTGGGCAACGCGCTCGTGTTCACCAACAGCGGCGCGACGATGCCGCTGCTCACCAACTACAGCACCCATGCGGCCGTCATCAACAACAACCTCACGTTTGCCACGAACTTCACGGTCGGCGTGGCCACCACAAGCCCGCTCACGCTCGCCGGCGTGCTCAGCGGCAGCCGGCTCCTGACCAAGACGGGCGCGGGCGCGTTGACGCTGTCCGGCGCCAACAATTTCACCGGGGGCCTGACGCTCTCCGCCGGCACGTTGAACCTCAATAACGCCACGGCATTGGGTACTTCTGCGGGCACCTTCTCCATCAGCGGCGGCACGCTCGACAACACCAGCGGCGCCGATATCACGAACAGCGCCAACAATCCCATGGCTTGGAATGGCAGCTTCACCTTCACGGGCACGACCAATCTGCATCTCGGCACGGGTGCGGTGAATCTGTCGGGCACGCGGACGGTCACGGTCAGCGCCAACACGCTGACGGTGGGCGGCGCGCTCACCAATACCGGCGCGCTGATCAAGTCCGGCGCGGGCACGCTGGTGCTCGGCGGGGCGGGCACCTATACCGGGCTGACCACGATCAATGCGGGCACCTTGCGAACCACGACAAGCGCGAACCGGATTCTGAGCGGAAACAATCTGACGTTCGCAGGCGCCGGTGTGCTGGACTTGAATCAGGCCCAGACCTTGGGCGTTCTGACGATCAACGCCGGCGCCAGTGGGGCGCTGATCACCAACAGTTCGGGCACGGCGCGTGCGCTGACGTTGGGTGTGCTCGCCGTCAATGACGATGTGACCATCGGCAATGCCGGCAGCGCGTTTCTCACCCTCAGGTCCGCGGCGACGGGCGGCGATTACACGTGGACCGTGGCCAGCGGCAAGACGCTGACGCTCAACGCCGCCTTGACCCAGGGCCTGGCCGGCGGGGCCGGTTCCCATGTGAACATCATGAACAGCGGCACCATCGCCAGCGTGGCCAACCTGGCGAACATCTCGGGCATCCTGGGCGGCGCCTGGCTCACCTATGGCAGCAACGACTGGGCGACGCTGGCCGGCGGCAATGTGGTGGCGCTGGGCGCGGGCGGCAGCAGCTACGATTCCTTCACCACGCCCGGCGCCAACCGGAACATTCTCGCGCAGGACGCCAACGAAACGGTGGCGGCCAGCACGACCAACAACACCCTCAAGATCGCCAACACGGCGGCCGGATTTTCCACGACCATCGGCGACAATCAGACGCTCTCGCTCACCGCCGGCGGCGTGCTGTTCACCGGCAGCCAGGATTACACCATCGCCGGCGGCGCGCTGCGGAGCGTCGGCGCCAGCGCCTCCGACCTGCTCGTCTATCAGTATGGCGCGGGCAACCTGACGATTAATTCTGCGATCGCCGACGGCAACGGCGCTTCGACGCTGACCAAGGTGGGCACGGGCGTGCTGACGCTGGCCGGTACCAACACCTACACGGGCGGCACGTTGGTGCGGAGCGGCGCGCTCGCCTTGGGTATCAACAACGCCCTCCCCACCAACAGCACCCTGACCCTCGGCAGCAATCCCGGTTCCGGCACGCTCAACCTCGGCAACTACAGCCAGCGGTTGACGGCGCTCGTGGCCGCCGGCACCAACTCCAACAATGCCATCACGCTGGGCGCGGGCCAGACCCTCACGGTCACCGGCAATGTCACCGTCGGCTCCGCCAGCACGGCCGGGCTCGGCGCGAACACCCTGCTGACGATCACGGGCGCGGGCAGCACGGTCACCGCCGGTTCCGGTTTCGGCACCCTGTACGTCGGCAACGATGGGTCGGGCGTTGGTGCACAGCTGGGTACGCTCAATCTCACCGGCTTGGGCGCCTTTACGGCCAACTACGGCATCATCAGCGTAGGCGTTGGCAGCCGCGCGGCCGGCACCCTGCAGCTGGCCGCCACGAATAAGCTCACCGCCGCCACCTTGTCCGTCGGTGACAGCAACGGCAACAGCATGACCGGCCTCCTGTTCCTGGGCCAGACCAACGTCTTCAACGTCGGCACCATCAATGTCGGCCGGCAGAAAGCCACCACGGGCCTGCTGGCTTTCACGAATCTCTTTGCGAACCCCGTCCTGCGCATACGCGGCCAGGGCGGCACCGATGTCGATCGCGCCACGCTCAACATCGGCGACTTCTCCGCCCAGAACGGTTCGGGCAGCGCCAACAATGGGTTGGTGGATTTCAGCGGCGGCACGGTGGATGCCATGCTCGGCACCTTGACCATCGGTAAAGGACAGCAGCTGTCCGGCTCCCAATCTGCCAACGGCACGCTGATCTTCAGCAACGGCACCATCGATGTCACGGGGATCGTGCTCGGTTCCACGACCGGTACGAGTGCCGGTAATGCCGCCGCTAACGGCACGTTCAACATGACCGGCGGCAACCTCAGCGTCGGCGCCGGCGGCATGGTGCTCGGCGCACAGACCAACGTCAGCGTCGGCACCGGCGTCTTCACCCTCACTGGCGGCATGGCCACGCTGGGGGCGGCCATCATCAGCAGCAACGGCGTGAGCACCTTCACCCTCGATGGCGGCACCTTGAACATGCAAGGCAACGCGATCGGCAGCGCCCTTCCCGCCAACGCGATCGACAACCTTTCCTTCAAGAGCGGCACGCTTCAGAACAGCGGCGAGATCAATGGCGGCGCGGGCCTGCTCAAGACCGGCCCCGGCACGCTGACGCTGGCCGGCGTGAACACCTACACCGGCGGGACCACGGTCAGCAACGGCACGCTGCGCGTGAACGGCAGCGTGGGTGGCCTCATTACGGTGCATGGAGGGGGCACGCTCGGTGGCACCGGCCAGGTGTCCTCGGCGCGGTTGAATCCGGGTTCGACCCTCAGCCCTGGCAACAGTCCGGGCCTGCTGCTGGTCACCAACCTGGCGCTGAACAACAACACCAACCTGTTTGAACTGGTCAGCGCCGGCGTCTACGACCAGGTACAGGTGGCCGGCGGCGGCTCCTTGAGCCTGACCAACAGCCCGTTCCTGCGCTTGTCCTTGACCGGCCTCGTCGCCCATGGCGGCGACAAATTCCTGCTCTTCGACAACCAGTTTTCCGCCACGCCGTTCGACAAGGCCGCCGATGGCAATTTCCGCTTGCTGGACGAATACTATGGACTGGGCAGCCCGTTGGAACTGACGAATGCCATGACCTTCTTTGCCTTGGGGGGCAGCGGCGCGACCAACGAGTTCCAAATATTTTATGACGCCGCGGGCGTGAATCCCAACGGCAGCGGCAATGACATCCTGCTGAGCGTCATCCCGGAGCCGGCCTCGCTGAATCTGCTGGCGCTGCTGGGCGCGGCCTACTGGTTGAGCCGCTACCTGACGCGTTCGCGGCGCCGCGACCACTGCTGAAGCCGGCTGGTGGTTGGGAAAAGCCACTCGCGGACGCGCAGGTCGCCGACGCAGCGCGTCGGGGGTTCACTCGAACTGGCGGCGGAATTCCACGAACTGCGCCTGCAGGCGGGTCATTTCTTCGCGCAAGGCGGCGACTTCGCCTTCCAGTTTGGCGATCCGTTCGTTCTCCGCCTGGACCACGAGGCGGGCCGGCTCCGGCGTGGCGGCCGGCGCTTCTTCAGCGCTGGGCGCGCCGCAGAGCAGGTGGGCGTAGCGCTGTTCCTTGCGGCCCGGCTGGCGCGGCAGCAGGACGGCCAGCGGCTCCGGCCCCGCCATCATTTCGGTGACGCGCTTTTCCACCTCGGCGGCGTCGGAAAACATCCACAGGCGCTCTGTGTGGGCGCGCAGTTCGGCCAGCGTCTGCGGCCCGCGCACCAGCAGCTCGCAGAGCAGGACGAGATCCTGTTTCTCCAGGCGCAAGGCGCTGGCAGCCTGGTGTTCGTATTTGGTCACCCGGCTGCCGGCGAGGCTGATCAGGCTCGCGAGCTTGCGGTCGCGCAGCCCGTCCAGCGCGCGGATCACGGTGGCCTCGTCGAGGCCCATCAGCGGCGCGCGGTTCGACTTCTGGTTGCAGGCGAGCGCGAGCGAGTTCAGCGACAGCGGGTAGACCTCGGGCGTGGCCACCTGCTTCTCGATGAGGCAGCCCAGCACGCGCGCTTCGACCGCATTCAAGTTCCAAGGCATCGTTTGTCTCCCGCCAACACGGCGGCCGGATATTCCGTGCCGGCCGCGGGAATGTAAACACCGAATAATCCTGCTGCAAGCGGCGCGCCGGAAGCAGGACGGGTTGCCGGCGATCTTCGCACCGGGAACACCTGGCGCAAATTGGACTCCTGAACTGGACCTCCGGTGACGAGTTGGCGTGCAGAAGGGCGTGGTGAACAAGGTCAGCGGCAAGTTCACGGGCGCACAGTTCGGCGCCATCAACTGTGCACAGGCCATGACGGGCTTACAATTGGGCTTGATCAACGTCGCCGACCGCCTGGCCGGCCTCCAGATCGGCCTTCTGAACTTTGCACTGGGCAAGGAACACCTGAGGGTGCTACCTATCGTCAACGCGTCTTTTTACAAGGAAAACCATGAAGAACAACAAACGCCTCTGCCGTCCGCTCGCGCTGGCGCTTCTGCTGGCGCTGGGCGTGGGCTGTTCTACGACCCAGACCGAACGCTCGCAGCGTGCCGTCAGCGACCTGCAGCAGCTGCACAAACTGCTTGCGGCCGGCGACGAGCAGGTGTCCACCCTGAACAAGTCACTGGCCGCCGTGGCCAAGGCCAAGCCAGACGATCTGCGCGGGACCTTCGCCGCGTTCGAAAAAGAACTCCAGCGTACGCAAAAGCTGGCGGCCAAGGTCAGCGACCAGATTGAGGATGTGAAGGATAATGCCGAGGCTTACCTCGACACCTGGAAGAAACAGGCCAAAAAGCTCGGCAATGCCGATCTAAAGACCATGAGCCTGGAGCGCCAGCAGCTGGTGCAGCAGGACTTTGGGCGTATGATGGCGGCGGTGAACGCCATGTCCACCACCGGCAAGGCCTATGGCGCGGACCTCAAGGATCTCCAGACCTTCCTTGGCAACGACATGACGCGCGCCGGCAGCGCGCTGGCCAAGCCGTTTCTGACCAAGGTGCAGGCCAGCAGCGAGCCGTTCCTCAAGTCCCTGCGCGCCGCCCAAGTCGAGGTGGACCAACTGGCGACCATCCTGCAGCCCAAGTAATCAACCCACCTTGCGCCTTCATCGGTCAGGCCACTCACACACCTGACCCACCCTTGGCGGGCGAGCTGTGCGTGCCTGCCCCGGCAGGGTGCGCCAGCTGTTGGTGGGCGGGAAAGCAGCCGGTTTGTTTTTTCCCAAGGCTTGGACACAATC
>CAIWHP010000126.1 GCA_903912445.1 uncultured Lentisphaerota bacterium
CACACTGCAAGCGAAAGCCCAAGGCGGCTGTCTACGCGAACAACAGCTTTTCGGTTGTCAAAGAACACTTGGCACCGAACATGTATATGCTTTCTATTATCTATGAGCATATTACAGCAAGCGCGACCCAACCGGGGGAACCGTGTGTGCTACCGGTTCGCGGAAAGGGTCAGGCCAACAGCGGACCTTCCAAATCCACCGCGGGTTTCGCGCCCACATGCTCCACCCGGTGCTGCCAGTTCGAGCCGAGAAAATAGAAGCGCAGGCTGTCCTGCTCGGGATCGCACGTCGCCTCCAGCCGCGCACGCAACTCGGTCCACTGTGCAGGATCCACGTTGCACTCGAAGACAGAGTTTTGCACGCGCTGCCCAAAATCCAGGCACGCCTTGGCCACGCGCCGCAGCCGCGTCCGGCCCGCGCGATCGATCGTGCAGACGTCGTAGCTCACCAGGACCATCATAAGAATTTCCGATTGTTGATTGCCGATTTATCAATTGCCGATTTCCGATTGAAGATTGAAGATTTGTGGAAGGGCAGCTTTTCAATGGCCGATCGTTACGTGAAGATTGCCGTTGGATAGGCCCGATCATTTCCAGATGAAGGGCGGATAACCATCGAGGTCGCCGCGGATGTGGCGCGCCAAGAGCAGTGCCTGCACGTGGAACAGCAGGCCGATGGACACCGATTCGCCCAAGAACGGATGCTGGATTTCCTCCTGTTTGCGTTTCTGATAGGCCACCAGGAGTTCCTTGCGCGCGCCATCGCTCATCGTCACCGCGCCGGATTCCGAGGCCTCAAAATCTTTCCCCTGGACCTGCCGCAGGTTCACCAGCGAGAGCGCCAGACGGTCGGCCAGGAACGGCCGGAACTCCTCGATCAAATCCAGGGCCAAGCTCGGCCGTCCCGGCCGTTCGGCATGCAAGAAGCCCACTTGCGGATCGAGCCCAACACCTTCCAACGCGGCCGAGGCGTCATGCACCAGCAGCGTATACAGGAAGGACAGCAGCGCGTTGATATTATCGAGCGGCGGTCGGCGGCTGCGGACGTGGAAGTGGAAGGCCTCCTTCTGCGCCGTAATCAGGTGATCGAAGACACCGAAGTAGGTATTGGCCCCGTCGCCCTCTTTGCCGCGCAAGCTGTCCACACCCGCGGCGGCGTCTAACTCTTGGATCAAATGCCCGAGCCGCGTGGCGGCGATCTCCAGTTCGGCTTGCCCGCTCTTGTCCGCATGGTCGCGCTGCGCGCGCTGGAGCACGGTGCGCGCGTTGGCCACCTTGCCGGCGACGACGGCGCGGGCGATGGCCGCAGAACGCACAGGGTCATCGCTCAAGCGGTACTGCGCGCGGCGCAGCACCACGTTGCCGCAGACCGGCCCCTGCACACGCGCCAGAAAGCGGCCGCGCTCCGTCAGAAAACTGATGAGCACACCACGCTCGCCGCACAGGCCCATCAGCGGCTGGCTGCACGCCACCTGGCCGAAGCAGACGATGCCGCCGAGTCCGTGGATCGGGATGCGCAACTTGGTTTCGTGCTCCACCTTGACGAGCACGGCCTCGCCCTCGTGACAGAGATAGGCGCCTGGCGTGGAAACGAACAGCGTGTTGAGGAGCTTTTTCATTCCGCCAGCATCCTTTCCAGGTAGTCGCGCGCCGACTTGCCACGCGCCGCCGTCAAAGGCAGGCAGAGATGCAACAGCGAGCAGTTGTCGCATTTCGGCGCATAGATGGCGGGCGGCGTCACGCCGGCGGCGATCAGCTCATGCAAGCGCACCGCCGTCTGCTCCGTCAGTGTGCGCAACGGTGCATCGAGATCCACGTCCAACCGCCGGCGAGGCGTGCCATAGAAGAGCGCGCCCGCCGGAATCGCCACGTCCAGCATTTCTTCCAAGCACATCGCCTGCGCGCACAGTTGGACGCGGTCGGTGTCGTCGGGCTTGGGTTTGCCGCGCTTGAACTCCACCGGAAACGGTACCCACGCCGCGCCTTGGCGATGGAACTCCACCACGTCGGCGACGCCGATCAGCCCCAACCGGAGCGAGCGCAGACGCAACGCGCGGGCGATGCGCACCGCGCCGCGCACCTCGTCGCCCGCTTCGTGCACCCGCTCGTGCAGCACCCGCCCTTCCGCCGTCAGCCGGTTCTCCGCCCAGACCTGCTCGACGTGGATCAGCGCGCACTGCCGTTCGCAGAACAGCAGATGTTGCACCGCGGACAGCGGCAGCAGTTCGTCTTCGGAGTACATGGCAAGGAACGGCGGCACTCCTGCCGCCGCCAAAGGCGACAGGAGTATCGCCCCTCTGAATCAGGTCTGCACGAGGACTTCCGACAGCACCGGTGTGCCGAGCAGCTCCTGCCCGTCAAGCGTCACCCGGTAATCGCTAAAAGCCCGCGGCGGCTTGTCGGCAGTCACACGCTCCACCTTCACGCGTTCAAAGAGCACATGCGCGGGCGCCGTGCCAAGCGCGGTCGCGTGCTTGAAGACGATGAGCTTCCGCGTCGCCATCAACCCGCGCGCGGCGGAGCGGTCGTGCTCGAACATATTCACGAGCGACTCCCACAGCAGCTTCAGATCGTCCTCGCTGAACTTCGTCTGCGCCGCCAGATGCGCCGAGACAAAGCCGTGCGCCACGTAGACGCCATAGGGCACCGTGTTCTTGCGCCCCATCGTCCGATTGTCGCCGCTCTGCTTCTCGGCTTCCTCCTCGGTAGCGACGGCCATGCGCGTGATCGAGTGCTCCAATGAAACGATGCGATCCACCGAACGCCCAAACGTCATCTGCACCGGTCCCCGGACCTGACCGGCGTTGGCACCGGTGGACATGACGGCCCCAAAGGTGCGGATATCAAAAAACGTCTTACACATCTGCTCGCGCGCCTTCTCGACCTCCTTGCCTTGTCCTACACCCGGATTATTCCGTTTCTTTTCGCCAGCCGGCGGTTTCTCCAAGTCGATACCGAGCGTCTGATAGGCGCCGCCAATGGCGCGATTCAACACGCCCTTTTCCTTCACAAAGATGTCGTACCCCGCCGTTGGCCCCTTCGTAAGCATGGCGTAATTCCGCACCTTGCGCTTGAGGCACACGTCGGTGACGAGACCGCAGCCGGTTTCAGCGTCCACGCGCGGCAGGTTGCCGGCATCGGGATCGCCGTTGGGGTTGCCATCCTGCACATCGAAGATCAGAATAAAATCATATCGGTTTCTTACTGGACTGCTCATATGCATTCTCCTTTGGTGGTTTCACTGCTTGTTTTCCTGGTGAAGAAAGCCTGCATCTGGTGGTAGTAGCCGATGGCAAAGCGGCCTTGATCGTCGAGCGTCAGGTGCGGCGGGAAGTCGCCGATACCGCTGATGATTTCGCCAAGCAGTTTCTCGAAGGTGACACGCCGGCCCACGCTTTCGAGTTTGGCGAGATGATGGTTCTTCAACCGCATCAAATTGCCAAACACGGTCACCGGCGTGCTCGAGGCGGCGCCATAGAACTTGTCGCGGATCGTCGCATTGAGACCGGGATTGGCTTCCGACTGGATTTTCTCCAGCGCGGCGAACAACCGGCCCAGCCGGTAGCCACTGTTCGTGTTGTTCAGGTCCAGGCTCACTTTCATTTCCTCCATGTTAGGGGTTGGGTTGCACCGCAACGAACGATTGAGACAGGCTTTGATGAGCGCAGCGCGCTCGTAAGTAATATGGGGCAGTGATTTACCGGTTCTTTTGTCCTTCCGCGCCTGCTCCGCGCGAATTCGCAGAAGAGCTGCCTGCAACAATGTCTGCGGATAGGGCAAACCTTCCATGATTGTTCGCACCATATTCCCGCAGAGGTTGGGTGACAGCCTATCGTCATCTTCCAATGGCGCGATTGCGTGCAGGAGACGTCTTATCGGAAGGGCGGGATTAATATTGGGACCGTGGGCCATCGCAAGATCATCAATGTGCTGCTTGAATCGTTTCCCTATGTCCTTGATAGTGGCAACATGCCAGAAACGCACGGCGATGCGTGCCGAATTGGGAGATAAACCGAGAACGAAGAATCTCGTTTCATTCTCGGGGACGATGTATGTACCGTTCCAGATGGAAGCATACAGCGCCTGAACGACCGGCGTGTTCTGATCCGGGTCATCCTTGGACGGCGCGTCAAAGAATAGAAACGCTTCATTTTCGAAGGCTGAAGCTCTTTCTGACCAGAACACTGCGGCAGCATCACCAACCCGAATCCGTTGACGCTTCGATTTCAGTAGTGTGTTCAAAGCGGTTGTGTAGGCAAACTCGGCTGATTTACTGACAGGTGCGTTGCAGCATTGCTCCTTCCCGTATGAGTCGTAGCCAGCGTTCTTCTGAAAGGCAACAAGACTCTTGGTGTCCTTGTTGATTGGTGTACGCCCGTGGGTCTTCGCAATCTCTCCGCGCTCTCCGGTAACCAAGCACAACCCAAACACTTTCCCACCATCATCCGTGGTTTCTCCCGTTGTCCGCTTGGATATCGTGTGGCACACAAATGACTGCACTGCTGCTCGACAAGGGATTGGCAACGACTCCCCAGCCAGACGGAAGGTCATGTTGCACGAAGGAAGTTTGAGGCACTCGGACCAAGTCCCGTGAGCCTGGACCTCCGCAGACTGATCGGGTGCGGCATAGAACTTGATCATCGCTTGAACTCCCTCGTCTTGCGCCAAGCTCAATGGCAACTCTTTCAGCGAGTGCAGCCATGAGCGGTGTTGGTTCGCCGCCTTCGGGTCACCCTCGGGATGACCGAACAAGTAACCAATGTGATCCCACAGCAGAAACGTGGTCGCGTAGCTTTTGCTTCCCGTCCGTGTTTTGGAGCGTGGCAGCAAGAACTGTTTGCCGATCAGCCGGTTACCCTCCTTCTCGCGAGTGTCCTCTAAGTTCACAAACTGGCCGTCGGGTTTGATAACAATCAGAAACGGGATTTCCTTCTTCTCGAAGCCTTCAGGCGCAATCCCGCTGCCGGGATCGGATGCCTTCCGGTCGTAATACTCCTTGAGCGCTTGCAGGATCATGAGCGCACCTCCACCGCGTTGCGGTCTGTGATGATGACGCCATTTTTCAACTCGGCCCGGAAGAACTGCGGCTTGATGTTGGTCGGATCGGAGTAGTCGAGGTCGTAGAGCATCCAGCCGAAGTCGCGCGTTTCGGCGATGGGCGTCGCCGGTTCGGCGCGCGGATCCACGAGGCGGAAGGCGGCGGCGAATTCGCGACAGCCGAGGTAGGGCTGGTTGAAGCACTGCCCCCTCTTCGCGCGGCGCTCGAACATCGCGGCATACTTGGCTTCCGTTTCGTCGGGCCGGACATCCGGTTGTTGGAGGGCGGCGGCCTCGGCTTGCTCGACGAGGAATTCCGGGACGGGATTGGCAACCTTGCCGCGTTGGTCCGGCGGGATAAACGCGAACTCGGCGAACAGCCGATACTTCACATCGCGCAGAAAAAGGCCGGCACGCTGCTGGCGCTCGTCCTCAATGAAGATGCCCGCGCTGCGCGGCGAAGCGACCTTGCCGACCTCGTTCCGTCGGACGGAAATCCAGCGGATGGGCGCGAGCACTTCGATCCTTGTGACGTGCCAGCGGATGGCGGGCTTCCACAGGATGGCCTCGAAAATGGCGCGCGCGGAGGAGGGTGTGATCACGTCGTAACTGACGCGCTCGACTTTCATCTCCGGCCGCGTAAAGCAAGCCATGGACCCGCTGACTTCCAGACAAAATCCTCTCATCGTTCACCTCGCTGATGGTTGTTCAAACAATCAAATCCTCCGGCGACAAAACTTCACCAAATAGATCCAGACCAGTGTCCCGCTTGTAAGCGCCCTGCCACAGCCATACACCCGGCGCAAGTTCCGCCACAAAGCCGGTGCGCACGGCGGCATCGAACGCTGGCTTGGAGATATTGACCGTGTTGCGCTGCAAGGCGCGCATGTTCTTGCGCGTCGGCCCGATGGTGCGCACTTGATCAAGCCACGTTTTACAACGGCCATAATCCACCAGCACGGCCTGCTGCGCCTTGTCGTCAATGAGTTTGAACTCTGCCGCGGCCGTGCGGAATTGAATTTCCAGTTTGGGATTCACATCGCGCACGAGCAGATCGTGGAACTCGCTGCCGGTGTCGTTGAGGCGCGGATAGAGCAACTCGAAATACCGTGTGAAGGTTTCCGGCTGCTGCGGGTCGAAACCGGGCAATGCAGACATTTCCTTCGTCACATCCTCGCCCTTCCGCAGCAGGCCCGGCGGCGCGGGCTTGGGAGGGACGAAGACGTGTACCTGGCCAAGCTGGGCGCTGGCGTTGAGTTTGCCCTCGCGGTTGCAGCGGCCGGCCGCTTGCGCGATGGAGGGCAGACCAGCGAGCGCGCGATAGACCGCGGGGAAGTCCAAGTCCACACCGGCCTCAACCAGTTGCGTGCTGATGACGCGCGTGGGCAGACCGCGCCGCAGGCGCGCCTTGATCCAGCGGATGACCGTGGAGCGATGCGCACCGCACATAAGCGCCGAGAGATGGATCGTTCCCGCCGGCATCAACTTGAACAGGTCATAGCAATCGCGGCGCGTGTTAACGACACACAGCACCTGTTCGTGCTGCTGGAGTTGGTCGGCCACGGCCGGCCAGTCCTGTTGCGCCTTCATATCTTTCGGCAGCAGAATGTCGGTTCGTTTCAAGCGTTCATAGAGCCGCATGTTCGCCGGGATGATCTCCGTGGCCGGCAGGAGTTTGGGCAACGCGGGCTGCGTGGCCGTAGCGAGCACCAGCGTGACGCGATAGCACTGCACCAGTTGATTCAGCGCGTCCAAGCACGGCGTCAGTAACTCCGGCGGCAAAAGCTGCGCCTCGTCGAGAACGACAACACTATTGACGAGGTTGTGGAGCTTGCGGCAGCGGCCGGGTTTGGCGGCGTAGAGCGACTCAAAGAACTGGACATTAGTGGTGACGATGATCGGTGCATCCCAGTTTTCCGCAGCCATCTGTGAACGTTCGGTTTCGCGGGCAGGCGCTAAGTTGCTGTGATGCTCCACCACCTGCTCACGCCCAAAAATGCTGGCGAGAATGTTGGCCGTCTGCTCGATGATGCTCGTATAGGGAATGACGTAGATGACCCTTTGCTTCCCATGCTGGAGCGCGTGGCGCAGGGCAAACGCCATCGCCGAGAGCGTCTTGCCGCCGCCCGTCGGGACTGTGAGGGAAAATAATCCGGATGGTCTCGCAGCTGCGGCTTCACACGCCCGCCGGATTTCTGCGCGAATCTTGTTCACGTCCGATCGCACGGCATCGGTTTCAAGTTTTTCCAAGGCTTGGAAAAAGCGATCCGCCAGACTTCCAAGGTTTGGAAAAACACCGCGCAGCGCAGCTTTGGACGGGTCACCATCTTCCTCTGTATTCAGAAAGTCGGCGTCTACCAGGCAGGAAAAGATCATGCGCATCCAGAAATGGAAGCGCTCCGGCTGACGGACAAAGTCGGGGGGGCGCGCCAACGGGCGCAACTCTTTGTGGATTTCTTCGGCGTAGGCGCGGATGAATGTCAAATTCTTCCGGCCTTCCGGCAATCGGCACGGCAGCGCGGCGTTGCCGGTTTCCGCGCTGTGCCAATCCGGCAGGCCCGCATGATGACCGGCCAGCAGATAGGCGAGGGTGCGCCCCGGAAGTTTGAGCACGTCTTCGGCGAAGGCCGCGCCGGTGCTGGCATGATTGGACTCGCTGCCGTCCGCGTCGTAATCGGAGTCGTCGAGTTCGTTGCAACGGAGCAAATATTTCTGGAAGGCATTGGTCGCTTTGCCCAAGTCGTGCAGCCAGCCGGCGTTCCACGCCCAGTCGGAGGATGAAAATGAAGTCGCGAATTCGGCGCCACGGCGGGCGACGGCGTGGAGGTGTTCGTCGAGCGGCTGCCACGTTTCTGGTGGCTGACCCTTGCGGCTGTGCGCATATAAACGATTCGACATTCCTTGGTTCCAATGCGGCACACGATAGGGAATGGTCGCCGGGTTGGCAAGGTCTTCCACACGTCTTCCACACGAACACTTGTCGCGAGCGGCGGGCGCGGTGGTTCGACCCTGCGGCCCTTCGACATGCTCAGGGCAGGCAAAACTCACCACAGGCGTGTCCGCCCTCCGGCGGGTTCAACCCCTCAGGAGAACAGCGCGGCGCGGAGGCGGGCGAGGAGCGCGGGGACGGCGGCGGCGACGGCGGGGGTGAGCTCCGTGCCAAGCGTGTGGGCATCGGCGACCTCGACCGCGAAGATGCGGACGCGCGCGGGCATGGGCAGGTCGAGCTGCTTGCCAAGCGCGAGCGTCTCGCCGACGCCGAGAAAATGAGGTGTGCCACCAATCAGGTTTTTCAGGCCGGCGGCATCCAGTTCGTGCACGGTGCCCGGCGGCACGCGGCCGGTCTGAATGGCATCCACGAGCACGACCTCGCGATAGCCGGAGAGGAAATCCAGCAGCGCGAGGCCCATCTCCTGGGTTTCGCAGACGTCCAGGCGCTCATCGCCGGCATATTCGTCACGCAGCTGGCGGACGAGGAGCAGGCCGACGGCATCATCGGTGAGGATGTCGTTGCCCAGGCCGAGCACCAGAATTTTGGACGCGTTATCTGTTGGCATGGTGTGCGGGCAGAGTCATAGCAAGTTTGGCGGCCGGCCGGAAAGGAAAACGCAGCGGCACGGGATTGCAATCCGGCACCGGACGAGGTAAACACGGCTGGTTTCGAAAGAAGGAATTAATTATGGAAACGCCGCCACCCATCAGCCAGATTTCGCTGCCGCGCACTGCGGGTATCGCCATCGCCAGTCTCGTGCTCGGGATTCTCGCGGTCACTTGCTTCTCGATTCTCGCCGGCATACCGGCGCTGATCCTGGGCATCGTCGCGCTCAACAAGATCGGCAAATCCGCCGGGACACTCACCGGTAAAGGTCTGGCGATAGCCGGCCTCGTCATGGGCGGCATCAGCATCATGCTCCTTCCCATCACGGCCGCCTTGCTCTTGCCGGCTGTTGCCAACGCACGCGGCGCCGCGAACCAGGCGGCCTGCCTGAACAATGTCCGCCAGTGCACCTTGGCCTGCCAGATGTATGCACAGGAGCACGATGGAACCTTGCCCAACTCGCTGGACGATGCGAAAAAACTCCTGGGCAACGAAGCTTCGGCGGACAAGGTGCTCCACTGCCGTCAGGAAAAGGGCACCGCCGCCAGCTATGAACTCGTGACCCCCGGCAAGAAGCTCGCCGATATGGGACAGCCCGCGGAGACGATCATCGTCCGCGAGACCAAGGCCAACCATCGCGGCAAGCGTGCCGTCGGCTACGCCGATGGCCACGTGGAAATGCGCGCAGACAAGTAGCCGGCAGACATACTTCTCCACTCTTGGGCAACGGCACACGGGAGAAATTCGAGGCGAGGCAAGTGTCCATCGCCATTGCCAGCAGGATCACCACATGGAGACACCGCCTTCGCTAAGCCCGGTTGCACCGCCACGCACCGCGGGCCTCGCCACCGCCAGCCTCGTGCTGGGCATTCTCTCGGTCACCTGTCTCTCGATTCTCGCCGCCATCCCGGCGCTCATTGTGGGTGCCATCGCGTTGAAGCAGATCAGCGCATCGGGCGGCACGCTCGGCGGCAAGGGCCAAGCGCTGGCCGGCCTGATCATGGGTATCATCAGCTTTGCGCTGTTACCCTTGGCGATCGCCGTGTTCGCCATCGCTGCGTCAGTGACGCTGCCGGCGGTCTCCGGCGCGCACGCGAAAGCGCAGGAGGCCGCTTGTTTGCAGAACGTCCGGCAGTGCACCTTGGCCTGCGAGCAATATGCCCTGGAGCATGAGGCGACGCTCCCCACGACGTGGGGCGAGGTGAAGAATTACGCGGTCAGTGAAATGCCCGGGCCGTCGCTCCTCCACTGCCGCCAGGACTCGGGCAAGGCCGTCAGCTACAAAATCGTGAACCCCGGCCAGCGGCTAGCCACCCTCGGTCCGCCCGCAGAGACGATCATCGTCCGCGAAGTCCGCACCAACCACCACGGCAGGCGCGCCGTCGGTTTTGCCGATGGCCCTGTAGAGTTGCATACCGATGCAGGCCGGCCACAGCTGTCACGCTAGCCGCAAAATCCCGCCACGGGGGGGGGGGGGAGAAGCCCGCCGGGGCCGCCGGCGAACAGAGCCGGAAGCGGCTCCGCTCCAGAGAATCCGCCGGCATGGCGCGGCTTCCCGCGCCGGGGGCGCAGGTCTATCCTCCTTCGCTCTCCCTTCGTGGGCGATGGTTTCCCGGCTTCGCGGCGCTACGCCAGGGCAAGCCAACCGGTCGAACTCCAACGAAACCTGAACAAGACGGACACGTAGACCACGGAAGGTAGGGCGCTCGCGCCGCGAGCGCCGGGTGCAACTGGCGTGTGGCGTGGCGGTCGGCATCCTTCGGCCAAAGGATGTCGCGTAACGATCTCAACACGATGGATACCGCCCGGCGGGCGCGGCGCGCCCGCCCTACCCACCAAAAGCAGTTCCGCTCCATTGTGGGCAGGGTTTTCCCGCTTCACGTGGCGCTACGCCGGGGCAAGCCAACCGCGCAAACCCCAGCGCCGCCCACGCCTTCGCCACGCATGTCACAGACACCCGGCTTGACCACTCAATGCACCTTGGGCGCAGCAAGTCTGCGCACCTACGTTTCCACAGGTTGGAAAACCCGGGGGATCGCGTTTCCAGGGTTTGGGAAAGTAGCCGAAAGGCGATGACGGAGGGCCGTGCGCAGCTTATTTCTTGGGCTTGGCTTCCGGCAGCTTCACCGGGCGCACCGTGTGCTGCACCGGCCAGGAAGCGCGGCGCGGATCTTGATAGAGGCCCATCTTGTCCACCGGCACCGGCGCGAAAGCGAGCGCCTGCACGGCGGCGGCGTCCTTGAATTCCAACCGGACGGGCCGGCCGGTGGCATCCTTGACCAAGGTGATCCAGGCGGGGTCGCTGTCGAACACCAGGTTGTTCGTCACCGTTTGATAGGCGCGAATCGATTTGCTGATGTCCTCCCACACGCCGCCGGCGCTGACGTTGCGGGCGAAGACGTTGCGCTTGGGAACGCCGGGGTCGTCCTCCAGCACGTTCACCAACTGGGGATAGCGCGCGCGCCACAGCCCATTTGTATAGGGCATGGAGCGGAGATGGGAGCGAAGTTCGCCCTTGGGATCGTCGGTGGCTTTCTTCTGCCAGCCCATGCCGCGGTTATCGAGGTGCGCGGCCTTCCAGCAACCGATGAACACGTTGTTCGTCACGATGTTATCATCGCCGCCGCCGATGAAGACCGCCTGGGAACACCGCTCGAAAATGTTGCCCTGGATCGTGTGCCCGCAGTGCTGGTCGTCGAGATAGATCGTCATGCCGCCGTAGCCGGTGCCGCCGACGATCTGGTGCCAGTAGTTGTAGCGCAGCACATTCCCGCGCTGGGTCCAGTCGCGGCCGACGTAGTAGGCGCCCGCGTCGCCGCTTTCCTCGACAACGTTGTGGATCTCGTTGAACTCCACCACGTGGTCGTTGCCGCCGGCGGCCAGCGCCATGTGCGGGCCGTCGTGGACCAGGTTGTGCGCGATGCGGTTGCCGACGCCATCCACGCGGATGCCGGGCTGGTAGGTGCGGGCGCGGCGGCCGAAATGGTGCACCTGGTTGTTCTCCGCGTTGTGGCCCGCCGCCGTCAGCGTGCGGCGGTCGCCGCCGCTCATGGCGATGCCGCCGGTGCCGACTTGTGAGACATCGCAGCCGTACACCGTGTGCCCCACCCCGCCCCTCACGATCACGCCATGATGCCCGGTGTTGCGGATGGTGCAACCGACCACCGCGCACTGTGCGCCGTCCTTGATAGTGATGGCGGTACCACGGCAGGCTTCCAGCACAAATCCTTGGAACGTCACATACGCCAGGTGCTCGGCGCGGACGAGGGCATCCGCCAGCGAGAGCACGGCACGACCGCCCGGATGCGGCGGCAGGAAATAGAGCAGGCCGTTGGACCGGTCGAGATAGTATTCGCCCGGCCGGTCGATCTCGGACAGCAGGTTGAAGGCATACCAGCGCGCGGCTTTGGGCGTGATGCCGTAGACCGGCTTGACGGACTTCGTCCGCAACAGGGCATTGCTCGCCGGCTGCACGCCCTGTAATGGCTCGTAGAGCTCGGCCCAGTCGTGATGCCAGTAGGCAAAGACCCAAGGCGCCGCTTCCTGCGACCAACGCCCGACGCGCTCGACAGCGGTCACGACCACCAGCGGGTCCTGCGCCGACTTGATTTTGCAGAAGCCTTCGTTGGGCCAGCGGGCCAGCGTCATGGGTGCATCGTCGTGGAAGAGTTCGGCCTCGGCGGAGGGGTTGCCTGCGCCGAAACCGCGCACGGAAAGCTTCCCGAAGTCCGTGATGCCCTGGGCGCGCAGATCGGCCACCTGCACCTGTGCGCGGACTTCTTCCGACAAACGGGCGAGCGCCGCCGGATCCGACACGGCACGCCAACCGGACACCACGCGACCGCCCGTCAAGCGCACGGCGGCGCCGGGCTCCGCGCGGTAGACCACCGGCGCGGCCGCGGTGCCCGAGTCCTCCGCCGAAAACTCCAGCGCCTGCGCCAGCTCATAGGTGCCGCCCTGGACCTGCACCACGCGGGGCTGGACCGCCCCGCCCGCCTTGCGCCACGCGCGCAGTTTGTCGCGCGCGCCTTGCACCGTAGCCAGCGGGCCATCGGACTTGTCCGCGTTGACCGCCGCCAGGCGGCCGCTCCAGGCATCGTTGCCGTTAGTGGCCACGTACAGGTCTGGTTCCACAGCCTCGGCAGGGCGGACGATTACACCGTCAAGGCCACCGGCGAGACCAACCAACAGGGCGAGAAGGCGATAGTTCATGGGGCTGAATGTTGATTTTCAGGGCCGGCTTGTCGAGAAAAAACGCGGCTGTATTTTTCGGGGAGGGGATGGTTAAATCGCCGCCCACAAAGGAAATCTTTCATGAAAGCAGAATTGATCGTCGCGTTGGATGTACCGGATGGCGCCGCGGCCGTGGCCGCGGTGCAAAAGCTACCGGCCGAGGTCCAGTTCGTCAAAGTCGGGCTGGAACTGTTCATCGCCGAGGGGCCGGATGTGCTCAAGCCCATCGCGGCGCTCGGCAAGAAAATCTTCCTCGACCTCAAGCTCCACGATATTCCGCGGACGGTGGAGCGCGCGGTGCAGACGGCGGCGAAGCACAACGTGTTCATGCTGACCCTGCACGCCGCGGGCGGGCGCGCCATGCTGCGCGCCGCCGCCGATGCCGCGCGCGAATTCGGGCCCGGTGCGCCGAAGCTGGTCGCCGTCACCGTGCTGACGAGCCTGGACCAGAGTGACCTGAACGATCTCGGCGTCGCACGCACCCCGGCGCAGCAGGTAATGGCGCTCGGCGAACTGGCGATCGGCAGCGGCGTGGATGGGCTGGTCTGCTCCGCGCAGGAAGTCGGCGCGATGCGCCAGAAACTCGGCCCGCTACCGCTCCTCGTCACGCCGGGCATCCGGCTGCCCAGCGATGCCGTGGGCGACCAGAAGCGCATCGCGACACCCGCCAATGCCGTCAAAGACGGCTCTTCTTTCCTCGTCGTCGGCCGTCCGATCCTGGAAGCCGCCGACCCCGTCGCCGCCGCCCGCGCGGTACTGGCGGACATGCGGAAGAGCTGACGCGGTATCTGAGAAAGTTTTCATGGAGTGCGCAAGCTTGCTTGCGCTTTCACCGCGAAGCGTGCTTCGCGCGCCCAAACCAAGCTGGAGCTCAGCCCCCCGGGCGGAGCAAGCTCCGCCCAACAAGGCGGCAGCAAGCAGCTGCATTCCAAGTTTGCCTGCGGCTACTTCCGATGGCTCTTTTTGTGGATGGGAGCGCCCGCCCTCATGGGCAGGAAAGACAACCGCCGGCTTGAATTACTCGCTCTTCGCGGCGGGCTTCTTTCGGGCGGGTCCTTTGGCCGCGCCGGGGCGGGCCGGGGGCGCCGGCGGTGCGACCACCTTCTCGCCGGGCTTGGGCAGCGTGGCTTTCACCTTTTCCCAGTCGGGATTGAGCGCCGCTTCGCGGATGGAGAGGTTGCGGAAGTCGACGCTCTGGCCTGCGACGGTGAAGCCGGGCATGATGCGTTCCTGCTTGAAGAGCTCGTTGCTGCCCCACGCGACGAGCTCATCCACTTGGCCGAGCAGCGTGTCGCCGACCATCTCCATGCGCACCTTGTGCCAGGTACCGGGCGCGAAATCCGCGGCGAAGCGGGCGAAGACCGCCGCCTTGTCCGGGCCATCGCGATCGCCATCGTCCTTCTGGATGGTGACGAGCTTGGGCGCGATCGAGATCCGCGCCAGATGTCCCTTGGCCGCGTTGAGGCTCAAGCTGGTGCCCTTGCCACCCTCGAATTTGAATTCATATTCGATGACAAAGTCCGCCAACTTGTTCGGCAGGCGGTTGACTGCGCCGTGCTTGTCCTCGGGCTTTTCGGAACCGCGCCAGACGCCGGCAACCAGTTCCCACTTGCCCTTGGCCGCTTTCCACGGTTCGCCGGGCGCGGCATCGAGCTTGTTTTCGTAGAGCACCTTGCCGGGGACGGCGAGGAGCGGGGTTTCAGCGGCGCTGGCGGAGAGCAGCGCACCGAAGGCACAGACTGCAATGGACAGAGACTTCATAAGCATTTCCCTTTCGTATCCCATCTAACGCTTAACCCGCGCCGATATTTTCTTCGCCCTCACATTTCCACGGCATGGAAACCGGAACCCTCTCTTTTTCCAAGGCTTGGAAGAACTCACGCTGTGGTTTCCAAGCCTTGGAAAACCGTCAGCTCCCACCCGCCGCCCAGCCAGAAAAGCGGCCGTAAAACCGCGGCGCAAGGCGGCCGCAGGCGTTTCTTGCCGAAACCGCGGGCGGTGTGCTATTTTCCGCCGCCACAAGGGACCTGATTATGGCTCATGACTGGATCGCCATCCTGGATTTTGGTTCGCAGTATACGCAGCTCATCGCACGGCGGGTGCGCGAGCTGAACGTCTACTGCGAGATGTTGCGTTGCGACACCCCCGCGGCGGAGCTGCGCCAGCGCGGCGCGAAGGGCATCATCCTCTCCGGTGGCCCGGCCAGCGTCTATGAGGCCGGCGCGCCCAACTGCGACCCGGAAATCTTCAACCTTGGCCTGCCGGTGCTCGGCATCTGCTACGGCATGCAGCTGATGGCGCACCGCCTCGGCGGGCGGGTGGAGAGCGGCACGACGCGCGAGTTCGGCTACGCGGAGGTCCGCGCGCACGGCCACACGAAGCTGCTCAACGGCCTGCAGGATCATGAAACGCCGGAAGGCCACGGCCTGCTGCGCGTCTGGATGAGCCACGGCGACAAGGTCACCGCCCTGCCCACAGGTTTTTCCGTCATGGCCGCGACCGGCGCCTGCCCCATCGCCGGCATGGCCGACGAGGCGAAGAAATTTTACGGGCTGCAATTCCATCCTGAAGTCACCCACACAAAGCAAGGTGCGGAAATTCTGCGCCGGTTCGTCATCGAGATCGGCGGCGTCAAGGCCGACTGGCTCATGGGCGACTATGTCGAGGAGGCCGTCGCCAAGATCCGGGCGCAGGTCGGCACCGAGCACGTCCTGCTGGGCCTGTCCGGCGGCGTGGACAGCTCCGTCGCCGCGGCGCTGCTGCACAAGGCGATCGGCAAGCAGCTGGTCTGCGTATTCGTTGATCACGGCCTGCTGCGCCTGAACGAGGCGGAGCAGGTGATGCAGACCTTCGCCCAGAACCTCGGCGTGCGCGTCATCCACGTGGACGCCACCGAACAATTCATGAGCAAGCTCGCCGGCGTCGAAGACCCGGAGCAGAAGCGCAAGATCATCGGGCGCGAGTTCGTCGAGGTCTTCCAGGCCGAGGCTGAGAAGCTCAAGCAGTCCGAGCAGGCCGTCAAGTGGCTGGCACAGGGCACGATTTATCCGGACGTCATCGAATCCGCCGGAGTCAAGGGCAAGAAGGCGACGACGATCAAGAGCCACCACAACGTGGGCGGTCTGCCGGAGACGCTGCACCTGAAGCTGCTCGAGCCGCTGCGCGAGCTGTTCAAGGACGAGGTCCGCCTGCTCGGCATCGCCGCCGGCCTGCCGCCGGACATGGTGTTCCGCCATCCGTTCCCCGGCCCCGGCCTCGGCGTCCGCATCCTCGGCGCCGTGAAGATGGAATACGCCGACCTGCTGCGCCGCGCCGACGCGATCTTCATCGAGGAGCTGCGCAACACGGAGGCGGACGACGGCCGGAGCTGGTACGACCGCGTCGCGCAGGCCTTCGCCGTCTTCCTGCCGGTGCGCAGCGTCGGCGTCATGGGCGATGGCCGCACCTACGAATGGGTCGTCGCGCTGCGCGCGGTCCAGACCACCGATTTTATGACGGCGCACTGGGCGCACCTGCCGCACGACCTGTTGAGCCGCGTGGCCAACCGGATCATCAACGAGGTGCGCGGCATCAACCGCGTCGTCTACGATATCAGCTCGAAACCACCTGCAACCATCGAATGGGAATGAGCAATGCCTAAACGCACTGACATCAAAAAAATCATGATCATCGGCTCGGGGCCGATCGTCATCGGCCAGGCCTGCGAATTTGACTACTCCGGCACGCAAGCCTGCAAGGCGTTGCGCGAAGAGGGGTATGAGGTCATCCTGATCAACAGCAACCCGGCGACGATCATGACCGACCCGGAGACGGCCGACCGCACCTACGTGGAGCCCATCACGCCGGAAGCCGTCGCGAAGATCATCGCGAAGGAGCGCCCGCAGGCGCTGCTGCCGACGCTCGGCGGCCAGACGGCGCTGAACACCGCGGTCAAGGTCGCGGAGTCGGGCGTGCTGGAGAAGTATGGCGTCGAGCTGATCGGCGCGAACGTGCAGGTGATCCGCCGCGCCGAGGAGCGCGAACTGTTCAAGGAAGCGATGGAAAAGGCCGGCCTCGAATGCCTCAAGAGCCGGCAGGTCAAGACGCTGGACCAGGCACGCGCCGTGGGCGAGGAACTCGGCTTCCCGATCATCGTCCGCCCGAGCTTCACGCTCGGCGGCACCGGCGGCGGCGTGGCCCGCAGCATGGAAGAGCTGCTCACCATCTGCGAAGGCGGGCTCAAGGCCAGCATGGTCTGCGAAGTTTTGCTCGAAGAATCCGTCATCGGCTGGAAGGAATTCGAGCTCGAGGTGATGCGCGACCGCAAGGACAACGTCGTCATCATCTGCTCGATCGAGAACTTCGACCCGATGGGCGTGCATACCGGTGACAGCCTCACCGTGGCCCCGGCCCAGACGCTGACCGACGTGGAATACCAGCGCCTGCGCGACGGCTCCATCGCCGTCATGAAGGCCATCGGCGTCGAGACCGGCGGCTCGAACGTGCAGTTCGCCATTGACCCGAAGACCGGCCGCATGGTCGTGATCGAAATGAACCCGCGCGTCTCGCGCAGCTCCGCGCTCGCGAGCAAGGCGACCGGCTTCCCGATCGCCAAGATCGCGGCCAAGCTCGCGGTCGGCTACACGCTCGACGAGCTCCCCAACGACATCACGCGCGAAACGCCCGCCTGCTTCGAGCCGACGCTCGACTACTGCG
This sequence comes from uncultured Lentisphaerota bacterium, assembly GCA_903912445.1. Classification (GTDB taxonomy): domain Bacteria; phylum Verrucomicrobiota; class Kiritimatiellia; order CAIQIC01; family CAIQIC01; genus DP16D-bin41. The sequence continues at coordinate 17,563 of CAIWHP010000126.1, forward strand.
TGGTCAAGGTGCCGCGCTTCGCGTTCGAAAAATTCGCCGGCGCCGATCCGCACCTCGGCGTCAGCATGAAGTCGGTCGGCGAGACGATGGCCATCGGCAAGAACTTCAAGGAGGCGCTGCAGAAGGCGCTGCGCGGCCTGGAGATCGGCGTGGACGGCCTCGACCTCAAGTGCGAGAAGCGCGTGGACGCGAGCAAGCTGGAAGACCTGCTCGCCCGCCCCACCCCGGACCGCATTTTCGCGATCAAGGTGGCGCTCAAGCAGGGCTGGAGCATCCAGAAGATTTTCGAGACCTCCTTCGTGGACCCCTGGTTCGTGGACAATATGCTGCAGATCGTCGAGATGGAGCAGAAGCTCCTCGACGCGCCGAAGGATCGCGCAATCAAGAAGGAGCTTTTCCGCGACGCGAAGGAGATGGGCTTCTCCGACCGGCAGATCGCCGCGCTGCGCGGCCCGGACGTCTCGCACCTCGACATCCGCAAGGAGCGCCTCGCCGCCGGCATCAAGCCCGTCTACCGCCTCGTGGACACCTGCGCCGGCGAATTCGAAGCCTACACGCCCTACTTCTATTCGAGCTATGCCCAGCGCGACAACAGCCGGCACAACGACAAGCCGAAGGTCATGATCCTCGGCAGCGGCCCCAACCGCATCGGCCAGGGCATCGAGTTCGACTACTGCTGCGTCCACACCGTGCAGGCCCTGCGCGCGCTCGGCTACGAGACGATCATGGTCAACAGCAACCCGGAGACCGTCTCGACCGACTACGACACCTCCGACAAGCTCTACTTCGAGCCGCTGACGTTCGAAGACGTGATGAACATCTACGAGAACGAGAAGCCCATCGGCGTCGTCGTGCAGATGGGCGGCCAGACGCCGCTCAACCTGGCCGTGCCGCTGCAGCAGGCCGGCGTGCCGATCCTGGGCACCTCGTCGGACAGCATCGATATCGCCGAGGACCGCAAGCGCTGCGCCGCGCTGCTCAACGAGCTCGGCATCCGCCAGCCGGAATCCGGCACCGCGATCAGCATCGATGAGGCGCTCGAGGTCGCGCGCCGCATCGGTTTCCCGGTGATGATCCGCCCCTCCTACGTCCTCGGCGGCCGCGCGATGATGGTCGCGCAAAACCAGGACGAGCTCGTCCCGTTCACCTACGCCGCGTTCGCCGCCAGCCCGGGCTTCCCGGTGCTGATCGACAGGTATCTCGACCGCGCGATCGAGGTGGACGTGGACGTGGTCTGCGACGCGACCGATGTGTATATCGGCGGCGTCCAGCAGCACGTGGAACAGGCCGGCGTCCATTCCGGCGACAGCGCCTGCTGCACCCCGCCCCACACGCTCGATAAAAAGCTCATCGCCGAGATCGAGGACGCCTGCCGCCGGATGGCGCTCGCGCTCAAGGTCAAGGGCCTGATGAATGTCCAGCTCGCGGTGAAGGACGGCATCTTCTACGTGCTCGAGATCAACCCGCGCGCCTCGCGCACCGTGCCCTATTTGAGCAAGGCCACCGGCGTCCCGCTCGCCAAGTGGGCCGCGCGCATCTCCATCGGCCAGACGCTCAAGCAGATCATGGCCGAGCACAAGCCCGTCCAGATCACGTGGAAGGCGGTCAAGGAGGTCGTGCTCCCATTCAACCGGTTCGCCGGCGTGGACCCGATCCTCGGCCCCGAGATGAAATCCACCGGCGAAGTCATGGGCATCGATTCGTGCTTCGAGCTGGCCTACTGGAAAGCCCAGATCGCCGCCGGCCAGAACCTGCCCGATGCCGGGACCGTGTTCCTCTCGGCGCGCGATGCCGACAAGGACTGGATCGGCGACATCGGCGTGGAGCTGGACCGGCTCGGCTTCAAGCTCGTCGCCACCGAGGGCACGGCCAAGGTGCTCGTCGCGCACAACGTCGCCGCACATGTCGTCAGCAAAGTCTGCGACCAGAAGGGCGAGACCGTGCTCGACATCATGAAGGTCAACGGCATCCAGCTCATCATCAACACGCCCAGCGGCCCGATCTCGCGCGTGGACGAAGTCCGCATCCGCTCCGAGGCGATCTTGCGCAGCCTGCCGATCATCACGACCGAGTCCGGCGCGCGCGCCACCGTCGCGTGCATCAGCTATATGCGCACGCACGACTGGGACGTGAAGGCCTTGCAGGACTACTTCCCGAAACTGACCTGAACCGGCGGCCGTCCGGGCGATTAGCTCAGTGGTAGAGCACCTCGCTTACACCGAGGCTGTCGCAGGTTCAAATCCTGCATCGCCCACCAGAACCAGCGGCTAGTTTTGGCACGGACTGCTACGGGGTCACCCACCTAGTTGAGTACGGACCAGAAGTTGGCCCTGCACCAGCACTCCGCGCAGCTACCGCGCTGGATACCGCAGTGCCCCATCGTCAGGCCCCCACCCCATGCTTGGCGCCTTATCCAGACCTTGGATCTGTCTGCTCGCCTGCGCTGCGAACCAAATTTCACATTTGACAATCCGCTGTGAAGTGAAGAGCATGGGGATGCTTAGGAGGGTTGGTTCGCAGGCATCGGAGGTTAAATAAACAGGCAAGGAGGACCAGATGAAAAAGGATCAGCTAGGTCTTAACGTCCACATTCCAAACGATCCACGGCAGATCAGCCTGAGCAAGGAGCTTGGGATTGGCTGGGTTCGCGTCGACATGAACTGGAACGGGATTGAACCCGCCAAAGGCCAGTACCACTGGGCGGACATGGATGATGCCATCCAGAAATTGCTCGCGGCGGGGCTCACTATTTACGCCACGCTCGCCTATTCGCCCGGGTGGGCCAACGGTAATCAGCCACGGACGGCGCCGCCCTTGAACGGCGCCGACTTTGCGGCTTTTGTCACGCAGGCGGTGAAACGCTATCAAGGGAAGATCCTGTATTGGGGTATATGGAATGAGCCCAATCTGCCGGCCTTTTACACCGGCAGCATCGCGGACTACCTGGCAAAAATCCTGGCCCCGGGAGCGGACGCCGTCCATGCGGCCGACAGCGCCGCCAAAGTGGCGGGCCCCGATCTGTCCCACTCCGGCGACGTGCGGGATGCCACCTTCTGGTATAAATGGATGACCACCATCCTTGCCCAGCACGGCCAGCGGTTGGACGTCATCACCCACCACATCTATAAAGAACCCTCGGCCTGGGAACTGTGGCGCCGGCTGGATGGGTTTGTGTTCCCCTATTTGGAAGGGAAAAACCTGCGCAACACGCTCAGCGCCTGCGGGGTTGCCGGCAAGCCGCTGTGGATCACGGAAATCGGCTGGAAGAGCAATGCCGGCGGAGCCGGCAAACAGGCCAGCAATTACACTGATTTTTTCGCCGGCATCGCCTCGCGTGACTGGATATCCAAGGTGTTCTTTTACGAATTGAACGATGTGGCTGGTTTCTCCGAACTGTGGGGGATTGTCGACTCCAACTTCTTGAAGAAGCCGGCCTACCAAGTGATTCAAAGCCAGCTCAACGCTCCTTGAAAACGGGGCACAATCCGGTCGGCTTGCGTTGCGGGCGAGGTTTCTTTAACCTGCGCCCATGAGCCAGCCCACCAAGTCCAACCATCCGCATGGACCGGAGCATCTGGCGGTGCGCGAGGAGGCCGAGGCGCTCGCGGATCCGTCCAACGAGAGCGTCACGGGCGCGTCCAGCGGCATGCCGCCCGCGGCGCCGCCGCCGGAAGCGCCGGTCGCCCTGCGCGACGCTTGGTGGCGCGCGCATCTCTACCGCGCCGACCGTGAGCCGCAGCTGACCGTGCGCGCGGTGCTGGTCGGCGGTGTCATCGGCGTGCTCTCCTGCGCGGCCAGCCTCTATTCCTGCCTCAAGCTGGGCTGGGTCTTCGGGCTGGGCCTGACGGTGTGCATGGTTTCGTTCGTCACGTTCAACGGACTGCGCGCGCTGTCGCGCGGCCGCATCCGCGCGCTGGGGCTGCTGGAGAATGCCGCGATGTCGTCGGTCGCGACGGTCGCCGGTTCGACGACGGGCAACACGGTGGTCGGCGCGTTCGGCGGGCTGATGCTGCTGACGGGCAACACCGTGCCGTGGTACCACATGGCGCCGATGGTCTTCTTCGCCGCGCTGATGGGCACGCTGATCGCGGTCCCGCTGAAGCGGAGCATCATCAACGACCAGCAGTTGCGCTTCCCCTCCTCCATCGCCGCCGCCGAAACACTGCGCAGCCTCTACTCGTCCGGCGTGGAAGCCACGCGCCGCGCGTGGATGCTGCTCACCGCCATGGGCTCGGCCGCGCTGCTGAGCCTCTGCCGGAATTTGGGTGCGCTCGCCGACAATTTCAAGGCCATCGGCCGGCCACAGGAGTGGCTCGGCTCCTTGTCCGGCATCGTGACGCCGCAGGGCGAATATTGGCTGGGCGGCCGCCTCAACCCGCTCTCCTGGCACGGCATCGAGGGCCGGCTCGTCGGCGTCTCGCTGGAACCGGGCGTGCTGTTCGTCGGCGCGGGCATGATCATGGGCATGCGCGTCGCGCTCTCGATGCTCGCGGGCGCGCTGCTGCTGAGTTTCGGCATCGCGCCGTGGCTGATCCTCCAGGACCAGGCCCACGCGCTGGACCCGACGTGGATCAAGACGATGAAGCACGTCGTGGTCGGCGGGCACTCGCTCTGGAACCCGGTCAGCAACTGGGGCATCTGGTGCGGCACCTCGATCATGGTGATGAGCAGCCTGACGGTCGTCGCGCTGCAATGGCGGACGCTCGGCCGCGCGTTCACGGGCATCTTCGCGCGCGGCGGGCAGGCCGCCGCCCGCGATGTGCTCGCGGATGTCGAGGTGCCGATGCGCTGGTTTGTGATCGGCCTCGTCCCGGTGGCGCTGGGGGTCATCCTCACGCTCTGGCTGGCGTTCCACCTTGCGCCGTGGCTGGGCCTGCTCGCGGTCATCCTCTCCTTCGCCATCGGCTTCATCTGCGCGCGCTCCTGCGGCGAGGCCGACATGAACCCCATCGGCGCGATGGGCAAGGTCACGCAGCTCTGCTACGCGGGCCTCGCGCGCGGCCAGGGCGGCATCAACCTGCTCACGGCCGGCGTCACCTCGGCCGCCGGCGGCGCGTGCGGCGATCTGCTCTCCGACATGAAGTGCGGCTACCTGCTCGGCCAGAGCCCGCGGCAGCAGTTCTGGGGGCAGGTCATCGGCATCTTCATCGGCACCTGCATCGTCGTGCCGGTCTGGTTCCTGCTCGTGCCCGACCTCAAGACCCTGGAGACCTACAATCCGCCGACCGCCACGATGTGGAAGACGGTCGCTGTGCTCCTGACGGCGCCCAAGCGGATGCTGGCCGACAGCGCCATCGTCGCGATGATCTGCGGCTCGTTCATCGGCATCGTGCTGCCGCTGCTGGAGAGCTTCCGGCCCAAGTGGCGGCCCTACCTGCCCTCCGCCATCGGCTTCGGCCTCGCCTTCGTCCTGCCCAACAGCTTCCAGAATGCTTTCGCGTTCGCCGCCGGCGCGGTCCTCATGTGGCTCTGGTCGCGCTACCAAGCCGCCAGCGCCGACCGCTTCGCCGTGCCGCTCGCCTCCGGCCTCATCGCCGGCGAGGCCACCGCAATGGCGCTCTGCTCGATCACCGGCACCGCGCTGCTGATGCTGCACGATGCCAAGCTGATCTGACCGGGCGCGGGTTTGGTTCCGGCGTGTTCGGCGGCGCGGCGGTGCTGCGCCCTCCGCGCGGCGGGAGGGCGGCGTGTCACGCGGCCGCAGGCTGCTCCCTGTCCTTCCAAGAGGGACTGAACAGAGACAAATGGCTTGGGCTCTATCGACCCCAAGGGACGCATCGGATGGCGCGCGCGCCAAGTTCCAAGCCTTGGAAAAAACGGCGTTTCTGTTTCCAAGCCTTGGAAAACGCCAGGCGGGCGGGGCGGCCGTTAGCGGCCGTGCTGCTGCTTCCAGGCGCGGCGGGTGGCGGGATCCACGCTGTAATACTTGATCATGCCGTAGGGGAAGTCGTGATGTTTGTAGTGCCCCACCCAGCCGTGGCGCATGGCGAAGTTCGAGGGCTGCATGGTCATCAGCCAGACGCAATCCTCGACGATCATATCGGCCATCCGGGTGTAGAGCGCGGTGCGCTCGGGGCCGTCGTTCATGACGCGCACCCGCTCATAGAGCCTGTCGAAGTCCTTGTTCACGTAGTTGCTGTGGTTCGGGCCGGGCGAGCAGTTGGCGCTGTAGAACAGCTGCAGATAGTTTTCGGCGTCGGGATAGTCGGCGCTCCACGCGAGGTGGAACAGCTGCGCCTGCCGCCGCTCCAATTTTTCCTGGAACGCTGGCCAGTTCTGATAATTGGAGACGATCTTGACACCGATCCCATCCATGAAGCTGCCGAGCAACTCCATGGCCTGGCGATATTCGGCGTCGTCAGCCGAGCCAACTTCCATGGTGAGCTGCAGGCGCCGGCCGGTCTTGGGATCCACGCCGCCGGGATAGCCGGCCTCGGCGAGCAGCTTTTGCGCGCGCGGCAGGTCGAGTGGATAGGGCTGCGCCCGGGGGACATAGCCGGCCACGCCCGGCGGCAGCGGGCCGGTGGGCCGCGTGGTGCGGCCGTTGAAGAAGTTGTTGAACTGTGTTTCGTTGAACGCGAAAGCGAGCGCCTGCCGCAGTTTCTTGTTCTTGCCGACCACGGGATCGTCGAAGTTAAAACCGAGGTAGAAGACATCCATCGTCGGCGCCGAGGTCAGGCGGATGCCCTGCTGCGCCAGTTCGGGACTCAACACGCGGTTGGGCCCGAAGACCGCGCTGAAGTTGTCGCGCGAGACGGGCGAAGCATCCACCTGGCCCGTCAGGAACATCAGCCAGGCCGTGGCCGAATCCTCGATCACATATTCCACGATGCGGTCGAGATACGGAAGCTGCTGGCCGGCGGCGGCGCGCACGGCGGGCTCCTCGTTGGGATCGCGGGAGACGGGAAACGTCTCGACGCGGCTGGTCTCGCGCCATTTGGGGTTGCGTTCAAAAACATAGCGGTAGTTCGGACGGTAACTTTGCAGGATGAAGGGGCCGGTACCGACGGGATGGTGGCCAAAGGCCTTGCCGTAAAAGGCGACCGCCTCGCGCGCGACGGCCGCGGAATAGCTCATCGCGAAGAGCCACAGCAGCTGCGGCTGGGGCTGCTTCAGCTGCACGACGAGCGTGTGCGCGTCGGGCGTTTGCAGGCCGGCGATGGGCGCGTCGTAGTCGGTCGCCTTTTCGCCGCCGGTCGTCGCGCGCCACTCCTCCATGCCCACGACCTGCGCAAAACACCACGAGCCGTTCGAGGCGTTCTTGATGTCCATGACCCGCCGCATGGAGTAGGCGAAATCGCCGGCGACCACTGCGCGGCCCTTGCCGCCCGTCTTTGTAAAGCAGGGATCGTCCTGGAAATAGATGCCGGGCCGCACCTTGAACGTGTAGGTCTTGCCGTCGGCGGAGATGGCCGGCATGGCCGTCGCGAGCAAGGGCTCCACGTGATAGGGCCGGTCGAGGTAGTTGTATTGCAGCAGCGTCTCGTAGGTCTTGGCGACCTCGAGCGCGGCATAGACATCGCTGGCGAGCGCGGGATCCAAGGTGCGGATGCGATAAATCTGGCGATACATCACCTGCTCGCCGGGCTTCTCTCCGGCATCAAGCCGGCCGCGGCCGCAGCCGGCACCGAGGCAACCCGCGAGGATGACCAGGGTTAAAAGCCACCGCCCAACAGCCCCGCCCGCCAGGATCGGACGCAGGTCCCCGATCACACCGGCAGGCTGGGCGGCTGGGCGGTTCACGTTATCTCCACGCCTTCGAGGCCGCAGTTGGAGGTGTTATTTTGCCGCGGGCGCTGCCACGGGTGCTGCCGCCGGAGCGACCGGCGCCGCCGCCGGAGCGGGCGCCTGCACAGGCGTCGCCACAGGAGTGCCGGGAGCAGCCTGCTGCGCCGGGGTCGGCACGACGCGGTTGGGCTGCGGCATCGCGCCCTGGGTTTCCATCACGCTCTTCGGCCGGCCACTACCCGCCGTCGCAGGACCATGCGTATAGTTGATGGCCAGGAACAGCGTGTTCACTAGAAAGATGCAGCCCAGGATGATCGTCGCCTTGGTCAGCACGTTGCCGGCGCGCGAGCCGAAGACCGACTCGCCGATGCTCGCGCCGAACGCCATCCCACCGAGGCCCTGGCTCTTCGTCCGCTGGAGCAGGATCACGCCCACCAGCAGGCCGCCGCAGAGCACCTCGATGATGATCATTACAATTCTTAGAAACACAGCCATGTTCTTCCTTTCGTGGTGGACGGCGCACTGCGTCAGCAGGCCACCCACCCTTTCTTGTTACAGCGCGCCCCGCACGATGTCTGCAAATGACTTCGCCTCGAGACTCGCGCCGCCGATCAAGCCCCCATCAATATCCGGCTGGCTCATCAAATCCTTCGCATTGTCCGGCTTCATGCTGCCGCCGTATTGAATCCGGATCGTGGCGGCGGCCTCCGCGCCGGCCAGCAGCGCCAGCAGCTGGCGGATGAACGCATGCACTTCCTGCGCCTGCGCCGTCGAAGCCGTCTTGCCGGTGCCGATGGCCCAGACCGGCTCATAGGCGATCACCAGCTGGTTCCAGTCCGCGCCCTGCAACCCCGCCAGCCCGGCGCGCACCTGCCGCTCGACGACCGCGGTCATCTGCCCGGCCTCGCGCTCCGCCAGGGTCTCGCCGACGCAGACGATCGGCTTCAGGCCCGCGGCCAGCGCGGCCTTCGCGCGCTTGTTGACCGTCTCATCGGTCTCGCCAAAATATTGCCGCCGCTCGCTGTGGCCGATGATGACGTAGGTGACGCCGAGCTCCTTGAGCATCGCCGCGGAAATTTCGCCCGTGAACGCGCCCTTCTCGGCCCAATGGACATTCTGCGCGGCCAGCAGGATGGCCGTGCCCTTGAGCGCCTGAGCGGCGACATCGAGATCGGTGTAGGGGACGCCCACCACGACCTCCACCGCCGTGAGCCCGGCGACCTCGCCCGTGATGCCCGCGAGCAGCGCGACCGTCTCGGCGCGCGTCTTGTTCATCTTCCAATTTCCAGCCACAATCCGTTTACGCATGCGTGTTCTCCATTCCTGTAAAAAACGGGCGCGAATCTACCGTAAAGCGACGGTAGAAGGCAAGCCGTTGTTCGCACCGGGAATGCATCAGTTGCCCGGCAGGTCGCGGAACGGCTTGCGTTCGCGCAGGGTCAGCTCCCACAATTTTGCGTATTTCATGTACGCCCCGTAGGCGCTGGCGAGGGCAATGATGAAGCCATGGGCGCCATCGAGAAAGCCCGCCCGTAAAAAGTAGCCGCGCAAAAAGCGCAGCGGCGGGCGGAAGAGCAGGTCGCGCCACTGAAACCGGCTGCCCTGCACGAACTTCTGCTGCGCGGTGATGGTCGAAAAACGGTTGAGCGTTTCGAAGTGGTCGCGCAGGTCGTCATAGGTGTAGTGCCAGATGGCGTTCTGGAGACGCTTGACGCGGCCGGTGACGACGACCTTGTCGTGCGGCTCCTGGCCTTCGGTGCGGCCGTGGTCCTTGCGGAAGAGGCGCAGCTTGAGGTCGGGATACCACTCGCCGTGCCGGATCCAGCGGCCGAGGTAATAGACCTGCCGGGGGAATTCGTAGCCCACCGTGTCGCCGTGCCCGCGTTCGAACTCGGCGCGGATCTCCTCCCGCAGCGCGGGCGAGACCTCCTCGTCGGCATCGAGGAACAGGATCCACGGATGCCGCGCCATCTCGCGGACCGTGTTGCGCTGGCCCACGTAGCCGAGCCACTCGCGTTGATAGACCTGGTCGGTGAACTCGCGACAGATCTCGGCCGTGCGATCGGTGCTGAAGCTGTCCACCACGATGATCTCGTCGCACCAGGCCAAGCTCTGGAGGCAACGCCAGATCTTGCGTTCCTCGTTGAAGGTGATCACACAGGCCGAAATTTTATCCCTCGGCATGTGTCAGGGTCTCCCTTCCAGCAGCCAGCGCGGATGGGTTTCCGCGGTTTGCAGCGCGCCATCGACATAGACGCGGATGCGGTAGCCGGCATAGCGCACCTTGCGGCCGGCCAGCAGTTGCCGGTCGCGCAGTCCGGCCGGAACGGCATAGCTGGCGGTCACCGTGACGGGAGTTTCGCTGCGCCATTCGTCAGGATGCAGCTCGGCGCGCGGCGTGAGCGCCTCGGTGGGCGCGATGTGGCCGGCATACTCGTCCTCGTCAAAGAATTCCGTCTTCACGCTCACGCTGGCGGGTGCCGGCACGTTGCCCGCCGCCGGCGCGATGGTGATGTGCAGGAGCCGCAAGTCCTCGAACGCGCCCGGCGCCGGCAGCCGCTGCTGTTCCACGGCCACGATCCGCACGCGCGGCGACACGGCGCTGGCTTCCGGGGGCGGGGGCGCCGGCAGGACCGCCGGCGGCAACGGCACCGTGACCGGCGGCGCGGCTGTCACCGTCACGACCACCGGCGGCGCCGAGGTGCGCGCTGCCAGCAGCCGCATGGCCTCGCGCACGATTTCCAGTTCAGCGTGCATCTTGCGCAGCTCGGCGGTCGGCGGCGGCGACGTCACCACCAGAAAGACCGGCACGGCGGCCGGCACCGGTGGCGCCGCGGGCCCTGGCGGCGGGCGCGCCGGGAAATGCCGGGAGATGAGGTGCGCCGCCACCGCCACCACGCAGAGCAGGGTCAGCAGCGCAAACCACCGCGCGCGCTGCAGCTGGCGCTTGAGTTGCAGCGCGGGCGGCAGATCGCTCTGCACGACGGCCTGCACCAGCAGGCGGGTATGGGCCAGTTCGACGACGTCGCCGTGCTTGAGCCGGGCTTCGCGCTGTTCGCGGCGGTTGACCAGCACGCGGCCCATCGTGCCCAGGTCGCGCACGCAGAGACCGCTCTCGCGGTGCTCGAAGACGGCGTGGTGCAGCGCCACTTCCGCGTCGGGGATCTCCAGGTCACAATCGCTGCCCCGCCCGACGGTCATCGGCTCGGGCGTCACCGTGACCTGTTGCCCACGCAGCGGTCCGTTCAAGATATGCAGGCGGTAAAGCATCGCGCAGTCCGTTCAGGCCCCCTGCGGTCCGGCCGCCGTGCGCGCGTCGGCGCGCAGCAGGTGCAGCGTCGGCCACGCCAGCGCCGCCAAGGCCAGCAGCCCGCCCGCCAGCACGCAAGCGATGAGCTGCTGCGGCGAGTGATGAAAAACGAACAGCCCCGCGAGATACAGCAGGCAGGCCGGCACCAGCCAGAGCACGCGCACGGTCTCGTGCCGGGCCCAGAGATAGGGCGCCAGCAGATTGATCAGCGCCAGCGGAATCGCCGCCCAAGCATACCAGCGGGTCAACTCGATGTAGAGCGGGCCGGTGGCCGCGCCGCCAAAGATGAGGCGCAACACCAGGTCCGGGAAGAGGGTCAGGAAGAGCGCCGCCCCCAGGCAGATGGCCAGGGTGAACAGCACGGGGCCGAGAATCAGCCGCGGATTGGAGGAGGTGACGGCGCGCGGAAACATGGCGGCCGCCAGCGGCATCGGCAGGTAGAAGACGATGCGCGAAAGCTGCGCCGCCTTGCCGTAGGCCCCCAGCGTGCCGGCGTCCAGGTAGCGCGCCATCAGGATCATGTCGGCATTGATCAGCAGGAAAAGCGCGGTCTGCGCGATCAGCACATTCCAAAAATAGCCCTGAATGGCCCGCGCGGGGGGCAGTGCGGTGACCTCGCTGGAGGCGCTGGCGTGCCAGGCGCGGCGCAACGGCCACCACGCGATCAGCAGGCCCAGCAGGATGCTCGCGGCGACGCTGCCCAGCAGCCAGGCGATGCCCAAGCCCAGCGCGGCCAGCACCGCGCCCGCCGCCAGTCGGAAAGCGGCCGTGCCGATGCCGGACGCGGCGCCCCACCCGAACCGCCGGCTCCCCTGCAATGCCCCGCCGAGGATCGGGCAGAACAGGCCAATGAAGGCACACAAGCCGACCATGATCACCGCCGCCACGGAGGGGGCTTTCAGTTCGGCCCGGAGCCACGGCGCGGCCAGGCACCAGACCGTCAGGATCAGCAGCGCAATCGGCGTCGTCAGCTTCAGCCCGCGCCGGACCAACAGCCGCCATGTGCCCGTGTCGTTGCGATGGACAAACTCGGCCACATAGCGAGCCATCGTCGTCGAAACCACCAGGGACGGCACATTGAGCACATTCAACAGGGCGATCAGGGCAACAAATTGGGCGTATTCCGCCGTGCCCATCAAGCGGCTCACCACGGCATGGAACAACACAAACAGCACACTGATCACCCCGGTACCGGCAAAGACGACCAGCGAGTCAAAAGCAAAATGAAAGCCCTCGTGTTGCCGGAGCTTTCCATAAAAGTTGTGCCATTGTTTCAGCATCGGTTGCGCGGGCAGAGTTTCCAAGGTTTGGAAAAGTTTGCGAGCCTATTTTCCACGGGTTAAAAAGCAGCGGGTTCAGCTTCTGTCCGAAGCGGGCGTCCCCCACCACCCCAGACCAGGCGCCACGGCTCAGAGCTGGCGGATGACTTCCCGTTCGGCGGCGACCAGGGCGGCGAACATCCCGAGGGCATCGCCGGCCTCGCGCAATTTCATCAACAGGTCGGTGTGGTGGCACATCATGCAGATGCGCGCCAGCACGTGCAGGTGCAGGCGGTCGTTCTGGCAGCAGACGAGGAAGTACAGGTCGGTCGTCGACCCGTCCGGCGAGCCAAACGGGAGCGGCTGCACCGCACGCCCCAGCACCAGGAACGATTCGCTGAAGCGATAGGCGTCGTGGGTCAGGGGGTGCAGCAGCGCCACGCCGCCCGGCAGCGCGGTCGTGCAGAGCCGCTCGCGCTCCTCGAGGCTGCGGACCAGGTCCGCCGCGTCGCTGATCAGCTCGGTGCGGTCGGCCAGCGCGGCCATGTCGCGGATCACCGAAGCCTTCGTGCGCGAGGCGAGCGCGGGCGCGATGAACTCGGAGCGCAGCAGGTCGGGCATGATCGCGTGCTCCTTCGAGAGGTCGAGCATGCGTTCCGAGCTCTGCTGGTGATAGGTCTTGAGCCGCTTCTCGTTCGCGCCGAGGATGCGCGGCGATACCCACGAGTCGATCTCGGCACGCTTGAAGAGAAGCCGTCCGCCGCGCTCCTCGTAGGGGATGACACGTTCACGCACATACTTCTGCACCTCGTCCACCTTCAGATGCAGGTAGTGCGCCACTTCGTCCAGATTGAAGGTCGTATGCGGCATTTTACCCTTGTGAAAAAAAACGTGGGCGAAGTGTAAAGAAGGGGCGCACAGCTGACAAGCCGAATACGCACGGATTCACGCGCCACGCCGGCGACCGCTGCGGATGGGAAGGCAGGCACCAACCACCACCCTTGAAACTATCGAAACTCGACTTCGCAGGGTCGTCGTCACATTTTCAATAAGTATTAGAGAGTGAACACCCGGCTTTGTTCAACCTCGTTACCGCAGCTGGATTTCCTTGATCCTGGGCACGGCGGGGGTGCCGTTGGTGGGGATGCCGAGCCAGAGGCTGTTGAGTTGCACCGGGCCTTGCTGCAGCGCGGGCTGCAGGCTCAGCCAGGTGAGCGCGTCCATGCTGTAGAAGTATTCCAGGTTCGTCAGCGAGCCATCGGCCAGCAAGACCGTCGGCAGGTTGGTCACCGTCACCGTGGGCTCGTACCCGACGATGATGTTCCAACCGGGCGCGCCCGACTTGCCGACCCACACCGTGTTGGTGTCGCCATCGACGGCGGGCATGCCATTGGTGTGCGCCGCGTCATCGTCGCTGGTGACCACCTGGTAAGCCGCGGGCGCGAGGTTCGTCGCGGTCAGCTCCGCGTGCATCGTCAGCGCCGGCGGTGGCCCGGTCAGCGCCGCCGCGGCCGCGTCCGGCGCGAGCGCCATCTCGGCCAACGGCGCCATGCCC
>CAIWHP010000127.1 GCA_903912445.1 uncultured Lentisphaerota bacterium
GCGATCCGATTCAAAAGAGGAGTGCTGGACGAAGTCCCGGATCATTGAAGAATTCAATATTCCGAATGCGCACGCCGTCATCATCGCGAACAAGGATGGTAAACGGATCGGCGAGCTTTCAACTGCACCCAAATCGATTGGCCAATTCATTCAGGATATCAAGACGATTGTCGCCAAAGCGCCTGCGGAAGGCCGCTTGAAATACTCCGAAGTTGATATGTTCGACAGGACGTTTGTTCCTGCAAAGACCTACACAAGTCCGCCGCCGAAGTTTTCCAAGGAGCCGCTCAAAGGCCGCTACATCAATTTCATGACGGCGGTGCGTGTCCAGCCCTGGGAAAACACACGGACCCGCTCGCATGGCAGATGGATGGAGGAACGGGTGCGTCATACACCTGAGATCGCATTGAAGATGCGCAAGACAGTGGAAGACGCCTTTCCAGGGGCGCGGATGACGTGGGGCTGGTCCTGGCACGCGTTGGTCGATCAAGCCCCTAATTATGTCGAATTGCGCAAGCTGATGTCGCAATTTCACAAGCAGTATGGAGATGAGATCACCTTCTGGCCGGGAGTGTATTTCGAGGATAAGTTTAATACGGTCGAGCAGTCCAAGAAGGATCTGCATGACGGACTGGAGCTTGTTTCTAAAATGGTAGGGGACGGGTATCGGCCTCAGTCAGTCCTTGCCGGAATCATGTCGGTCGAGGTCATGAAGTTCTTGGCTGAGAACGAAGGCATCCACGTGGTCCAGGGGCAGATCTGGAGCCAGTTCAATGTGGACGGGCAGGGTGGCGATGGCGGGATCATTTATCCGTATTACCCGAGCCGGGGGCATTACCTGAAGCCGGCCCAGGGCGCGCGCAACGACGCGGATTTCCTGGACATGGTGAATATTGACGGCTGGTCAGTCGATTTCTTCGCGGCCCGCAACAACGGGGGCGGAAGCCGCGACGGTATCGGTCCGCTTGAAACCAACGGCGGGTACGGTTTGGGAAAGGAGTACGGCACCAAGGAAATGCTGCACGTCACGGATGTCCATTTCAATGAAGAGGCCGTGGCGCGCAACGGGTTCGGTTATCTGCCGGATATCTGGGAGCTGAGTATCTTCGCCTGGATCTATCCGGACTATCTCCCCAATTGGCTCAAGGCGATTCGGGCGAAATATCCGGACACGCAATTGCTGACGCTGGGCGAGTTCGGCGAGCTGTGGAGAAAGCATAACCCGGACAACAGCCGCATCAATCTGAAGTTTGTTGAGCGGGGCAATGGCATGATGCCCAGCGTGGAGGAGGCCAAGAAGATTAATCCGAACTATCATCATCGCGCTGACCTGTTCCGGCCAGAAATGGAAATCCGCTGGTATTTCAACAGGGACTTTCGCCTGGCCACGATGCGGAACTGGAAAGAGAACGAGCCGCTGCGGATCATGGACTACACGCGATACAATCAGCCCTATTTAGAGCCCAGCGGCAATGTGGTCGATCAGCACTGGGACTTGATGGACTTGATCAACCAGAAAGAATCACGGCCCCAAGACAAACCCAAGCCGTTCTCGGAATTGCCGCCAGAAGAACAGACGAAGATTCTCAAGTGGTATCCCGAACTTCAGGAATTGAAACGATGACGAACCAAGCTTCGCGCCTTCAAATCATTGGAAAAAGCGGAGGCGAGAATTTCCAATGATTGGAACTAAGCGACCAATGAAGGACATAAACATGAAACGCATATTTACGCTCCTTACCGTTCTGCTGCTGACGCCACTGGTCGCCGGAGTCGCGGCGGAATCGACCGCGTCGAGCAAGGACGAGCACGGCAAGCTGGTGGTCTGCTTCGCGTCGAAGGGAGACTACAGACATACGCCGGCAAGCGAAGCCGGGTTGCGTGGATTGGCGGGCCTGTTGCACAAGTATGGCTACCGGGGCACGTACTATCTGAAGCCGGCAACGGTGCGTGCTTGCCAGGCCGATTTGAAGGAATGGCGCGAGAAGTACGGCGACGAAGTCGGTTGGTTTGCCGACGGCTGCTCCCTCAAGTCCGCCGCGGCCGAGTTGGCGCAACTACGGGAGTTGGCGAACGGCCAGCCGGTTCGCAGCGCCGGGCAATTGCGGTACGGCAAGGATTGGGTTGAGTTGTTTCAGAAGCACGGCGTGGAGTCGGTGTGGGGCCGCTGCTATGAACAGACCGCGACCGATGGGATCACCGATCGCGGTTGCCCGTTTGGTTTTTACTACGCGCGGCCCGATTGCTTCAAAGCGCCCAATCCCGGGAGCGGTGGCGTGATCAGCGTGCCCTGGCTTTCCAATGACTTGAATCTGATTTTCCGAACCGCCCAGCAGTCCACGTTCACGTTTGATCCCAACGACGCCCAGGATATCGGCGTGGCCACTCCCGGAGACGACTCGTTTTGGGTCGCGGAGTTGAACGAATACAAGAAGCAAACCAAGTACAACAAGCTTGTTCCGCTCGTGATCCAGCAGGAGATTGAGGAGTTCAGTTTCACGACGCGCAAGGAGTGGAAGGAATCCGGCAGCGCGATTTTCGAGAATCTGCTGAAGCTGCTCAAGCGGGAGGGCATCCAGGTGGTGACGGTCTCCGAGGCTGTTGATCTGTACAAAGCGGCCTACCCGGAGGCGACACCACCCACGTATGGCCTGTTCGGCAACATCGCCGCCACCACGCCGATCATCAGAACCAACAAGAGCCTGCAAGTGGTGACCGCGCCGTTCGCCAGCGCCCGCAAAGCGGAGTTCAAATGTTTTGGTCCAACGTTGAATGGCTTTTACGCCACGGGTCGGATCGGGCGCACCTGGTATTACTACGACGCCAAGGGCGCGCGTCTGGACGAGTTCGGCAAGAACTTCAGTTATTTCGACAAGGCGGGCTTGCTGGTGTTTGTGGAAGGCCATGCCACGCCGGTACGCATCACGCCTTACTCCAATCTGCCCGCCGATGCGTACCGAACCGCCATTCTCCCGGAGATGTCGCCATGGTTCGACACGCAAAAATTCATCCCCACGGCCGAGGTGAAGCTGGTGAAGTCGGAACGGGAACTGCGCGTCACCGCCAACACGGTCGCATCCAAGAGTCTTGTGTTTTCAGGCGACAGCCTGCCGTATGGCGTGATGCTCTGGGGAAATTTCAGCGCGTATCGCGTGCCCTCGAATGCGCCGGCAGGGACGAAGATTCTTGGCGACGAAGGGTTGTTTATTCCTTGGGTGTTGAAAGAAGGGGCGAATCATCTGGATTTGGTTTTTGGGGTCGAATTGTCGCCAGTCAAGGAAGCTTCCCCATCCATCGCTGGAGCTGCTCCGATCTCCATCACCGATATGCGGACGGAGGGCGTGTGTCAGCCGTTGGGCGTCGAGGAGACGGCTCCCAGATTCTCGTGGCGCTATGTGGCTGCTGCGGATGCGCCGAGAGGATTTCTGCAAAGCGCATATCGGATTCATGTCGCTTCGTCTCTGGAGAAGCTGTCGCAGGGGCAGGCGGATCTGTGGGATTCGGGAAAGGAGGTGGGCTCCGACACGCTGGCGGTGCTCTATGCTGGCAAGCCGCTCCAATCCGCCACGCGCTACTTTTGGCAGGTGACCGGATTTGATGCCGCCGGGAAAACCTATTCGTCACAGCCGCACTATTTCGAGACCGGTTTGATGAAAGCGGAAGACTGGGGCGGCGCGGAGTGGATCGGGGCGCGGAGCGAACGGCCGAAAACTATTCCGGCCAACCTCCAGCGTTTGGGCGACGCGACGTTCGAGACGCGCTTTCGTATTCTGGAGGGCTCGGCGGTGGTGCTCTTCCAAACCACGTATGCTTGGGGGAAAGACAACAAGCTTGAGATTCAGGCCGGTCAACCGGGGAAGCTGATCGTCACTCCCTTTGATCCCAAAAACAAAGCGGCCGCGTCGAAAGAATTCGTGCTGCCGATGAACATCGCTACCGGCACGTGGCACGCCTTGAAAGTGATCCGCCAAGGAGGCCAAGTCACCTTCGAGATAGACGGCCAGAAGGTTGCCGACGTGACGCTGCCGGGCGACGCCGGCAAGACGGGCACGCTGGCACTTGGCGCATCTGCAAAGCCCAAGCAAGGTGTCGTTCAATATGATGATTTCCGGCTTACCACCGGCGGCGAAACGCTGGTGCAGGAGAGCTTCGACAATCCTGCCGTCTTCGCGTTTCAGGAATATTATAACAGCAAGAAAGCCTACTCACTGGTGAAGGGCGGCGTGCTGGAGGTACGCGCGCTCACTACCTGTCTCGACCCGAAGGACGGCCTCGCCGCACCGCTGTTTCGCAAAACGTTTTCCACGGAACCGAAGAAAATCGTGCGCGCCCGCGCCTATGTGTCTGGTCTGGGCTACTACACGTTTTGGCTCAACGGCAAACGTCTCGACGATTTTCTCCTGCATCCCGGGTTTGCCCGTTTCTGCAAAACCGCCTACTACACGGTTTATGATCTGACCGACCACTTGGGCTCCGACAACGCGCTGGCCTTTGAGCTGGGCCGCGGCTGGTATGCCATGACCACGCCCACGCTCTGGGGCGAGACGTTCGCCGGCGACTGGATGGCTGAACCGGCGCTCCGTGTTCTCGTCACCATGGACTATGCCGATGGTTCGCGCCAGACGGTGGTTTCCAATCCTTCGTTCAAAACGACGCCCGGGCCGATCCTGTTCGACTCCGTCAAGGCCGGCGAAATTTACGACGCCCGCAAGGAACTGCCCGGCTGGAATGCGGTTCGCTTCGATGACAAGAACTGGAGTCACGCCGTGGTCGCGAATGGCAAGATGCCTTCGGCCGCCCCGGGACTGACGGCCCAGTTGTTCGAGCCGATCCGCGTAGTCGAGACGGTTCCTCCGGTGAGCATCGAGAAGGTCGTGGATGAGGAAAATGCGTGGGTGGTGGACTTCGGCAAGAACATGGCGGGCACGGTCGAACTCAAGATCCGCGCCGAGGCCGGACAGAAAATTCGGATGAACCACCTCGAAACGATCGTGGATCGCCACGGGAGAGAGCGGTGGAATAATTTTGGCGCCAAGGACACCGGAAGTTTCCAGACAGACATCTACATTGCCAAAGGTGGCGGCGAGGAAACCTATCAGGCCCGCTACAGTTACAAGGGCTTCCGCTGCGTCCACATCATGGGGCTCAGGGAGCAGCCGCGTCCTGAACAGGTGACAGCGAAAGTTTTCAATAGCGACATGGCGAGCGCGGGATCCTTCCGCTCCTCCAGCGAACTTTGGAATAAGATTTGGAATGCGGGGCGCCGCTCCATCCAGTCAAACATGCACTCGATTCCCACGGATTGTCCCCAGTGGGAAAAACTCGGCTGGACGTGCGACGACAGCTCGCCGTACTACGCCATGGCCTTCAACTACGATCTGCGGAAGCTCTACGAGAAGCGCCTCCAGGATTTTGCGGACGACATCTCGCCTGACGGCCGGATTAGAAATGTCGTCCCAAGCTCATGGGCCAAGGGTGACGATCCGGCTTGGGTGGGCAGTTATGTGAATCTGGTGTGGAAGCATTACCAAACCTACGGCGACCGCCGCGTGATTGAGCGGCATTTCGACAACCTGAAACTCTACATGAGCACGCTCATCAAAGAGGGCGAGGCCAGTGAAAAGCCGCCGCTGCTAACGAAACCGCGCCGCGCACTCGGCGACTGGGTGTCCCCGGATGGCAACACCCCGCCCGAGGGCGCTCTCATTTACTACGACTGCTATTTTTACCGATACCTCCGAATGATGGCCGACCTGGCCACGTTGCTGCGCCGCACCGAGGACGTCGCCTATTACACCACCCTCGCCACGCAGTTGAAAAAGCAGTTCAACGCTTACTTCTTCGACGAAAAAGAGGGCTGCTACTATTCGTCAAACCGTTCCGCCGGATTCCGGCAATCTCCCCAAGCGGTAGCTCTTGTCTTTGGTCTGGTTCCCGAAGAGCGGGCGCCTCACGTCGTCAAGCGGCTCGTCCAGGACATCCATGATCGGAAGGATCATTTCTGGGTGGGCATTCTCGGCATGGAAGCCATCGCCGACGCCTTGTGCGATAACGCTCAGACTGCTGTCGCTTTTTCCGCTCACCTCAAGGATGACTACCCGAGCCTTGGGAATATGATTCGCGAGGGCGCCACCACCCTGTGGGAAGACTACAGCGACAAAAACGCTCGCTCGTTGAACCACAAAATGTTCGCCACCCCGCTAGGCTGGATGGCGCGCTATGTCGCGGGCTTGCACGTGGACGGCGTCCTTGGCGAAGGTCCCGGATTCCGCCACGTCGTGATCGCGCCCCACACGGCTCCCGCGCTGCTGCAATGTGCCGGGTTGGCCTACGACTCGCCGGTCGGCCGGTATCACAGCGGGTGGAAAGTGGTCCCCGAGGGGCTCCAGTTCTCCCTGCAGATTCCGCCGAACGCCTCTGCAGAATTCAAAGTTCCCACTGGCGGCGTGAAGCATCCCGTCCTCTTGGAAGCCGGCGTGCCGGTGTGGAAGGATGGCCGTTTCCAGCCCGGCGTGAACGGCGTGAGCGCCGGATCGAGCAACGCTTCGAACATCTCGCTCGAACTCGCATCCGGGAACTACGAATTCCTGCTCATGCAAGGCGAGTGAGGGAACGGGCGGCCAAAAATTGTTTCAGTCCGCGCTGAAAACGAAAAGTTCCAAGCATTGGAAATATGCGGCTGCACCCTTTCCAATGCTTGGAACTGGCGGGTCAGATGAGTATGTAAGGAACCGGCATGAAGCACATCCTCCAAATCGCCCTGCTGCTGGCGCCGCTGGCCGCGCTCCCGGAGACGCAACTGCCGCTTCCGATGGTCCCGGCGTCCAACGCCGTGGTGTATGCACCGCAGCCGCACTTCCGCTGGATGCGCGAGGCGGATGTGAAGATTGACGAGGTCCATCAGATTCAGATTGCGCGCGACGACAAGTTTGCCGATCTGGCGTGCGATGACCGGCTCGAAGTCGTGTCGCGCTTCGTGCCGGTGCAGGCGCTCGCGGCGGGGAAATATTGGTGGCGTGTGCGGCGCGGGGTGGGCGCGTGGTCGGGCGCAGTGCCGTTCGCGGTGCGCACGCCGGAGCATGTGTTCACGGTGCGCGCGGGCAGCGGCGCGGCGGCGGTCGCGCGCGTGTTGCAGGAGGCGGCGACGAACTGTCCGGCGCAGGTGAATTTCGAGCCGGGTGCATACAAGCTCGCGCCGCCGGCAGGCAAGAGCCTCGCAACACTCTCGAAAGTCCATGACCTGGTCGTGGATGGGCATGGCGCGCGATTGGTGCTGGCGGGCACGTTTTTGAGCCTGACCGATTGCCAGCGGGTGACGCTACGGAATTTCACGGTGACGGCGGACCGGCCGGGCCATACGCTCGTGCGCGTTGTGAAGAAAGATCCGGCCGGTGGCCGGCTTCTGGTGACGCCGGAGCCCGGCTACGGCGCGGAGGTGCCGCGCTTTTTCTGCATGAAAGATTCCGGCGGCAGTTTCCTCGGCTGCATGGATGCGGAACATCACGGCCGCTACATCCCCGGCGCGGGCATCTCGGCGCGCAATGCCGTCATCGCGCCAGCGCCCGACGAGCCGGGCGCGTTCGCCATCAGCCCGGTGAAGCCCGCCACGCTCGAGCTGTGTCCGGTCGGCGCCGTGGCGGTCGTGACGGCCTATCACTGGCAATGGGTGCAGATGAACCGCTCCGAGGAATGCACGTTCAGCGGCGTGACGGTGACGGATCTGCCAGGCGCGTTTTGCGGCGGCGCCAACAATTCCGCGAAGAGCTATCTCGCGTGCAAGGTGCAGCGCCGCTCGCCAAAGGAATATTTTGGCGGTCACTCCGCCTGCGGCAGCGGCCGCATCGGCGAGTGGGTCGAGGGCTGTGAGTTTGAATGCCTGCCGGATGATGGCCCGGCGGAGCAATCGTTTCGCCAGTCCATCAAGGGGGCCGAGGGGCTGGACGCCGTGCTGCTGGGCGGGAATTTGGCCAACAGTCCGGTGCGTGCAGGTGACCGAGTCGCCCTGGTCAACGCAAAGGGCGGGCGCGGCGCGGCGGCCACCGCCCTCGCTGTGACGCAGGCGGCGCAGGCTGTGCGTGTGCAGCTCGACCGGCCACTCCCTGGGCTCTGCGCCGCCATCGGTCATGACGCGGCGCGCGGGTGGCAAGGTGTGTACCTCTATTGCGACGCACAGAGCAACGAAGATTTCGTCTATCGCCACAACCGCCACGTCGGCGGACGTGGGCACGGCGTGAAGTTCAACGGCACGCGCGCGCTGATTGCCGACAACTATTTCGAGAACATCAACGGCAATGCGGTGCTGCCCGGCTACACCTCCGAAGTCTCCGGTCACGGCGCGCGCGAGGTGGTGGTCAGCAGCAACACGATCATCCGCTGCGGCTGGACGCCAATCGAGGTGCGCTCCACTTCCGTCCTCGGCGGCAACATCATCATCCGTGGCAACCGCATCAGCGAAACCCGTGACGCGGCGATCGATATCCGCGGCTGCACAGGCGTCATCATCAGCGGCAACGAATTCAGATCCTCCACCGCGCCCGCCAAGGGCGCGTGGGTGATCGGCACAGACGCGGCTGACATCCGTTGCGAAGCCAACCGGTATCCGGCAGAGACGCCGGAATTTAAGTTGAACATGAAATCGAAATGAGTCAGAAATAAACCACCATGAATCACCTCTTCTCTTTCGCGCTGTTGTTGTCCCCGCTGGTTGCGTTCGCGGCTCCACAAGCGAAACTGCTGCCGCCCGATTGGAACGCCAAGCAGGCTGGCGACAAGGTGCTGGCGGACCTCGTGTGCGTCACCGCGCCGCAGGTCAAGGGCGCGCACGATGCCGAGCTGGCCATCGCCAGGGAGCGGGCCTACATCGTGGCGGAAGTCAATGACCGGCGGCCCGGCGAGGGGGCGGGCTGGCCGGAGATCTACTCCGCGATGTCCATCGTGAACCTGCGGACGTTGCAGGTGGAGAGGATCATCCCGTTCGCCCGGGGTGGGCAAGTGTTTGAGAACGTCACGGTGCCGGTGGGGTCGTGCTTTGTGCCGCGCATCATCCAGAAAGACGCGGACACCGTACGTTGTTACTTTGCCTCCGAGCACCCGGGCAAGGGTCAGTCCCAGACGTGGTTCCTCGACTTCGATGTCGCCACGAGCACCTTCGAGAAGCAGCTCCACAAAGCGAAGCTGAAGACCGCCGCCGGCACCTTCGACATGCAGCCGCAGTATTTCCACGCCGACGCCGCAGCGCAGGGCCTCAAGCGCAAGGCGATGGACTTCGGCCTCTACCTCTTCGACTCCTTCAAGCAGTTCGATGGCAAGACCTACGTGGCGCTCAACAACTTCGTCGGCGGCCAGAACGCGCTTGCGCTCGTGCACGACGGCCTTGCCACCTTTGAGGTGCTGGGCCACTACAACGAGCCGCAGACCGCGCAGCTTTCCGAATCCGCCGTGAACCGCCTGCCCGACGGCACCTGGATGGCGATCTGCCGCAACGACAAAGGCAACTACCACTTCACCACCAGCGCCGATGGCAAGCAGTGGACCGCGGGCCGCGAAATGCCGTGCGTCACCAACGGCGCAAATTCCAAGCCCACCTTCGACCGCTTCAACGGGATCTATTACCTCGGCTGGCAGGAGCGCACGCGGATCAACGGCGTCAGCCGCTCGGTTTTCAATATCGAGGTTTCCGCCGACGGGCAGACCTGGGAACGCAAGTATCGCTTCGAGACGGAAAAATCGTTTCAGTATCCCACCTTCCGCAAATATCAGGGCACCATCTACCTGGTCGTGACGCAGGGCGATATCGACCCGAGCCGCAAAGAGCGCATCATGTTCGGTAAACTGGAACAGACAGGCACACCATGAAACCATGGCTCATCTCCGCCGCCCTGCTGCTGGCTCTGCCGGCCGCGCTTGGCGCCGCCGAAGCGGCGCGGACAGCCCCTGATGAGCAGGGTGCGCGGCGAGACAGCATGCTGCGCGCGCAACTCGCGAAGCCTTATCCGGCCGACGGATGCTGGCATGACGAGGACTTCGCGCTGGCCGCCTATTGGCTGAATGAGCGCACGGCCGAGGCCGACCAGACGCTCCAGTCCGAACGCGAAAAGGGATTCCCCGCCTCACTCAAGGACGGCAGCTTCCACTGGCATGCCTTCATGCTGGAACGGATCTATTTTCTCTTTGCCAAGGACAGCCCGCGCTTCCCCGGCCGGATGGGCGCCGCCGCCGAAGCGGCCTTGCTCGACATGCTCTGGCAGTGGGCCGGGCCGCGGTGCCGGCTGGAGATGACGCTGCCGGAGCGCGACTTCTGGAAATGGGGCAGCGAGAACCATCACGCGCAGGCGTGGTCCAGTTTCTGGGGCGCGGCGCAGATTTTCGCGCGGCATCCGGATTACAAGAACCGGAAATATGCCGATGGCACCACGCCCGGGCAGATGGCGGCGGCGTTCAACGCCTATTACCTGCGCTACGCCCGCGAGCGCGCCGCGACGGGCCTGCTGGTCGAGTGCAACTCCGGCTACAACAAGTACACGCTGGGCGGTTGGTACAACCTCGCTGACTTCGCAGCCGACCCCGTGCTGCGCAAGCGGATGGCCATGCTGCTCGATCTGTTCTGGGCCGACTGGGCCAGCGAGCAGATCAATGGCGTCCGCGGCGGCAGCCGGCACCGCTGCTACCCGGGCACCGACTCGACCGCGGGTTCGAGCATGGACGGGCTGGCGTGGTTCCATTTCGGGCTCGGCCATGCCAAGAGCCAGCACCCCAGTCATATGTGCGGCGCGACGACGTTCTGGCGGCCGTCATCGATCGTCACGGACCTCGCGCTGGATGTCGCGGGCCGCGGTGTTTACGAAAGCTATTCGCGCCGGCCCGGCCTTGCCGAGCCGCGCAAGGCGAGCGCGCCGCCGCCGAACTATGTCAGCGATCCCCAGCATCCGTTCTTCGTCCCGCAGGGCCTCTATCCCTTGCGGTCCGAAGGCGGCGGCCTGCTCCGCTACACCTACGGCACGCCGGCGTTCGTGATGGGCACGAGCATGGTCGAGGCGCGGCCGTGCGAAGATTGGTGCGCCATCAGCAGCCAGAATCGCTGGGATGGCGTGATCTTCGCGGGCCATCCCACCGCGCGGATTTTCACGCAGCCGCTGACGCCGAAGAAAGGCAGCGTCTATAACGCCGAGTGGTCCGTGCAAAAGCGCGGCGTGCTGATCGCCCAGCGGCTCAAGACCTCGAAGGCTGCCAAGGGCCAGCGCGTCTGGTTCGACGCCGTGCTCAAGCGGGTCGAGACCAACGGCTGGGTTTTCGCCGAGGCGCCGCAGGCCTACGCCGCCGTCCGCGTGGTCGCCGGCGGCACGGTGTGGGAGGCCGATTCCATGGAGCAGCACCGGAAGAAGACGGGCGGCACGGATAAGGGCGCCTGGCTCAAATGTCAGGACGAGTTTTCGCCGGTCATCATCGAGGTGGCGCGCAAGAGCGACTGCGCGAGCTTCGCCGAGTTCCAGCGCGCGACGCTGGCGAACCCGCTGGGCTTCGCAAACAACCGCCTCGACTATACCAGCACCCTGCACAAGACGACCCTCACGCTGTTCAGCGACTATGCGCGGCCGCCGCTGGTCGATGGGCAGCCCGTGAACTATGCCCCGGCGCGCGTCTACGACAGCCCGTTCCTCCAGTCCGACTTCGGTAGCGGCGTCGTGACCCTCCGCAAGGGGGAACAGTCGCTCGTTTTGGATTTTAACCGGTGACAGGAGTCCCCCGATGCATACAGCCCGCCCATGCGCGGCGATTTTCACCCTTGCCGTTTTGCTGTTGCCGACGCTACCCGCGCCGGGCGCTGCCGAAATCACCTTGGCCAAGGAGGGCCAGTCCTGCGTGGCGCTCATCGTGCCGGATGACCAGGGCAAGGCGGTGCAACTACCGGCGGCGAAGTTGCAGCGCGACACGCAGTCCGTGGCGCTGGCGGCGGTGGAACTGGCGGATTACATCGGGAAGATCAGCGGCGCGCGTCCGCCGCTGTGCACCGAGTCGGCGTTCGATGGACGGTGTGCATCGCGCATCTTCATCGGGCCGTGCAAGGCGACGCTGGCGCTGGTGGGGGCGCCGCCGCCATTGCCGGAGGAGTTTGTGATCCGCACGGTGGGCAAGGACCTGCACATCATCGGCGGCGACTCGGCGCCGGGCGACCTGCGCTGCTGCGGCACCTTGTTTGGCGTGTACGACTTCATCGAGCGCGAGCTCGGCGTGCGCTGGCTTTTCCCCGGCGAGCATGGCGAGGTGGTGCCGCACTGCGCGACGCTCACGATCTCCGCGACGGACCGCCGCGAGCAGCCGCGCGTGCAGAAGCGGAAGGTGCGCAACGTCGCCCTGTCGCGCGAAGAAATATTCAAGCCCGTGCTCGCCCGCTGGGGGGTGTCGCTGGCGGCTTGGAAAGCGGCGCAGGGGCCGGAGGCCACGGGTGCCTGGTTCCGCCGGCAGCGGCTCGGATCCCGCATCGAGCTTGAGGGTGGCCATTCCTACGCGGGGTGGTGGGTGAAATACGGTCGGGAACATCCCGACTGGTTTGCGCTGCAACCGGACGGCACGCGCACGCAGAAGCCGGAGCGCGAACGGTTATGCAAGTCCAACCCCGCGCTGTGGGACGAGATCGCGCGGGTGCGGATCGCCGCCTTCAAGGCGAACCCCACGCAGCTCACCGCCTCGATCGCGCCGAACGACGGCGGCGCGAACAAGTTCTGCATGTGCGAGAAGTGCCGCGCGCTCGATCCCGCCGACGCGCCCAAGCTGCTCAACGATCCCAGCCTGTTCGACCCGGCCACGGGCCGGCCCTGTGCCGCGTATCCGGCGCTCAGCGACCGCGTCTTCACCTTCTTCAACGAGATCGCCAGGCGCGTGCGGGCCGAACTGCCGGACCGCAGCCTCGTGTGCTACGCCTATTCCGTCTATCGCACGCCGCCGGTGCGCGTGCAGGCGCTGGAGCCCAATCTCATCGTCGGCTATGTCGGTCTCGACCTGGAGGCGATCGACACCTGGTCCCGGTTCGCGGCGCGGCTCTACATCCGCCCGAACGACCTCGGCCCGGCTGTGGATCTGGGCCTGCCGCGCAACCAGGCGGCGCACTTGGCGCGCGCGGTCCAGTTCGCCGTCGAGCACAAGGCCATCGGCTTCGACTTCGACAACTGCCACGGCAACTGGAGCAGCCACGGCCTCGACTATTTCGTGCTGTGCAAGGCGCTGTGGAATCCCGACCTCGACGTGCGCGCGACCATCGCCGACTATTGTCGCGCCGCCTACGGGCCCGGCGCCGCGGCGATGCTGCGCTATCACGAACGTCTGGAAAAGATCAGCGCTGCCGTGCGCGGCGATGCGCTGCTCGCCACCAAGCGTACCCCGCACGCTGCGCGCCTGTGCTTCCACTACAGCCCCGCGGCGCTCTCCGCGCTGGAAGCCGACCTCGCCGCCGCGCAGGCTGCCCTCGGCAACACGGACCCCGCCGCACTGGCCCGCGTGAACATGGCCGCCGACAGCGTCCAGTACGCCCGCCGCGTGACCGCCCTGCTCGAAGTCGCCGCCGACAAGAAGTCAGCAGCTTATCAGCAGCGCCTCGCCGCCGTGGAGGCGTGTCTGAAAAGCAAAGTCCTCACCCCGTCGCTCGCCCCGTTGCACAGCGATCGCTACCTGCGCAAGGCGCTCTCATCCCGCGAGCGCGAGGTGGAATGAAACGCTTCATGATCGGGCCGCAGGCCGACTCAAAGTAAGAAGCCGCCTCGCGTTCTTCATCCAAAGTGCGTTAACGATGCGCCGGCGGGTGGGTTTTGCGTTGGCGGCGTGCGGGTGGGCCGCTACAATGCCGCACATTTCAAATGAACCATCGCTCCATGCATGGATCAAAATAATGGCCGACAGGAACCTATGAATACACAACGCATCGATCGCCGTACCTTCCTCGCTTCCGCCTCGCTCGCGACCGCGGGCTTGTGGCTGGGCGGGTGTGCCACTCCCGCGCGCCGCGTCGTCCGGCCGCGGGTCATCCCTACCAACGGCAAGCTCCACGTCGGCTGCATCGGCATCGGCGGGCAGGGCGGCGGCGTCACCGCCGAACTCGCCACCTTCCCCAACGTCGAAATTGCCGCGCTGTGCGATGTGGACCAGAAGTACGCCGCCAACAACATCAAGAAGTACCCCGGCCGGCCGCTCTACACGGATTACCGCGTCATGCTCGAAAAGGAGCCGGGCCTCGACGCCGTCATGATCGGCACGCCGGACCACTGGCACACGCCGATCGCCCTCGCGGCGATGCAACTCGGCAAGCACGTCTATTGCGAAAAGCCGCTCGCCCACACCATCGAGGAGGCGCGCCTCATGGAGCGTGTCGCGCGCGAAACCGGCGTCGTCACCCAGATGGGCAACGGCGGCCACGGCGGCGAGGGGCTCCGGCTGACCAAGGAATGGATCGATGCCGGCGCCATCGGCGCAGTGAAGGAAGTGCATGTGTGGTCCGACCGTCCGGGGAAATTCTGGCAGACGCAGGGCCGGCGGCGGCCCACCGATACGCCGCCGGTGCCAACGACACTCGACTGGAACATGTGGCTCGGCCCCGCACAGGTGCGGTCCTATCACCCGGATTATGTGCCCCGCCAATGGCGCGGCTGGATCGATTTCGGTTGCGGCGCGCTCGGCGACATGGCGGTCCACAACGCCGACCCGGCGTTCTACGCGCTCGGCCTCGGCGCGCCCGACTGGGTTGAGGCAGAAACCTCGGAGACGAACCCCGATTCGTTCCCGGTGTGGAGCATCATCACCTATCATTTCCCGGCCAAGGGCAAGCGCGGGCCGGTGAAAATGATCTGGTATGACGGCGGGAAAATGCCCCCGCCCCCGCCGGGCATCGAGGCCGACCACAAGCTCGAAGACAACGGCATCTACTTCGTCGGCGACAAGGGCGTCATCCTGGCCGGCGGCTGGTCCGGCACGCCGCGGCTGGTGCCGGAGACGGCGATGCAGCAGTTCGCCCGGCCGCCGAAATCGATCCCGCGCAGCATCGGCCACCGCCGCGAGTGGGTCGAGGCCTGCATCGCGGGCCGTCCGCAGGATGCGCAGGCCGGCTTCTGGTACAGCGCGCCGTTCACCGAGGCGCTGCTCGTCGGGCTGCTGCCCGTGCGGCTCGGCAAGCGCATCGAGTGGAACGCCGCCGCGATGAAAGCCACCAACGCCCCGGAAGCCGATGTGCTGATCCGGAAAAACTATCGCCACGGCTTCGGTCTGCCGGTGTGAGCGTGGGTTGGCTGTCGTGAGGTCGCGCGGCCTCAAACCCGCCAAAGAACATGGTCCTTTCTTTTGCAGGCCGGGTCTACGACCCGGTGCAACAGGTTTGAAGGGGTGCCGTCGATGGTCGCGAAGACGAACGATAAAGCTTCCGTGCAATGACCGCAGAAGAACAGCGTATGAAACGAACGAGAAGGCTTATCCTCAGTGTCCTGCTGCTGGCACCGCTGGCCGCGCTGCGTGCCGCCGAGCCGCCCACGCCGGAGCCGTTGCCCGACATGAGCCAGTGGCGGCTGCCGAAATATGACGAGGCGTTTTTCCAGGGGCGCGTCGTGTGTGGCGAGGAAGCGCTGCTGTATTGGATGCAGTGCGCGGGCTGGCGCGGCCAAGTGGCGGGCAACCCGGACAAATATTCGCAACTCGAGCGGCTGGCTGGCGGCGACGCGCGGCAGGTGGCCAAGGTGAACAAGGAAATCAGCGGCGAATGCAAACGCGTGCTGGCCGATGTGCCCGCGTGGCGGAAGTCGCATCCGCACAGCCGCAACCCTTCATTCTGGATGCTGCTCGGTCTGCGCGCGCCGGACAAGCTGACGCCGGAGACGCACCGCATCATCCGCGAGACGCTGCTCGCGCTCGATCTCGGCGGCCAGGAGTGCGGTTACCTCGGGTGGATGGGCGTCAACGGGGCGAACGGCGCGAATGTCCATGGCTACCTCACGCCGCTGACGCTGGCGCCGGCGTTGATTGATGACAAAAAAGTTTTGGCCGCCGGCGAGCAGGCGTTGCGCGCCGAGCTCGCGCACATGAACCGCACCGGCGACATGGGTGAGTTCAACCTGCTGGAGAGCCACTGGAACGGCGCCGCCAGTTGGGAAATCCTGAAAAAATACATCCCCGACCCGAACCTGCGCCGGATGGCGCGGATGATCCAGGAGCGGCTCTGGATCAACCGGTTCCTGACGTGGTCGCCCGTGGTCGAGCGCATCACCGGCTCCGGCAGCCGCATGGCGCCCAGCGAGTGGCTGGGCTGCGACAACGAGCGCGCGTTGCTGGCCACCGGCCTCGCGCAGCCGATCTGGCTGAAC
This sequence comes from uncultured Lentisphaerota bacterium, assembly GCA_903912445.1. Classification (GTDB taxonomy): domain Bacteria; phylum Verrucomicrobiota; class Kiritimatiellia; order CAIQIC01; family CAIQIC01; genus DP16D-bin41. The sequence goes on from CAIWHP010000127.1 coordinate 16,335, forward strand.
TTTTTCTTTCCGTGGCCCGGCTGGGACTCGCGCGCGTACCGCAGCAACTGGCCGCTGACGCAGACCGAGGCGGCGCTGCCGACCTGTGCCGTTTATTTGCAGGATCTCGCATGGCACAAAAGGCTGCCGAACGAGCTGCAATGCCGTGTGGCCATCAAACACTGGAAGCCGTACCCGCCGCTGAAAGACGTGCCGGAGTCCGATCCGCTGCGCCCGGCGAAGTACGTCAACTATCAGGGCCGCGGCTACACGCTCGGCTCGGTCAGCTCGTCGTGGGTCGTCAACACCTGCGTCGTCGCGGCCTCGGCGTGGTGGAACAACAGCCGCAACCCGGCCGCGCCGCTCGGCAGCCCGGAGCGGTTCTGCGTGCTCTATCCTCACTACGTGTTCAACGGCATGAGCACGCTCGACAAGGGCGAACTGGTTTTTGAGAACGCGCCCGACAAGCTGATGAAGGATGACAAGGGCGGGCCCGGCGGGCCGTGGCTGCGCGAGTTCGTCGACTTCGGCCGCGTGGGCACGCTGCAGGATCGCAACACGCTGCTGCTCTCCTACACGCCCAAGCCGGGCACGCATCACGAGGGCCGGACGCTGGTGAAAAGCAAAACGCAGCGCGCGTCGGCGGCGATGTTCCTCTTCCGCTGGGCCGAGGGCACCGACGGCCTCTACGTCAACCGCGAGCCGGTCCGCAGCCTCCCGCGCGGGCTCGCGCCGGGCGACTGGTGGTTCATCGAGGACGGCGAGGTCTATGCCGCCGTCCGCCCGCTCGAGGCCACGCGGTTGCGCGGCGGCAAGACCGTGCTGGAAAAGCGCACGCGCCATGTGGTGCTCTACCAGGACAACGTTGCCGCCGCGGACATCACCGGCATCGCCGACGCCGACTGGGTCAAAGCCCGCACCGGATTTGTAGTTGAGATGGGCGACCAGTCCGAATACGGCTCGTTCGCGCAATTTCAGGACAAGATCCTCGCCGGCAAGGTCACTCGCGACGAGGCGGATGGCTATGTGCGCCACATCGCCTACGAGCGCGGCGACCGCCAGCTGGACCTGCGTTGGCATTGTTATACGGAAAATTATCTCCGGCGTCGCATCGGCGGCGGCGACGATGTGTGGACGGCTTATGCGCAGTCGCCGGAGTTTGCCGTCAGCGACAGCGGCCGGTTTGCGGTGAAGGACGCGACGCTCTCGGCTCCGTCGGGCAAGACGCTGTGGCTGCTGGCGTGCACGCCGTCGCGCACGTGGGTGGCCTATCAGCCGAACGCGGGCGAGGGGCTGCCGCTCGCGCTGGATTGCCCGGCCGGCCGGCTGACCTGCGAGCGGTTTCCGTTTGGCAAGGTCGCCATCACGCAAGCGGCCGACGGCAGCGTGCGGCTCGAGGCCGACGCGGCCCCGGCGCAGTTGCGGCTCGAAACCAAGGCTGGCGCCGTCCACGCCCTCTTCAATGGAGTTGAGGGCGAGGCCGTGCGCGATGCGAGCGGCATCTGGACCATCCGTGGCAAACCGGGCGAACCCTGAATGCCGTAAGCTGGGCGCGCCGGTGTTGCTTGGGTGGACGCGGCCAACAACAGGTGGCGTCGATGGCAGGTCGACCTGCCCGGTTTCCGACTGCGCAAGCAGCCGCCCCTGTGGTTTGAGGGCGACGCGACGACGAGAACGAGGCCGATGCGGGATGCGGCGGGAAGCCCCCGCCGTTATAGAAAACGACGCCGGGCTGTAACATCGGCTTGCCTTTTCGGGTGCGTCACGGCATAAATCGCCGCTCGCGAAAGGACATTGCTGTCATGGCCAAAGAGAACGAAAACAGTCCAGAAACTCCGGAAACTCCGGAGACCCCGGAAACGCCAGCGACCCCGGCGGTGCCGGTCAGGGCCGAGATCGAGAAGATCGTCGGCCCGGATGCGAGCGAATTTCTGCGCAAATACCTGCCGACCATCCTGGTAAGCGCGGGCCTCGCGGTCGCGGTGGCGCTGGGCTTCGGCGCGTGGCAGAACCACAAACAGGGCCAGGCCGAGCGCGCCGAGCGCCTGCTCAGCGGCCAGCCGATGCCGGAGGAGCGCTTCGGCGCCGGCCTCACCCTGCCGCGGTTGCAGATGGTCGTGGATCGCTATCCGAAAACGCCCTCGGCCCCGCTGGCGCTGCTCTCGCTCGCCGCCCAGTTTTACGCCAACGGCCAGTACGAGCCGGCGCGCACCGCCTACCTCAAGTTCGAGACGCTCTATCCGCAGCACCTGTTTGCGCCCGCCGCCGAACTGGGGCGCGCGCAGTGCGCCGAAGCGACGTCGATGGTGGATATCGCGCTGGCGAGCTACGAGAGGTTCATCGCGGCGCACCCCGGCTACTACCTGGCACCGCAGGCGATCTTTGGCAAGGCGCGTTGCCTCGAAGTCCGCGGCCTGCTCGACAACGCGCGCATCGTCTATGAGGACTTCCTCGCCAAGCAGCCGCAAAGCCCGTGGGAGAGCCAGGTGAAGGCTGCGCTGCAGGTCCTCGACATGAAGAAGCGTGCGCTCGCCAAGGCGCCCGGCGCGCCCGCGGCCAGCGTGCCGCCCCCCGCGCCGAAGCCGGCGCCCGCGAAGTAAGCCCGCGCTTGCGCGCAAAAAAAACGGGAAGCAGGAGGGCCTGCTTCCCGTTTTTTCTTTTCTGGCGGAGGCTATTCTTCGGCCGTGGCTACGTCCGGCTGCTGGATCAGCAGCGCGCGGGCGCTGATGTGCGGGCCGGGGAACAGCTCGCGCAGCATCCGCATCTTCTCCTCGGCGTGGAACATCTCGGCCAACGCCGCGTACGCCTTGCGGCTGTAGTGCAGCATCGCTTCCATCTTACGGGTGGTGGTGTCCTGCACCACGAAGCAGAGGTTCTCGGGCGTCGAATCCTGCGCATTGAACAGCAGGGCCTTTTGCGCCGGGTTCAGCTTGCCGACGTTGTTGAGATACATCAGGTGCTTCACGTATTCGACCAGCCGCTCGTCCAGCCCGGCCTCCAGCAGGAAGATCCGCTCGATCAGCTCGGTGCGGCTGAACACCAGATGGACCGGCGGCAGCGGCACGCCGTCCGGCTGCTGCGCGGCCAGTTGCAGGAGCATCTCGGCGAACTGCCGCTCGCCGGCCTCCTCCGCGCCCGCGGGCACCGGCAGCCAGTAGAGCATGAAGCCGCGCTGGGCGTCGTGGTAGAGCAGCGCCTTGTGGATCTGGAAGATGAACTCGCACGCGGAGCACGTCACGGCGTTGAGCTGGTTGCGCATCAGCGCCTCGCGCAACGCGGGTTCCTCGGTGATGTTCACCGCGTCGAAGAGCTCGACCTCCTGCTCTTGGCGGCATTTCGGACAGCGGATTGGATAGATTTGTTTCTGCGACATAACTCATTTCCCGGCGTCACCGCGGCCCTTCGCGGCGGAACTCGCTGACGTCTTTCTCCCACATTGCGCCGATCTCCGCAAGCTTCGCGCCCGCCAGCAGCGCCAGCCGCACGCGGTCGGTGCCCAGCAGTTGAACGAACCACTCCGGCCGCGCGCCATGCTTTTGCCACAGGTTTTCCGCGCCCCAGACCTGTTGCACCGCCTGCGCCAGCGCCACGCCCACCAGCGCCGGACGATAGCTCTCCAGCGCCGTCACACGTATCCGCAACCCGGTATCCAGCGGTTCAACGCATACGCCGCAGTGGTCTGTGGTCAGTGAGCGGTGTTCGTTTGTCTGGCTACCACTGACCACTGACAACTGACGACTGACCACTTCGCAGATCTCCTTCCAATCCTTGGACGTCAGCTCGGTGTGATTTTCCAACCCTTGGAAAGCGTGCTCCGTCTTCCGCCCGACGTCCAGCGCCGGGAACGCCTCGAAGAGCACGGTCGCGGGATAGGCCAGCGCATGGGCGGGCGAGCGGATGGCCGGCGAGGGCGGGAGCCAGCGTTCCGGCGGCGGCGTGCCGCGGCAGGGCGCGACGCGCAGCTCGAGATCGAGATTGAGCTTTGCGCGTAACCAGAGCGCCGTCTGGCCCGGCGTCAGGCCGTAGCAGAAAGGGGTGGGGATGGCGGCGACGAAGCTCATGAGCTGGGTATCCGGCAGCGGGCCATCGACCACGCCGGCGAGCGGCACCGGGCGGTCGAGCACGATGACGGCCTTGTGACTTTCCACCGCGGCTTCGAGGACGTTGCGCAGCGTGGCGCTGTAGGTGTAACAGCGCACCCCGAGATCCTGGAGGTCGAACAGCAGCACATCCACATCGGCGAGCATCGCCGGCGTCGGCTTGCGCGTCGCGCCGTAGAGCGAGTGAATCGGGATATTCCACGCGCCGTGGCGCGCGTCGCCGACCTCCTCGCCCGCGACAGCGAGCCCCGCGAAGCCGTGTTCCGGCCCAAACAGTGCGGTGAGGTTGACGCCCGCCGCGCGCAGCCGCTCTGCGCTGGGCACGCCCGCGGCATCCACGCTCGCCGCGTGCGCCACCAGCCCGACCCGCCGGCCGCGCAGCCAGTCACCGTGCTCCGCCAGCAGCACATCGACGCCGTATTGAAAGGGCAGGCTCATGCTCGTTACAACACCGCGTTGTCGATCAGCCGCGTCTTGCCGAGGAAGACGGCGAGGGCGATAAGCGTGGGCCGGGTCAGTGTTGGGACCGGTTCCAGCGTGTCGTCATCCACGATCTCGATGTAATCGATCCGGGCCGCGGGCGCTTGCGTGATGATCTGCTCCATCGCCGCCCGGAGCGCTGCGGCAGCGCGTTCGCCGGACTTGAAGAGCCGCGCGGCCTCGTCGAGCGCGCGCTTGAGCACCAGCGCCTGCCGGCGTTCGGCGGCGGAGAGATAGACGTTGCGCGAGCTCAGCGCGAGGCCGTCGGGCTCGCGGATCGTCGGACCGGCGACGATCTCGATGGGGAAGTTGAGGTCGCGCGTCATGCGGCGGATGACGCGGAGCTGCTGCGCGTCCTTGGCGCCGAAGACCGCGACATGCGGGAGGCAGAGGTTGAACAGCTTGGCGACCACCGTGCAGACGCCGCGAAAATGGCCGGGGCGCGAGGCGCCACACAGGCCGCGCGTGAGTTTCTCTTCGCTGACGTAGCTGCTCGCATCCGGCGCATACATCGCACCCGCCTCGGGCGCAAAGAGGATGTCCACGCCGGCCGTGCGGCACAGTTCGGCGTCGCGTTCGAAGTCGCGCGGGTATTTGGCGAGGTCCTCTTTGGGCCCGAACTGCGTCGGGTTGACGAACAGCGTCAGGACGACCACGTCGCTGCGCTCGTGCGCCAGCTGGACCAGCGAGAGGTGCCCGGCGTGCAGGAAGCCCATCGTCGGCACGACGCCGAGCCGCTTGCCCGCCGCGCGCACCGCGAGCGCGATCTGCTGCATTTCGAGAGGGTCTTTGATGATTTGCATAGGCGTTACCAAGGGAAAAGAAACAGGGTCACGACGCTGATCAGCAGGATGATCCCCACCACCCACCACGCCGTCTTCTGGCCGGCGGGCTTGACCTTGCCGCCGAACTCGCGCTCCACGAACTGGGCGTAGCTGAAATTTTCGCCGGGCAAGTCCACGCCATCGAGGCCCGTGGCCTCGTCGTTCCAGCCGGAGTTGTGATCGGCGCCACAGCCGGGACAGGCCAGCGCTGAGCGCGGAACATCCTGGCCGCAGACGGGACAGTTTTCCGGCGGCTTCAATTTGCTGTCCGCAGTTTTCATAGGGCGCGGCCCATGTTGCCTTAGAAAGCCGCGCGCCGCAAGCGAGGGTGCAAGCCTCCTGAGGCCATATGCATCAACCTGTCGCACTTCAATAGTATAGCCAGCTCCATATCGGTTTGCGGACGATGATTGATGTGTATCTCCTCAAGCGCCCTGCATTGCTAACCATCAGAATGTTGTTTTCCCGGCATAATGCTTGTGCAGGCTGGTAGGACACCGCACAAAGGCCTCTCGCGGAGCGAGAGGTCTACTATGGCAGCGGTTCCGGCAAAGTAGGCCTCACGCTCCGCGTGAGGCTTTGGCTGCGGCGTAGCCGCATTGCGCGCCTTTGGTGCGATAGACTTCGTTCCAATGTTCTTGGCGGCTCACAGGGAGGGAGCTCAGTAGCAGTGTTCCGGGCCGGGGAATTTGCCCGTGGCGACTTCGCGCTTGTAGGCGCCGATGGCCGTCCGTGCCGCCGCGCCGAGGTCGGCGTAGCGCTTGGCAAATTTCGGTTTCCAGTCGCCGCCGAGGCCGAGCAGGTCGTGGATGACGAGCACCTGGCCGTCGCACTGCGGGCCGGCGCCGATGCCGATGGTCGGCACCTTGACGGCGGCGGTGATCCGGGCGGCCAGCTTGGGCGGCACGCTCTCGACGACGATGGCAAAGACGCCGGCCTTGGCGATGGCGCGGGCGTCGCGCAGCAATTTCCGTGCGGCCTCCTCCGTGCGGCCCTGCACCTTGAACCCGCCGAATTCCTGCACGCTCTGCGGCGTCAGTCCGATGTGGCCGAGCACCGGGATGCCGTTGGCCACCAGCGCGCGGATCAGCGGCACGCGCAGCTCGCCGCCCTCGACCTTGACGGCGTGCGCGCCGACCTTCAGGAAGCGGCCGGCGTTGGCCAGCGCCTGTTCGATGGAAACCTGGTAGGACATGAACGGCATGTCGGCGACGACCAGCGCCTGTTTGACGCCGCGCGCGACGGCCGCGGTGTGGTGGACCATGTCGCGCATGGTCACCGGCAGCGTGTTGGCATAGCCGAGCACCGCCATGCCGAGCGAATCGCCGACGAGCACGAGGTGCACGCCGGACTCATCCAGCAGGCGGGCGGTGGCGAAGTCATAGGCCGTGAGGCTGACGATCTTTTCGCGGCCCTTGAGCGCGCGCAGCCGCGCGGCGGTCCATGGAGCGGTCGGATTCATGGCCGTAATATACCAGAAATCGCCCGCGCAGCCTACCCGCTGTTGCTCAGCCGCAGTATGGATGCGCAGCCAGGAAGCCGGAGGCCCGCTGACAGTGGACCACGGGCAGCCGGACAAAGCGGAAGAAGATCAAACCCCAATGGCCACAGAGGAAAATTCGTGAGCTTCGCGCCATTCGCGGTCGGAGAAGAATTTCACCACGGATCACACGGATTAAAAGGCGGACCCCTCCCTCCGTGTGATCCGTGGTGCCTCTTCCGGTCCTGCTTCCCTCATGCCCCGTTGCGGCAGCTGTGACATCCGTGAAAATCTGTGGCTGCTTTTTCTGCGTTCGGGGCGGCGCGGCGGCATGCACGCCGCAGCCATTGCTTATTTTGTGCCCCGCGCCGCGAGGTTCATGGCCGCGGTTACACCGGACCCGCCCTTGGTCTCCAGTCCGTGAAGGACCGCGCGGCCCTGCTCGACCTTGACCTTGTCCTTCCAACTCAGGAAGGAGTACTGGAACGGCTGGTCGAAGCCGCAGATCTGCCCCTCCTTGGCCACCGCCTGCCCGCAGGCGGCGAAGGCAAGGAACCCGGCGAGACAGAGGAAGATGCGGAGCGGTCGCGCGGCGTTCCATGGAGCGGTCAGTTTCATGGTCGCGATATACCAGAATTCATTCGCCGCGTCCTGCCGTTCCGGCTCCAAGGTTTGATGCAGTGCCCTTACCCGACGTTTCTTCTGTGGCGGTCCCGCCACTCCCAGGCAACATCTGCTCGGATGCAGCACTCTCAGTAATATTTCGGAAACCATTGGCCGCTGGCGCGCGACTTAAAGAGCAATGGAGCAGTTCGGCCGAGGGGCCGGCGAAAGGAACGGGCCATGAAAAAGAGTCGCATCGCAGTGTGGGTGGTGGTGGTTCCGATGCTGGTCCTGGGTTTGACGGCAGGTTGCGAGGAACAGCACTACGACGACGAGGCCGATTTTACGAATCAATCAGCGATCCCGGTGGATAGTTACAGCAACGACACACTTGTGAATATGTATGACACCCACGACGTGGATATGGATGACAACCCCGACATGAATACGGATGATAGCCCCGATATGAATAATGACGCTCGCCGTGGGGGAGGCCATCGCCCTCACCGAAGTTTGCGGCACTGATTTCGTCAGCCTTGTTTATACCTACCGGTGGGGGAATGATCCTGCGGTATGTGCGTATCGGCAAAAGCCGTTCTCCTGCATCAAGGTTTGGCATACTGGTGCGGTTTTGGCACACTGCGCGGCGTGATGCGTAAATCATGGATGTTCTGGCTGCTGGTGGCACTGGTGCCGCTGGTACTTGGCGGCGCGCTGCTCCTCGGCGGCGCGGGCGCGCTTTGGCCGGACCCGCGCACCGAGCTCGGCCGCGCCATCCTGCAGCTGCGGTTGTACCGCGTCCTGTGCGGCTTCGTCGTCGGCGCGGGTCTCGCGGTGTCCGGCGCGGTGCTGCAGGCGCTGCTGCGCAACCCGCTGGCCGAGCCCTACGTCCTCGGCGTCTCCAGCGGGGCGGGACTGGGCGCGGCGCTGGTCATCACCTTCGGCTTCGCGGCCCGCTCCGCCTTGGCGCTGCCCGCCGGCGCGTTCCTGTTCGCGCTCACTACGCTCGCGCTGGTCTATGCGCTCGCCCGCCAGCACGGGCGCACCTCGATCTACGGCCTGCTCCTGAGCGGCGTCATCCTGAGCTCCATCGCGTCGAGCCTGCTGCTGCTGCTGCTCGCGTTGGCAAGCACCGAGGGCCTGCACGGCATCACCTGGTGGCTGCTCGGCAACCTGCAGGGTGACTCGACTGCTGCCCTCGCACTCGGCAGCACGCTCATCGCCGTGGCGTTCCTCGTGGTCTGGTGGCTCGCGCGCGACCTGGATGCACTCACGCTCGGCCCGGAGATGGCGCACCACCTCGGCATCTCGCCCGCGCTGGTCACCGTGCTCGGCCTCGGCTGTGCGACGCTGATGACCGCCGCCGCCGTCGCGTTGAGCGGCCTGATCGGTTTCGTCGGGCTGATCGTGCCGCACGCGCTACGGGCGCTGGTCGGCCCCGGCCACCGCCGGCTGCTGCCCGCCTCGGCGCTTGCCGGCGGCTGCTTTCTCGTCGTGTGCGATGCCGTTGCGCGCACCGCCTTCGCGCCCGTCGAGGTGCCCGTCGGCGTGATCACGGCACTGCTGGGCGGACCGTTTTTCCTATGGCTGCTGCGCCGGCGCGCCGCAGGTTGGATGGAGTGAGGATGAACGCCATCGAACTCCAACATATTTCCGCCGCCTACCGCGAAAGCGACGTGCTCCGCGACGTCACGCTCGCCGTGGCCGAGGGCGAGTGGCTCGCGCTGCTCGGCCCGAACGGCGCGGGCAAGTCCACGGTGCTGCGCGTGATCACCGGCCTGCTGCCGGCGCGGGCGGGCGTGGCGCTGCTCGGCGGACGCGACGTGCGCGCGATCCGCGGCGCGGAACGCGCGCGGCTGGTCGCCGTGGTGCCGCAGGAGCTGTCCACGCCGCTGCCGTTCACGGTCGGCGAACTCGTCACGCTTGGCCGGAGCAGCGCGCACGGCCGGCTCGCGCGGCCCGGCGCCGCCGACCGCCGCGCCATCGAGCGCGCGCTGGCCTACACCGACCTGCTCGAGCTCCGCGAACGCCCGTTTGCCGAGCTCTCCGGCGGCGAGAAGCAGCGCGCCGCCATCGCGCTCGCGCTCGCGCAGGAGACGCGCATCCTGCTGCTCGACGAGCCCACCGCGCACCTCGACCTGAACCACCAGTGGGAAATCCTGCAGCTGCTCGACCGCCTCAACCGCGAGTGCAGCCTGACCATCGTGATGACCAGCCACGACCTGAATCTTGCCGCGGAGTTCTGTTCGCGGCTCGCGCTTTTCGATCACGGCGCGCTCGTCGCGCTCGGCACGCCCGCCGAGGTGCTGCGCGAGGAACGGCTCCGCGAGGTTTATCACTGCGACGTGCGCGTGCGCCACGAGAGCGGCCGCGCGCCGGAGGTCCGGCCCGAGCGCCGGCCGCAGCCCGCAGCTGGCGGGCGTGCGAAGAAGGTGCACGTGCTGTCCGGCGGCGGCAGCGGCGCCGAGCTGCTGCGGCTGCTCGTGCTGACCGGCCACCACACGAGCTGCGGCCCGCTCAACATGGGCGACAGCGACGCGCAGGCCGCCGCCGCGCTCGAGGTGCGCGCCGCTCTGGAAAAACCGTTTTCGCCGCTCGGCGCCGGGGCGCTCGATGCCGCGCGCCAGCTGGCCGCCGCCGCGGAGGCGCTGGTGCTGGCCGAGGTGCCGTTCGGCTCCGGCAACGTGGCGCTGCTCGCGCTGGCCGAGGAGGCGCTCGCGCGCGGCGCGCGGGTGCTGGTCAATACGCGCAACCTCGAACAGCGCGACTTCACGCCCCAGCGCGTCGCCCTGCCGCGGCTGAAGGCCCTGCTCGAGCGCGGCGCCCGCGCCTGGCAACACGCCGACGAAGTGCTCCAAGCGTTGGAAAAATCGTAATCCTAATCGTACTCCTAATCTTGCCCGGGAAGAGATGAGCTGATTAAGATTACGAGCACGATTAGGATTACGAAAAAGAGCGGAGAATTTATGAAAGTCATTGTCACCGGGGCGTTCAGTTATTCGGGCCGCTATATCGCCCAGCGGCTGCTGGCGGCGGGGCACACCGTCGCGACGCTGACGCACCGGCGCGGCGGGCCGGACGATCTGTTCGGCGGCCGGGTGGCCACGCTGCCGCTGCAGTTCGGGCAGCCCGACGAGCTCGCGCGTTCGCTTGAGGGTGCGGACGCGCTGGTCAACACCTACTGGACGCGGTTCGGCCAGCCGCCGCTGACGTTTGAGCTGGCGGAGCAGCATTCACGCGTGCTGTTCGCCGCCGCCAAGCAGGCCGGCGTCCGGCGCATCGTGCACGTCAGCGTTGCCAACGCGGCGGTGGACACGCCGTTTCCTTATTACCGCGCCAAGGCGCGCGTCGAGGCGCTGCTCGCCGGGTCGGGCGTGCCCTTTGCCGTGCTGCGGCCGACGATCATCTTCGGCGGCCAGGACGACATCCTGATCAACAACATCGCCTGGGCGCTCCGGCGGCTGCCGGTGTTCGGGGTCTTCGGCGGGCCGCTCTGCAAAATCCAGCCGGTCTGCGTGGAAGATCTCGCGGCGCTCGCGGTGGAGCAGTGCGGGGGCACGGAGAACGCGGTCATCAATGCGGTTGGGCCGGAGACCTTTACCTTCCGCGAGCTGGTGGCCGCGGTGGCGCGGGCGCTAGGCCTGCGCCGGCTGCTGCTGCCCGCGCCCGTGTTCGCCGGCATGCTCGCCGGCTGGATCATCGGCAAGCTCCAGCACGACATTTTCCTGCTGCCGGACGAGATCCGCGTGATGCGCGCCGGCCTGCTCCGGGTGTCCACGACGCCGACCGGGCCGACGCGCCTGACCGACTGGATGCGCGTGCACGCGGCGGAACTCGGCCGTGCCTACTCGCCCAGCCGCGCAACGCGCTGAAGCCCGGCGGCCGGGCCGTTCATCGTAAGGGCTCAGTGCAGGGGAGGCTTGGCGGGGCTTCGCTTGCGAAGCCCGCCGCAGGCCGGTGATGCCCCCACATAACTAAGCTGTTGAAATCCGTTGTTTACTTTCCTTGCGCACGGGCCGCACATTCATATAATGCCGCGCAACCAGCAAAAGGAGTCAGACATGGCACAGAACGCAAATTATCTCGCGTTGGACCTCGGGGCGGAGAGCGGACGGGCGATCGTGGGGACGTTTGACGGCAAGATTTTGGCGCTGCGGGAAATCCACCGTTTCCCGAACGGGCCGGTCAAAATCGGCGACCGGATGCACTGGGACGCGCTCCGGTTGTTTGCCGAGATGAAGGCCGGGCTGAAAAAGGCCGTCGAGGAAGTCGGCCAGCTCGAGAGCTTGGGCATCGACACCTGGGGCGTGGACTTCGGCCTGCTCGACGCCAACGGCGAACTGCTTGGCAATCCTGTGCACTACCGCGACGCGCGCACCGATGGCATGGTCGACGCCGCGTTCAAGCGCGTGCCGCGCGCCGCCTTCTATGGCCAGACCGGCATCCAGTTCATGCAGCTCAACAGCGTCTTCCAGCTCTTTGCGCTCGCCAAGGCGAAGTCGCCGCAGCTCGCCGCGGCCAAGCAGCTGCTCTTCATGCCGGACCTGTTCAACTACTGGTTCACCGGCCGTGCCGTCATCGAGCGCACGATCGCCAGCACGAGCCAGTGCCTGAACCCGGCCACCGGCACGTGGGCCGCGCCGCTGCTCAAGAAGCTCGGCATCCCCGTGAAGATGTTCGGCAAGCTCATCGAGCCCGGCACGGTGCTCGGCAAGCTGTCCAAGGCCATTGCCACAGAGACCGGTGCGGCCGGGCTGAAGGTGGTCGCGCCCGGCGGGCACGACACCGCGTGCGCCGTCGCCGCCGTGCCGGCCGCGGTGAAGAACTACGCCTATCTCAGCAGCGGCACCTGGTCCCTGATGGGCATGGAGCTGGATAAGCCGGTCGTGACCGCGGCCAGCCTGAAGTACAACTTCACCAACGAGGGCGGCGTGTGCGACACGATCCGCTTCCTGAAGAACATCTCCGGCCTGTGGCTGGTGCAGGAGTGCCGCCGGACCTGGGCGGAGCGCGGCGAGAACCTCGACTACGCCGAGATCACGAAGCAGGCGACGGCCGCGCCGAGCCTGACCGCGTTCGTGGACCCGAACCACGGCGACTTCCTGAGCGCCGGCGACATGCCCGCGCGCATCATCGCCTTCTGCAAGCGCACCAAGCAGCCCGTGCCGCAGAACAAGGGCGAGATCATCCGCGTCGCGCTGGAGAGCCTGGCGATGAAGTACCGCTGGGTGCTCGAGCGGCTCGAGGAGCTCACCGGCCAGAAGGCCGAGGTGCTGCACATGGTCGGCGGCGGCACGCAGAACAAGCTGCTCAACCAGCTCGCGGCGAACGCCGTCAGCCGCCCGGTCATCACGGGCCCGATCGAGGCGACCGCGGCGGGCAACATCATCATGCAGATGCTCGCGACGAAGAAGATCAAGACGCTGGCCGAGGGCCGCGCGATCATCCGCGCCTCGTTCCCGACCGAGACCTACGAGCCGCAGGAGGCCGGCGCCTGGAGCGACGCCTACCAGCGCTTCCTCAAGATCCACGGCGGCAACTGACGGACGAGAACTGTGTGCTGTTGGATGGCCACGGGTGGCCGCCGGACATCCAACAGCAAACAGCGTAGCGGGGACCGGCTTGGCGGACGCGGCAACAACCGACAACCTACAACTGACCACGGACACGCATTCATGAGCACCATCGAACAACTGGAACAGCAGCTCGACGATTTCAGCATGGCGAAGCGGCACGAGGCGCTGAACGCGCTCGCGGCGGCCGTGCATGCCGGCAAGCATCCGCTGCCCGCGACGGGCGTCGCGCACAACCTGCACGCGCACACGTTTTTCAGCTACAACGCCTACGGCTATTCGCCGAGCCGCTTTGCGTGGCTCGCGCGCAAGGCCGGCCTCGCGCTCGGCGGCATCGTGGACTTCGACGTGCTCGATGGCGTCGAGGAATTCCAGACCGCGCGCCGCATGCTCGACCTGCCCGGCTGCGCCGGCATGGAGACGCGCGTGTTCGTCCGGGAGTTCGCGCAGTGGGTGATCAATTCGCCGGGCGAGCCGGGCGTCGCCTACACGATGGGCATCGGCTTTCCGCGCCGGAAAATACCGGCGGAGGCGGAAGCGTTCATGGCCGGCCTGCGCCGCACCGCCGAGCAGCGCAACCGCGAGCTGCTCGCGCGCGTCAACGCGTTCACCGCGCCGGTCGCCGTGGATTATGAGCAGGATCTGCTGCCGCTGACGCCCGCAGGCAATGCGACCGAGCGCCATATCTGCCTCGCCTACGCGCGCCAGGCGCAACGGCAGTTCCCGGATGCGGCCGCGCTCAAGCAATTCTGGGTCGGGAAGCTCGGCGCCGAAGCCGAGGGCGTGGACTTTCCCGAGGGCGGGAAGCTGCAGAACCTGATCCGCGCCAAGACGATGAAGAAGGGCGGCGTGGGCTATGTCCAGCCCGGCCCGGCCTCGTTCCCGTCGCTCGCCGACTTCAACCGGTTCGTGCAGGCGTGCGATGCGATGCCCGCGCTCTGCTGGCTCGATGGCACCAGCGAGGGCGAGCAGCGGATCGAGGAACTGCTGCGCGTCGCGATGGGCACCGGCTGCGCCGCGCTGACGGTCATCCCGGACCGCAACTACAAGCCCGGCGTGCAGGACCAGAAGCTCAAGAACCTCTATCACGTCGTGGACCTCGCGCAGAAGCTGCACCTGCCGGTGACGGTCGGCACCGAGATGAACAGCCCCGGCAACAAGTTCGTGGACTCGTTCGAGACCGCCGAGCTCAAGCCGCTGATCCCCGTGTTCCTGCGTGGCGCGCACATCGTCTATGCCCACGCCGCGCTCCAGCGCGAAATCGGTAAGGGGTATTTGAGCCCGTGGGCCAAGCGCCATTACCCCCATGTGGCCGACCGCAACGCGTTCTATGAGCAGGTCGGCAAGGCGCTGATGCCGGCCCGCGAGGGCGCGCTGGGCGATCTGCCCTCGGACGCCACGCCGGCGCAGGTGTTGGCCGCGGCCACCGCGAAATAAGTGCGGTTTTCCAAGGCTTGGAAACGGAACACGTTGGTTTTTCCAAGCCTTGGAAAAAGTCAGCAGTTTGGTTTCCAAGGTTTGGGAAGCTGGCATAGACTAAGTCCATGAAACGTTTTTCAAAGGTTAAAGCCGGACACGACCGTGAGATCGCCGCCGAGCGGCGCGACTGGATTGCGTTGTCCGCGACGCAACTGGCGCGGTGTTATGCTGACGACGAACCCGAATATGCTGTGGATATGATTGTTGTGGGCGGGGTTTCCAACCCCGCGAGCGGAACCGGAAAAGTCCTCCCGCAAAACCAAGAAAACAAAGGAACGACCACATGAGCTTGAAACTGTTGCAGGACAAAATTTGCGTGCTGACCGGCGGCGCGCAGGGGCTGGGGCAGGCGTTGAGCCTGCGCATGGCGGAGGAAGGCTGTCACGTGGTGATCGCCGACCTCAAGGAAGACCAGCTCAAGGCGACCGCGGCGGCCGTCGCGGAGCAGACCGGCCGCCAGACGGTGCCGGTGAAATGCGACGTCTCGCAGGAAGCTGACGTCCAGAACCTCTTCGACGTGGCGATGAAGAATTTCGGCCGCGTGGATGTGGTCGTCTCTAACGCCGCGATCCTGATCGCCGAGCCGATCTGCGACGCGAATGCCGAGAAGTGGCGCGCGGTGATGAACGTCAACCTGTTCGGCAATTTCCTGATCTGCAAGCATGCCTGCCGCATCATGAAGGCGCAGAAGTCCGGCTCGATCATCCAGATCAACTCCAAGAGCGGCAAGAAGGGCAGCGCGGCGAACAGCGCCTACGCGGCGAGCAAGTTCGGCGGCATCGGCCTCGTGCAGAGCGTCGCGCTGGAGATGGCGAAGTTCGGCGTCCGCTGCAACGCGGTCTGCCCCGGCAACCTGCTCGAATCGCCGCTCTGGACCGACCCGAACAACGGGCTGTTCGTCCAGTACTTCAAGGCCGGCAAGGTGCCGGGCGCGAAGACGCTGGAGGACGTGAAGCAGTTCTATGTGGACCAGGTCCCGTTGCGGCGCGGCACCACCTACGCCGATATCGGCAACGCGGTCTCGTTCCTCGCGGGCGATCTCTCCAGCTACATGACCGGCCAGGCGATCAACGTCACCGGCGGCCAGGAAATGCGCTGATAGGAAACCGGCGTGCGCATCATCTTCATGGGCTCCGGCGACGTGGGTTGTCCGGTGGTCGAACGGCTGCTGGCTGCGCCCCAGGACGAGCTGGTCGCGGTGGTCACGCAGCCCGACCGGCCGCAGGGCCGCAAGCTGCAGCCCGCCCCGTGTCCCGTGAAGGCTTTCGTCGCCGGCCGCGTGCCGGTGCTGACGCCGGAGAAATGCGGCGCGCCGGAATTCGTCGCGCAGCTCGCCGCGTTGCAGCCCGACCTGATCGTCGTCGCCGCGTACGGCCAGTTCCTGCCGCGCGCGCTGCTCGATCTTCCGCCGCATGGCGTCATCAACGTCCATCCCTCGCTGCTGCCGAAGTATCGCGGGGCCGCGCCGATCCAGTGGGCCGTGGCGCGCGGCGAAAGCGAAACCGGCGTCTCGATCATCTACCTGGTCGAGAAGATGGATGCCGGCGACATCATCGAGCAGGAGCGCGTGCCGATTACACCGTATGCGACCGCCGCCGAGCTCACGCCGCAGCTGGCCGCGCTCGGCGCCGGGCTGCTGGTGCGCGCCGTGGAGTCCATCCGTGCCGGTACGGTGCGACGCCTCCCGCAGGACGATGCCTTGGCGACCCGTGCGCCGTTGCTGAAAAAAACCGACGGCCGCCTCGACTGGTCGCAGCCGGCGTTGGAATTGCACAATCGCATCCGCGGGTTTTTCCCGTGGCCGGGTTGCTCCTTCGAGTGGCCGCGCGGCTCGGAGAAGCGCGTCAAGGTGCTGAAAGCCATACCCACCTCCGGTTCCGGCGAGGCCGGGACCATGATCTCCAACGATCCGCGCCATCTGATCGTGGCCTGTGGCAGCGGAGCGCTGCAGCTGATCGAAGTCCAGCCCGAAGGCAAGAAGCCCATGCCCGCCGCCGCTTTCCTCAACGGCGCGCACCTGGAACCCGGCGACCGGCTGGGGTGAATTTTGAATTGTGGATTGTGAATTGCAGCCAAGCACCCGCCTATGTATCTACGGTCCGCGTCAGCAGCAAAGCAGCCCATTGATCCGGAGCCCCGGCACCAACTTCTTCGTGTGTCTGCACATCCGCAATTCACAATCCACAATTCAAAATTTAAAATTCTCCATGCTCGGGCATCGTGTAGTGGAAGCGCTTGATCTTGCCGGTGGAGGTTTTCTCGAATTCCTCGCGGCGGATGACGATCCGGCGCGGATGCTTGTAGTCGGCGATGGCGTGCAGGACGCGCTTGAGGTCGGTGCGGATGCGCTGCTCGGCGTTGGGTGCGCTCAGCGCGTCGTCTCTTGGCACAACGATCAGGCCGACGTGCTCGCCGACATGCTCGCCGCTTTCGCGGTAACCGAGCACCAGCGCCTCTTGGATGAGCGGGCTCTTCAGCGCCTGGGCCTCGACCTCTTCCGGATTGATGTTCTTGCCTTCGCGGTTGACGATCAGGCATTTCTTGCGGCCGGTGATGGTGAGATAGCCCTCGGCATCGAACCGGCCGAGATCCCCGGTGAGGAACCAGCCTTCGCGGAACGCGCTGGCGGTGGCGTCGGGCTGCCCATAGTAGCCGCGCATGACGTTCGGGCCGCGCGCGGCGATTTCGCCGACGCCCTCGGCGGTGGCGTCGAACAGCCGCAGCGTGATGCCGGGCACGGGTTGGCCCACGGAGCCGGGCCGGGGTTGTTCCAGCGGGTTCAGGGTGAGCACGGGCGCCGTCTCGGTCAGGCCGTACCCCTCGAGCAAGGGCAGGCCGAGGTGTGTGAAGGCGCGCAGCAGCTCCGCGTCGCAGGGCGCCCCGCCGGTGATCATGATGCGCAATTTTCCGCCGAACCGGGCGAGCACGCGCCGCCGCACCAGGCCGAGCAGCCCCAGCTTCAGGAGCAGGCGGCCGGGCAGCCGGGCCTGGAGGTTTTCCAGCACGCGGCGATACATCTTCTCGAACAGCAGCGGCACGCCGATCAGTGCGGTGGGCTGGGTGGCGCGCAGGTCGTCACTAAACGACTTGAGGCTCTCGATGAAGCTGATGGCGGAGCCCGACGCCAGCGGCACCAGCAGGTTGGCGGTCAGCGCCAGGGTGTGGTGCAGGGGCAAGACCAATAGAAAATTATCCTCGGGGTAGATGGCGATCACGGCCCGTATCGCCGTGACATTGCTGGTGAAATTGCCGTGGGTCAGCATCGTGCCTTTGGCTTGCCCCGTGGTGCCGGAGGTGTAGAGCAGGGCGGCGAGGTCATCCTGGTGTGGGCGGGCGTCGGCATAGGCGCCCGTCGCGGGTGCTGCCGCGACGGCTTGGTCATAGCCCAGGCAACCTGCGGGCGGGGGCGCGGGGTCGAGCAGCACCACGCTGGCCAGGTCGGGGCTTTGCGCACGCAGGTCGGGCAGGAAGGGCAGCGCCGCGGCGCTACAGAAGAGCACACGCGCGCCGCTGTCGCGCAGGATGAAGCCGATCTCCTGGGCGCGCAGCTTCGCATCCATCGGGACGGCGACCAGGCCGAGGCCGGTGATGCCCAGATAGATTTCCGGCCACTCCGGGCAGTTCGGGAGGAACAGCGCGACGCGGTCGCCGGGCTGCAACCCGAGGCCGCCCAGGAACGCGGCGGTGCGCCGGACCCGCGCGAGCAACTCGGCATAGGTGCGCGTCTGCCACGCGTCGCCGGCCTTGAACCGCAGCGCCACGCGCGGCGCGTAGGCCTCGGCCGCTTGCTCCAGCAGTGTCCGGAGCGTCATGGTGCCCGGCCTTCCCGGCGCGCGGGCCGGGTTGGTTGCCAAGGCTGGGCAGGCGCCGCCACCCGGTTTCCCAAGCCTTGGAAAAAGCAGGGGCGGCCGGTTCCAAGGCTTGGAATCCCCGGCCGCGCATGGTCTCGCATCCGCATGTTGGAGAGTGAACGCCGAACCGCCCACCCGCTGCAAGCCCGAAAAGTTCCCGCCGCTAAACTTGACAATATGAGCATAACGTCATATATAGGCGGCATGAAACGCGAGGACGCCGTGGCGCGGGCCAAAATATTGAAGGCGCTGGCCAACCCCATCCGCTTGATGATGGTGGATGTCTTGAGCCGGGGCGATTGCTGCGTGAACGACCTGCGGCCGCTGGCCAGGGTGAACCAGTCGGCCATTTCCCGGCATCTGGCCCAGCTTAAGAACGCCGGCATCGTCGTCGAGCGCCGCGCGGGCAACCGCGTCATGCATCACCTGGAATGCCCCTGCATCCTGCAGGCCTTGGAATGCACGGTGGGGGTTATGCACAAGGAAGCGGCCCGCAAAACTCGGCAGGCCGAGGCTGCGCGGAAGCCCTGAAAGGGATGCTACCCATGAAAAAACTGCAAATCCTTGGCACCGGTTGTCCGAAATGCAAAACGCTGGCCGCCAACACCGAGGCCGCCGCCCAAGCCCTCGGGATCGAGTATGAACTGGTGAAGGTGACCGAAATCAGCCAGATCCGGACGTTCGGGGTGATGCTGACGCCGGCGTTGGCGGTGGATGGAACGGTGAAAAGCGTGGGCAAGGTCTTGCGTCCGGACGAAATCGCCAAGCTCATCGCGTGAGCGGCTGAAAAGAACACTGAAAGGAAGCCTGTGCAATGAAGACAAACGTATGGTGGGTGATCGCGTTGGTCGGCGCGCAACTGGTGGCGACGGCAGTGGCGGCGGACACGACGAACGCTCCGGCCCCGGCAGCCGTGGCCAAGGTCGCGCTCCCGAAACTCGTGGACCTCGGCGCGGGGAAATGCATCCCCTGCCGGATGATGGCCCCGATCTTGGAGGACTTGAAGAAGAACTGTGCGGACAAGTTCCAGGTGGAGTTCATCGACGTCTGGAAAAATCCGGAGGCGGGCAAGCCGTACAAGATCAACCTGATTCCCACGCAGATCTTCCTCGCGGCGGACGGCAAGGAACTGTTCCGGCATGAGGGCTTTTTCGGGAAGGACGATATCCTGGCGAAGTGGAAGGCCCTGGGGGTCGAGGTGACCGCCAAGCCGGAAGCGAAACGCTGAACAGCGTGGTTTGCATGGAACATCTTTTCACCTGGTTGAGTCACGCGGTCGAAGGCGCGCCCGCGCTGGCGCTCGGCGCGGCGGTGGTGTGGGGCATCCTGAGCATTCTGCTCAGTCCCTGCCACTTGGCGAGCCTGCCGCTGATCGTCGGTTTCATCAGCGGGCAGGGGCGGGTCTCGACGGCCCGCGCCTTCGGCCTTGCGGCGCTCTTTGCCGTCGGCATCCTGATCACCATCGCCATCATCGGCGCCATCACCGCGGCGGCGGGCCGGATGCTGGGCGACATCGGGCGCTGGGGGAATTACGTCGTCGCCGCCATCTTCTTCGTCGTCGGCCTCCACCTGCTCGGTGTGATCCCCATGCCGTGGTCAGGCCCGGGCCAGGTGAACCTGAAACGCAGGGGCCTGTTCGCCGCGTTCATTCTCGGCCTGGTGTTTGGCATCGCCCTCGGCCCCTGCACCTTCGCCTACATGGCCCCGATGCTGGCCGTGACGTTCAAGCTTTCGACCACCGCCCCGCTCTATGGCGCCTCCCTGCTGCTGGCCTACGGGGTGGGGCATTGCGCGGTCATCGTGCTCGCGGGGACCTTTGCCGAGGTGGTGCAACGCTATCTGGACTGGAATGAGAAGTCTGCGGGGGCCGTGATCCTCAAGAAGGTGTGCGGGGCGCTGGTGATCCTGGGGGGCGTGTACCTGATCTGGACGGCGGCGTGATGTCGCAGCAAGCGGACTGAAAGGACATGGTTATGGACGAATTTTTCGAAACGACCTATGACAAATTTATCTTCCGGGTAAAGAAGGACTGCCTCTACACCAAGGATGAATATTGGGCCGCGATCAAGGGCCGCATGGCCACGGTCGGCATCACGGATTTCCAGCAAAAGTCCAAAGGCGATGTCACCATCCTCACGACGGTGGCGCCGGGCACAGAGCTCAAGCAAGGCCAGATCATGGGCGATATGGAGACCATCAAAGCGACGATCGATCTGATTTCACCCGTCACCGGCAAAGTGGTGGAGGTCAATCCGGCGCTCCAGGACCGGCCCTTTCTGATCAACGACGATCCCTACGGCAAGGGCTGGCTGTACCGCATTGACCTCACGAACCCGGAAGGCGATGCCGGCGCACTGCTCAGCGCTACCGCCTACTTTGAGGTCTTGAAAGAGAAGGTAGTGCAGGAGGCAAAGAAATTATATGGGTGAGACACCCTCCAAACAAGTGGCGGTGCTGGCCTGCAGCGGCATTGGCAAGACGTGGGGCGCATTGGCGCGGGAGACGGCCCTTGAATTGGTCGAGCGCGTCCGGCCCGGCGTGGCCAGGTTGATCTGTTTGCCGCTCTTGGTCATCAACGACACAGAAGCCCGGCAGGCAGTGCTGGAGCATCCGGTGATCACCTTGGACGGCTGTCCCAAGGCCTGCGCCCGCAAGAGCGCGGAAGCGTTGGGGAAAAAAGTGGAACACCCCTTGGAAACCATCCAGTTTTATACGGCACACAGGGACCTCAAGCCCGAGGGGGTCGCGCAATTGAATGAGGCCGGCCTCAAACTGGCCCAGGTGGCGGCGAGCGAGTTGGCGGCGACGGTCGACCGGCTCGCTGCCGGGGAGCAGACGTGATGGGCCTTCCAATCGCCAAAATCGGAATTGTGCCTTGCAGCGGCGAGGCCTTGCCCGCGGGGACGGTCTGCCGCCTGGCTTGTCGCCAAGTGTTGGACAAACTCCTGCCCAGTCAGACGGTCGCCATCTGCCTGCCGCTGTTTATCGCCGGGGGTGAGGAGGAACGCCGCTTTGCCACCCGGCATCCCACCATCACGGTGGACGGCTGCGAAAAACGCTGCGCCGCCAAGGCCACGGAACTGTTTTCGGGGAAGCCCGTCCAAGCGCTGCTCATCCCTGATATTTTGAGAAAGCACGGCATACCCATGCCTGCACGCTTGCGCGGTTTTGGGGCTGGGGAAGAAGCCGCCGTGCGCGTGGTCGCGGAGGAAATTGTCCGGGCAGTGGACGCGGCCGCCGCCCAAACACAAACTCAGGAGAGTCAACATGGTGCTCTATAAAAACAAAGTGGAGTGGCGCGGGGCCCATGTGGGTTACATGTGGTGTCAGAACGGCGTGGCGATGGAATTCTCCGCCCCGCCCGATCTGCACGGCAAAGCCGGCGTACTGACGCCCGAGGACGCCTTTGTTGCGTCCTCCAACACCTGTTACTTCATGATGGTGGTCTGGGCCGCGGAGCGTTTCAAGTTGAACCTGGTGTCGCTGCACTGCGAGGCCGAGGGCGAAGTGGAAGAGTTCATCGACCGGACCTCGTGGTTCAAAAAAGTGATCCTCCGGCCCAAGATGGTGGTTAAGGGCAGCACCCCGGAGATCGTCCAGCGGGCCCTGGACATGGCCCTGAAATATTCCACCATCAACCAGTCCCTCAAATCCGAACTCGTCATCAAACCCGAAATCACCATCCAATAGGCTTCTTCTGTTGACGCGGCGCGGTGGTCTGCTATATTTCGTCGCTCGACGAAATGAAAGAGGTGATATGCAGGATATCATGGATGTTCTGAAGGCGCTGGCGGATGAAACCAGGCTGCGCGCCCTGTGCGCGCTCAGGAATGGTGAGCTGTGCGTCTGCCAGCTCATCGCGCTGCTGGACCTGTCGCCCTCCACGGTTTCCAAGCACCTCTCCATCCTGCGTTCCGCGCGCTTGGTGGAGAGCCGGAAGGACGGGCGCTGGATGTATTATCGGCTGGCGACCCGGTTCAGAACCCGTGCGGCAGGCAAGGTTCTGGCCCTCTTGTTCGCGGACCTGGACCCCACCGCCCGCATCCGCGATGACCAGAAGCACTTGAGGAAAATTTGCAGCGAGAGCATGGAAACGCTTTGCCGCCGGCTCTTCTGCAAGCTGTGAGAAACTCAACCCGTAGGAGACCTGACCGATGACGACAAATAATGAAGAGCCCAAGCCGGCTGACAACATGGAAGCGCTGAAACAACAGGCGTCGGCCTGTTGTGGTTCTGACTGCGGGTGCCATGGCCCCAAGGCCCCGAGTAAAATGCGCTGGGTGCTGGGGGCCGTTGTACTGGTAGCGGCCGGAGCGATGGTTGTGAAGGCTGTCCTGAAAAACAACAGCGTTTCACCTGAAAAGGCCACGGCTGGCTATGCAGCGGTGCCGCCCACAGCGCAAGCGCCTGTCGCCGGAGTTCCGGCCGTAGTAAAAGAGCCAGCAGCTCCCATGAACATGAAGGTCATCAAAACGATCGGGACCCTATCTGAACTGAACACGGTGGCCGCCGATACAACCGCGGTCTTCATGCTGCTGCCTGGCAAAAATGAGGCCGCAGACAAGTTGCCGATGGCGCAGGTTCAGGGGGCCGTCCGGACAATCGAAACGCAGTCGGGTACCAAGGTCGGCGTTTTCACCTTAAAGACAGATTCGCCGGAGTATGAGCAAATTGCGACGCAAACGGCCTTGCCAGGCGTGCTCGCGATGGTCAAGGGGCGCGGCATGGTTCCCGTGTCTGGCGAGATTACCGAAGAAAAGCTCGTCCAAGCCTATGTGGCCGCATCAAGTGCTGGTGGCTGTGGCGCGGGCGGCTGCGGGCCGACCGGCTGCAAGTAGGGGCACAGGGCATGCTGACCTGGGTTACAGAAACGCTTAAAGCGGCGAGCATGGGCCCGGCGGCCTTACCCTTGGCCTTTCTCTTGGGTTTGGTTAGTGCGGTGGCCAGTGCCTGCTGTACGTTACCGGCTATGGGTATGCTGGTGGCCTATTCGGGCACACGACAAGATGCTGACCGGCGTACCGCCACCGTGTCCGCGCTCTCATTCATGGTGGGCACCACGCTGGCGCTGATCGTGCTGGGCTGTGTCGCTGGGTTTGTGGGCCAGACCGCCCAAGCTCTGCTCGGCAGATACTGGAAACTGTTCGCGGGCGGCATTGCCGTGATCCTAGGCCTTCTGGCGCTCAGGTTATTCCCCGTAAAACTGCCGCAGTTCGCGAGCAGGTCGGGAACACGATCCTCAGCCAAAGGAATGCTAGGCACGGTCATGGTAGGACTGCTGATGGGAGGGGGCGTGGCCGCCTCTTCCCTGCCCTGTAATCCCGGCATCTTCATCGTCATCGGCACCAGCGTGCTGATGGGGCATACCCTCTGGGGCATGGTTCTCATGGCGGCTTTTGGTGTGGGGTTCAGCCTGCCGCTCGGAGCCATCTTGTTTGGTGTGGCCTTCGGCAAAGCATCCATCAAGGCGCAAAAGGCGGAGCAAGTGATCCGGGTTGTCGCCGGTGTGTTGCTCATTGCCGCGGGTTTCTATGTATTGGCGACCTTTTAATGAATAACGCTCTCCAGGCCAATACCTGTTCACAACCCGATCCGGGCGCGGTGTCCGTGGCGAGCGGAGGGTATCTGGGACACACTGATTCGGCCTGGACCCTCGCCGATCATCTGGGCGCCATCGGCGTGCGGTTGAGCATCGGGAGAATGCTTTATCGCGTGACCCCAGGTTTGTACACGCTGGGCACGCCAGGACCGGATGCCCCGGTCCTGGTCACGGCGAACTACAAACTTTCTTTCGATCAATTGCGCCGTGCGCTGGCCGGCATAAACGCCTGGATTCTGGTGCTGGACACCAAGGGGATCAACGTCTGGTGCGCGGCCGGCAAAGGCACGTTCGGCACCGACGAGCTGGTCGGCAAGATTAATGAGTGTCGGCTGCATGAGCGGGTCACGCACCGCCGGCTCATCCTGCCCCAATTGGGGGCGCCGGGCGTCGCCGCCCATGAGGTCCGGAAGCAAACCGGCTTTGCGGTGGTCTACGGTCCGGTTTATGCCGCGGATATCACCGCCTTCCTGCAAGCTGACCTGCAAGCGACACCGGCCATGCGTCGCATCTGCTTCAGTTGGCACGAGCGGCTCGCCGTGGCCCCGCTGGAACTGGTGCTTTACTTCAAACAGCTGTTACTGCTCGGCCTTGCGCTGGCGCTGCTGTCCTGCGTCCCCATTGCAGGCCACTTCTGGTCCGCGTTTGAGCACCGTGGCATCCTGGTGTTCCTGCTATTTGTTCTGACCGGTGCGCTGGCCAGCCTCCTTGGTCCGCTACTGCTCCCGTGGTTGCCGACACGCGCTTTTTCAATCAAGGGCGCCTGTCTGGGCGTTGCGCTGGCCGTTCTCGGCCTTTGGCTTGTGGGTCCGGCGTGGTCGGTGCTGCGCACTGCTGCCTGGATACTGCTGCTTGCCGCCGGAGCTTCCCACCTGCTGCTCAAATTCACCGGTTCGACAACCTTCACCTCGCCGTCCGGGGTGCGACGTGAGGTGCGCGTGGCGCTCCCCGTGCAGATCGCGATGGGACTGGTGGGCCTCACGGCATGGACGGCCGCCGGCTTCTTGCCCACATGGTGAAGGCTATGATGAAATACTTGTCCAAAGATGTTTCGCTGCGGCTCGATGTTGACCGGTGCACCGGGTGCAAGATGTGTACTGTCGTCTGTCCGCACGGCGTGTTTGCCGTCGAGAACCAGAAGGCGCGCATCTTGGATCGCGACGCGTGCATGGAGTGCGGGGCCTGCGCTCTGAACTGTCCGGTGGCCGCCATTGCCGTGAACAGCGGTGTCGGCTGCGCCGAGGCGATCATCAACGGGTTGCTCACCGGCCAGGAAACCTGTTGCGGAGGCGACACCTGCTGTTGTGCCCCCAAGGCCTCGTGAGGGGCTGCTGGGTCGGGCGCTGCCGGCGGGTTGCGGCGGCTGGCTGCGGTTTAAGCGGAAGGAATGATGGCAAATGAAAATGGAAGTTTTCGATCAACCGATGTGTTGCTCAAGTGGTGTCTGCGGCCCCAAGGTGGACAAGAAGCTCGTCGAGTTCAGCGCGGCGCTGGCCTGGTTGCGTGAACAGGGCGTGGAGGTGCAACGGTATAATCCAGCCCAGCAATACGAAGCCTTTGTCGCCAACGCGAAGGTTGTGCAGACCATCAACGAGCAGGGCACCGGCTGTCTGCCGCTGCTGCTGGTTGATGGCGAGATTGTCAGCCGTGGCAGCTATCCGGGCAAAGCCGAATTGGCCACGCTGGCAGGGCTTGACCCTGCGAAGGCGGCAACCGCGTGAAACAGCGCGTCAGTGATTTTCAGTCGTTTGTCCAAGCCGCACCGCGCTTTCTTTTCTTCACGGGCAAGGGCGGCGTGGGCAAGACCACGCTGTCTTGCGCCACGGCGGTGGCCTTGGCGGACAGCGGCCGCCGCGTGCTGTTGATCAGCACGGACCCGGCGTCGAATCTGAGCGAGGTGTTGGGCACGGAATTGGCCTCGGTACCGCGGCAACTGGCAGAGGTCCCCATGTTGTGGGCGTTGGACATCGATCCCGAGGTAGCGGCCCGTGCATACCGCGAGCGCGTGGTCGCACCCTATCGCGGCACCCTGCCGCCCGCGATGGTCGCGAGCATCGAGGAGCAGCTGTCCGGTGCTTGCACCACGGAAATCGCGGCGTTCAACGAATTCTCCCGCTTTCTGGGCCAGCCGGAGGCGACGGAGGACTACGATCATATCGTGTTCGACACGGCTCCGACCGGCCATACCCTGCGCCTGCTCCAGCTACCGGCGGCGTGGAACACCTTCTTGAACACGAACACCAGCGGCACCTCCTGCCTGGGGCCGTTGGCGGGGCTTCAGGCGCAACACGCGCTGTACGCCAAGACGCTGGAGTGCATGGCTGACGCAACCCGCACCCAGGTCGCGTTGGTCAGCCGGCCCGAGCGCACGGCTTTGGCGGAGGCGGAGCGCAGTCGCGGAGAACTCGGCGCGCTGGGTCTCAAAAATATCCGGCTCCTATTGAACGGGCTATTCGATGCCGGCGACGAGGACCCGGTGGCGCGCGCTATGGCCACACGCCAGCGCACGGCGCTCGCCCACGTGCCCGCCGGGTTGCAGTCGCTGCCTCGCACCGATATTCCTCTGCTGGCCTTCAATGTCACCGGTCTGGCCGCCCTGCGGGCTGTGGTTAATCCGCCCGCCTCCGCCAACGGGATGGTGCCGTCGGCCGTGACGCGATCCCCTGAACTGTGGCCGACACTCTGCGTCTTGCTCAGCGAGATCGAGGCGCAGGGGCGCGGCGTGATTCTGACCATGGGCAAAGGCGGGGTCGGCAAGACGACGGTGGCCGCGGCTATCGCCGTCGAACTGGCCGCCCGGGGACATCGAGTGCACCTGACGACTACCGACCCGGCGGCGCACGTCGTGCAGGCCGTGGGCGGGTCCGTGCCTAATCTCTCGGTCAGCTGTATTGACCCCGCAGTGGAAACCGCAGCGTATGCCAAGGAATCCATGACGGCGGCTGGAGCTGACTTGGATGCGGAGGGCCGGAAATTGCTGGAGGAGGACCTGCGCTCCCCCTGCACGGAAGAGATCGCCGTGTTCAGGGCGTTTGCGGCCAAGGTGAACATGGGACAGGAAGGCTTCGTCGTGCTCGATACCGCGCCGACCGGCCATACGCTGCTGCTGCTGGACGCGACCGAAGCCTACCACCGCGAAGTGTTGCGCAAGCAGAGCGATCTGCCCGAGGCAGTCCGGCAGCTCCTGCCGCGTCTGCGCGATCCGGAGTTCAGCAAGGTGCTGATCGTGACCCTGCCGGAGGCGACGCCGGTGCACGAAGCCGCCCAGTTGCAGGAAGATTTGCAGCGCGCTGGCATCAAGCCGTACGCATGGATTATCAACCAAAGTTTAACGCCGCTTGAACTTAGGCATGCTCTGTTACGAGCTCGCCAGGACAATGAACGACGGTTCATCGAAGAGGCCCGGCAGTTGGCTAGCCACTTTGCGGTGGTGCCTTGGCTGGTCCACGAGCCAACGGGCGTTGAAGGTCTGCGTCAGCTGAGCAAGCTTTCCTTGGATGCCGGCGCACGTGCAACAGGACAGGAGAAGAAAATGAAACCGAAAGTGTTGTTCCTTTGCACCGGCAATTCCTGCCGCAGCCAGATGGCCGAGGGCTGGGCGCGCGCATTGAAGAGCGACGCGCTCGAAGCCTATTCCGCTGGCATCGAAAAGCACGGCCTGAACGCGCGCGCGGTCCGTGTCATGGCCGAGGCCGGCGTGGACATCAGCGGGCACACATCCAAGACTGTCGCCGGGTTGGGGCCGATGCACTTCGATTATGTCGTCACGGTCTGCGGCCACGCCAACGAGCACTGTCCGCTGTTTCCCGGCAAGGCCAAGATCGTCCACGTCGGCTTCGACGACCCGCCGCAACTGGCCAAGGCTGCCCGAACCGAGGAAGAAGCGCTGACCCACTATCGCCGCGTGCGCGATGAAATCCGCGCCTTCGTCGATACCTTGCCCGCTTGTCTCTCAAAAGGGAAATCATGAAAACCGCGAAGAAAGAGAACGTTTTGTTCCTGTGCACCGGGAACTCCGCCCGCAGCCAGATGGCTGAAGGGTTACTCCGGCAACTCGCCGGAGACCGCTATGAAGCCTACAGTGCCGGCCTTGACCCTAAAGGCTTGAATCCGCTAGCCGTCAAGGCCATGGCGGAAATCGGCATTGACATCAGCGGGCAACGTTCCAAAGGGATCAAGGAATACCTCGGACGCTTGTTCGCCCACACCCTGATCATCGTGTGTGACCACGCCGCCAAACATTGTCCCTCCATCTGGCCGGGGATGAGAACACGTCTGGTTTGGCCCATTCCCGATCCGGCGGCAGTCACCGGCACGGAAGAAGAACGCCTGCAAAAATTCCGCGAGGCGCGTGATGAATTGGGCAAGCTGTTGAAGGCATGGTTGGCTGAAGAGAAATCCAGCTCGCGGGCAAAAACACGCCTCAACACATCGGAAAAGTAAGCATGTTATGACCTGAGCATGGCGAAACTCGTGTCACAGCGAGAAATCGACGCCATCTGAAGCAGACTACCGAGATAAAAAGCGGAAACGACAATATTATGAATGTTACCACTCCTGCTGAACCCAAACGCCTCGCGTTCTTCGAGCGCTATCTGACCGTCTGGGTTTTTCTCTGCATGATCGTTGGCGTGGCGCTGGGGAAAATATTCCCCGGCGCGACGGCGGCGCTGAGCAAACTGGAGTTCGGCAGCGGCTCGCAGGTCAACATTCCCATCGGCGTGCTGCTCTGGCTGATGATCTACCCGATGATGCTCAAGGTGGACTTCGGCGCCATCGGCGGCATCGCGCGCAAGCCCAAAGGCCTGATGGTGACGCTCTTCATCAACTGGCTGGTCAAGCCGTTCGGCATGGCGCTGCTTGCGTGGATCTTCATGCAGCACGTCTTTGCGCCGTGGATTGATGCGGAGACCGCCAAGGGCTACACCGCCGGCCTGATCATCCTCGCCGCCGCGCCTTGCACGGCGATGGTTTTCGTGTGGAGCTATCTGACCGATGGCGACCCTGTCTACACGCTGGTCCAGGTGGCGGTGAACGACCTGATCATGCTCATCGCCTTCGCGCCGGTGGTGATGTTCCTCTGCGGCGTCGCGAATGTCATCGTGCCGCCCAAGGTGCTCATCACCTCGGTCGTCGTCTTCATCGTCATACCGCTGGTTGCCGGCTGGCTGACGCGCACCGCGCTCCTCAAAACGCACGGCAAGGACTGGTTTGAGCAAACGTTCCTGCCGAAGTTTCATCCTGTGATGATTGGCGCGCTCCTGCTGACGCTCGTCCTGATCTTCGCGTTCCAGGCGCAGAACCTGACCAGCCGCTGGCTCGCCGTGTTGCTGATCGCCGTGCCGATCGTCATCCAGGTCTACTTCAACTCCGGCCTCACCTATCTGCTGATGCGCAAGCTGCGCGTCGAGCACAACGTCGCCGCGCCCGGCGCGCTGATCGGCGCGAGCAACTTCTTCGAGCTGGCCGTCGCGGTCGCCATCACGCTCTTCGGCGCGGACTCGCCCGCGGCGCTGGCGACCGTCGTCGGCGTGCTGGTGGAGGTGCCCGTGATGCTCTCCGTCTGCCACGCCTGCAACCAGAGCAAGCCTTGGTATCAGCGCCGCGCCGCGGGCTGAGTTTCCCCTGCCTGGGAAATTAAACCGCGCGTTTTCCAAGGCTTGGAAAGCGGGCGGGCGTCAGGCGCTCAGCAGGCGGCAGTACCATGATTTTGTGAACTCCGCAGAAGATCGCCGCACACAAGAATCTGTCTTGTTCCTTGCGACATCTGCGTCCTTTGCGCGAAAGGTCTTCAGAAGTTTCGCGCCAAGTACGCCGGTTCGACAAGCTCACCGCAGGTAAGCCCGCAAAGGGCGGCGACCCGCGACGTTGGCCGCACACCTCGCCCACAACACCAGCCGCACAAGGGAATCCGGCTTGCCCCGCCCCGGTTTTCCTCCTACTCTGATCGTAGATGAGCGTCTAAACATGAGGTCCTGTTTGCAGCACAGAAAGATGCGGTCGAGAAGATGAGAGCAGCAGTGATACCGAGATTGCTTTTCACTTGTGCAATGGGTCTTGCGGGTTCACTAGCCTGTGCAACCACTAACGAGGCGGTAGTGCCGGACAACTTATCTCCGAGCAATGCTGACTTGGTGGCGATCACACCTAACTGCACTCTGTGGGCAACGAGAACGCGCAACATACCTACCAGCAAAGAGCGGGGAATGCATTCTTGGCGGCCCTATAAGACAACCTACTATACCGTTGGTCAAGGATTCACGAACCTCTTTAGAACCGCCGAATCATTCCATGATAAGTCGCCCGTTAAGCTATCTCCCTGTGGCTCCGTTCTCGTTGGTAGCGATTTCGTTCTTCTCTCAGCGCAGGATGCGGCTGCATCAACAAATGCCAACCGACTTCGCGGACTGTCTTTCCAAAGTGATAACCGTAATTTTCAGGGTTGGACGTTCACGTTGGAAAATCCGGAGGTAGCAGACGTGGTTGTATCAACCAAAGCCACGTTTGTACCAACTAATCCAGCCATCTTGTCCCCTGTGAAGTTTCTCCGCGTAACAACCAGCCGAAAGACGGGGTGTCGCGTTCCCCTCTTCAGTTATGCCACAACAAATGTAAGCCCGTCGTGGCGACGGGAGGATTGGAAGAATACATGGCCTGTGCGCTCTTTGGGGTATTGGAAAACCGACATGGTCATTTGGAATGGTCGTGAGTGGCAAGATGTCGGCCTTGGCTCCCTCACCAAAGTGGTCGCTCAAATTGTTATCGACTACAGGCACGACGACGGCGACAAATTTGCACGCTGGTGTCGGCTCACCTATGGATTAGAAGACGATGGTAGTCGTGGCGTTTCGAAGACTCATATGCATGCAGACAACATGATTAGCGGGGTTTCCGGCATCTTTAGTGGGTCTCCTGCAATCCCTGATCTGGATGACAAAGGCATTCGGGAAGCCGAAGAGATTGTAAAGACTCTGCCGCCATCCACGGGCGGAGACCTTACTAATGGAATGGTCCGTATTACTGACTCCGGTGATCCGAGCGTCAGTCGCGCGTACATCAGAACCTATCCGTGCGCTGCCGTGCCTCAAAAGGTCATGCGGCTGTTGGACCTCATGGGCGGCTTTCGGTACGAAGCGAAAGAGATTCTGAAGCCAGAAGCTTCTGGAACCGAAAGAGAGCGCACCCCGTAACGATTCAGACCGTAAAGTCTGCTGCTACTCGTTTATTACTCTTCAAGACCGCCGTTCGCTTGTAACTTCTTGTCCTTCACCCCGGGAAGGTGCAGATATTTTCGTGGATGGGGAAAGTTCACGAGAAAACTTCCAAGGCTTGGAAAATCTCAGGAAAACTTTTCCAAGGTCTGGAAAACGGCGGCGGCGACGGCGGGCACCGTGAGCTCCGCGGTCTTGCCGTCGGGCGCCTGGAGGATGGTCACGCGTGGGCCGCGCGGGGCCCAGTGCTCGACGTTGCTCGGTCCGAACAGCGCGACGACCGGCAGCCCGAGCGCGGCGGCCAGATGCGTGATCCCGGAGTCGTTGCCGACGTAGGCGGCGCAGTTCGCCAGCACCGCGGCGACCTCGAGCAGCGTGCAATCTGTGAGGCGCGGCACAGCCGGCAGCTTGTGCGCGAGCGGCGGGACGAGTTCGGCGTCGGCCTCGCCCAAGAGTAGCAGCGGGGCGACGCCGGAGGGCAGCTGGCGCACCACCGCGACGAAATTTTCCAGCGGCCAGTTCTTGCGCGGGCTGCCGCTGCCGGGATGCACCGCCAGGATTTTCTGCGCACCCAAGCCGTGCGCGGCCAGCCAGTCGCGGCCCCACGCGAGCCGCTCCGGCCCCAGGGTGAGGCGCGGCTGCTCGACGCCCTCGGCGTAGAGGGCGAGCGCTTCCAGCGGCTTGAGCAACGCCTCCACCGCGTGGCCGGCGGTGATCAGCGGCGAGCCGTAGAGCACCTGCTGCGCGCCGGCGGCGGCCAGGTTGGCGCGGACGACGCCATCGAGGTCGTGCAGATAGGTGACGACGAAGTGGAACGAGCGGATGTAGTCGCGCTGGGCTTCGGTGAAGGCCGGGCGCGCCGCGAAGAAGCGCGCGATGCCCGCCTTGTCCAGCGACTCGACGCGGTCGACGAGCCCGGCGGCGTGGGCCAGCACGGCGACGTGCGGGTAGCCAACGAGCTCGATGTGCGCCAGCGGCCAGCGGGCGCGTAGCTTCTGGAGCGCGGGCAGTGTGACGATGAAGTCGCCGATCGCGCCGCCGCGCAGGACGAGGATGCGGACCGAGGCAGTGGGGTGCTGGAGTGTTGGGGTATGGGAGTGTTGGGGATCGGAAGTTTTGCCACTCATTACTCCATCACTCCAGTACTCCAACACTCCATTCTTCAGAAGATCTTCCCGCCGAGATAGAGCAGCAACAGGCCCAGCGCGAGGCGCACGCCGCCGCCGACGCGGCAGCGCAGCGGAGTGCGCGTGATGAACTCGAAGAAGCGGCGCGCGCGGTAGGGCGTGAGCACGAAGGCGATGCCGGCGATGATCCATAGGTAGGCCAGCACGATCGGGATATAGCGCCACAGCGAGGGGTGGAAGCGCGCGGCGTCGAGGATCGGGCCGGCGACGAGCAGCAGCAGGCCGCCGAGCGCGCGCGGGGCGAGCAGCTCGTCCATGAAGATGCAGACGAGGATGATGATCACCGGGATGAGCAGCCAGAGCCACGGGCGGACGTAGTCGAAGAACTGCCAAAGCGGCTCGTGGTAGAGCAGCCAGCCGAACCACGAGAGGTCGAGCGCGGCCAGCAGCCAGCCCGGCACGCGGCTGCGCGGGAAGCCCAGCAGCACCCTCCGGAACAGGTCGGGCGCGAGAAGGGCAGGCAGGTTGACGAGCACAAAAATTGTGCCCAACCCCAACGCGATCCAGCTAAGCGGTAAAGATTCCATCGTCATGGCCTCAAACGGCGGGCCATTCTGCGGATTCGGGCCCAAAAGTCACGCCGAATGTCGCCGGGGTGGTCGGCATGGACCTTTTCCTGGCCCGCCGCGAAATGCGGGCTGGGCTGAATGCGGTATTGACGTCGGGCGTTTTTTCCGTAGCATCTCCGCCGCCCTTGGCGGGATAGCTCAGTTGGCAGAGCAAGGGACTCATAAGCCCTGGGTCGGGGGTTCAATTCCCTCTCCCGCCACCATTTTGATCGCCGGTTGCCGCTGACAGCCCTGCAGCCGGCGCTCCTACACTCGCCACAGCGGGCTGTGCCTCGCGCTTCCGGCGATGCGGCCGTTCACAAATCACGCCAGAAACGCAGTCAGGGAAAACCATCGCAAAAGCGTTGGAAGCCACCACGGATGGGGGCTTTTGTGGTTGACTTGGGCTGTTGATGTGGCCTATAGATTTTTTTACATGGGTTGCCTTGGGAGCGGCATGTGTAATAGGGAATAGGATAGTCAGGACTGAGCAGGATTCTCTTCATCCCGGGCGGCCTGCATAAGGGGTTTGTATGGCCGAAAAACTTTGGCAGATGATCGACCAGCAGGGCGGCTCCGTGCATGTTTTCAAGACCTTCCCGGTGGTCATTGGGCGCGGGGATGAATGCGACGTCCAACTCGACGACGAGTCCGTTTCAAATCTTCACGTCCAGATCAAGCAGGATGGCAAGACCCTGCTGCTCGAAGATTTGGGCAGCAGCAACGGGACTTTTGTAGACGGGCAGCAGATCAAATCGGTCAAAATAACCCCTGTCTCGGGCGAAGAAAAAGTCCCCCTGCAGATTGCCGCGCAGCACTTCACCTTGTTCTATGGCGCGGAAAAAGCAGGCCACCCCAAGGCGCCGAAGGCGCAACCTGCTGCGCCCAGTCCCGCAGCAGGGGAACAGTGGTTCTACAGTCACGGCGGGCAGCAGTTCGGCCCGCTCACCGCGGTGGAGATGTTCAACGCGGTCGATCAAGGCAGCTTGCAACCCACCGACGACGTGTGGCGGCCGGACATACCCGGCGGCATGAAAGCCTTCGAGGTGGCCGGTCTTTTCACGAATGCCCCGGACGTCGAGGCAGGGGCGGCGACGGTCATCAACGACCCGCAGAACCGCGAACGGGTTACCTGCCCCTA
Organism: uncultured Lentisphaerota bacterium; assembly: GCA_903912445.1. Lineage (GTDB taxonomy): Bacteria > Verrucomicrobiota > Kiritimatiellia > CAIQIC01 > CAIQIC01 > DP16D-bin41. Next base: position 50,390 of record CAIWHP010000127.1, read on the forward strand.
TTGCTGGCACCGATTTTCTCCCGAAGAGGTGCTCTATATTGCCAACCATTCCGACCTTCGGGGCGATCCCGTGCTGGGGTCTGACGATTTCCAACGCTTCCTGCCTTCGCGTTTCACGCCGGAGGGCCTGGCGCTGGACGCAGGGGGGGTGATTTGTCCTGACTTGGCCTGTCCGCAATGCCACCTGCGGATTCCGGCGGCCTTGCTGGACATGCCGCCGCTGTTCATATCCATCGTCGGTGCATCCGGCAGCGGAAAATCTTATTTGTTGGCGAGCATGAGCTGGAAGCTCCGCACCACCCTGCCGGAGTTATTTTCCGTGCGCTACACGGATGTGGATGCGATCACGAACCTATGGCTCAATGAATACGAAGAGAAGTTGTTCCATCAGGACGACGATCAAGCTTGGCAGACCATCGACAAAACGGATCCGCACGCTCAAAAACTTTTCCGCCAGATCACCTTGAAGAACATGGATGTTTTCCTGCCCCTGCCGTGCATGTACAGCCTGCAGGCTGAACAGGGGAAACTGGAGGGCATCGAGGAAAGCAATGCCCAGCGCACCTTGATCCTCTATGACAATGCGGGTGAGAATTTCGAGCCCGGCAAAGATAACTCCGTCAATCTCGGCACCCGTCACTTGATCCATGCGGAGGGTCTGCTGTTCCTGTTCGATCCCACCATTGACTCGCGCCTTCGACGCGCGTTTCATGGCGCAGATCTTCAAATGAGCATGGGGGCAGCACATCGGCAGGATAAATACGTGGTCGAAATGGTGGATCGCATCCGTAAATATTTGGGCCTGAAGCGGAACGTGAAATATGCCAAACCCATCATCATCGCCATCTCCAAGGCCGATGTACTGCGGGAGTTGATCCAGCTCGATGAGAGTCCTTGGGTGTGGAATGCCGCCACCCAGACCTATGCCCTGAACATGTCCAAGATCGCCGAGATCTCCTTCATCGCGCGCACGATCATGTTGAAATATGCCCCCGAGGTCGTCCGCGCCGCCGAATCTTTTTCCGATAATGTGGTATACCTACCCAACAGCGCGCTGGGCCATAGCCCCAGTTTGAACAAGGGGATCATCTCCGTGCGGCCCGCCGACGTAAAGCCCCAGTGGGCCGAGGTGCCCGTGCTCTATTTTCTGGCCCGGCTCGGCCTAATCCCTTCCATCCGGCAGGATGACCCCGCCGCCGTGCACCCGGCCAAGTGCGAGCGTGCGGGCCAGTCCTGGCATGTCCGCTTGGCGGAGACGGACAAGGATGACCTCGAGGTACCGGTCTATTATTCGGGCTACACCTTGCAGTGCCCCACGACCCACAGGCGGTTCCGCGTGCCGCAAATGACCGTGGAGGCGACCACCCTTTGAGGCCCTGACAGGAGCTACACACCATGGCTTTTGAACTGATCTTCACCTCGGTGCCACGCGGCCTCAAACCCGGCTCGCGCGGATTCGCCACAGTCGCCTACACCCAAGGCATGCCGGCCAACTGCGTGCAAACCTGCGAGGGCATCAGCGGCTACACCCATGTCTTCTCGCCTCAGGACCCGATGTATGCCAAGAATCCGGTGGCCTATAGCCATTATCGCTTCCGCCTCGGAGGCCAAGCCTATTCTATCCTGTCGCGCGTGGCCTCCTATGAGATGGATTATTCCGGCCGCACCAACAAACTGGCGCACCATGTGATGGTGAGCGAGGACGAACAAAAGGCTGTGCTCGGCGGGCCGGCCTGGGCCATGACCTCGGATAAACTATTCGACAAGAAATGGACTGGAGAACCGCGCCTGATTGAAAAGACGCGTTCAGTGCATGATGTCGCCGTTAAGTATTACGAAGCGAAACACTGGGCGACCAGTAAACTCTTGGAGGCGGGTTGGGCCGGCGTGATTGCGCAACGCTTCAAGGACGCACCCGACAAGCCGGTATTCCTGATTTTCGAGCTGGAACAGGATTTGCTGACAATGGTTGCAGAGGTCACCTCGCTCCTGCCGGAAAATAAGCGCTGGGCGTTCACTTTCAGCACCTATTTCACGACCCTCCCACAGGGCACCGATTGCTTCTTGCGCTGCTGCCTGCCGGGCGCAGAAGCGCTGTCGATGGCGCGCCGGATGCCGGATGCCTTGGTGCTGGACCTCACTGGAGAGAAACCAAGATTGACAGAGAACGGACCGCTGATCGATGCGGCGCGCGAAGGCAACAAACCAGAGTGGGCCCAACAGCCCAGTTCGGCGCGTTTCGATCTGACGCCAGCGTGGGAACCTGCCTCAAAAGCGGAACCGAAGCCACGCCTGGGATTTAAGCAAGTAGTCGTGGCTGAGGTGCCTAATGCGAAGCACGGTAGGGTTGTGGTTTCCGTTGGCAGTGGTGGTGCGCGAGCGCCAGCAAGAATCTCTTGGCTGAACTGGGTGGCCGGGATTGCGACGCTGTGTTTATTTGTCGGAGTAATGATATGGATATTTA
>CAIWHP010000128.1 GCA_903912445.1 uncultured Lentisphaerota bacterium
CACCCGCCGGCCCAACCTGTAATGCATCCGTCCTGACCATGCCGCCAGCCAGGACCGAATCGCACACCTGTACAGGTGTGCGATTCGGTCCTGGCTGGCGGCATGGTCAGGACGGATGCATTACAGGTTGGGCCGGCGGGTGTGAACTTGCCCGGCAGGTTCGTGGCGAAGCGGACGGGACAAGTTGCCGCGAGCGCCAGGTTGCGCGTGAATGTTAAACCCAGCAACGCGCCGGGTTTGGCTCCCGGCCTGGCCCTATTTGTCGAGTATGCGGTGCGTTTTCGCTGCGCGCGCTGCGAGCCACCGGCGCAGCTGGGCGCCCAGCAGGAGCACGGCGAGGCAAGCCCCGCCACCCAGCAGGATGACGCCCCAGCTCAGCAACTCCTCCTGCAAGCTCCCCGCTCGCAGATCCGGGAACAGCCGGTAGATATAAAGGCTGCCGGCAATGATGACGGTGATCAGCACGGTGGTTGCCAGGCTGGAAATGAGGATGGCGGAGAGCGGCGTCCGCTCCCTTCCCGCCGCGGCCGGCGGAGCACCCTTTTTGTTTTCGTCCTCGTCGTGCATGGCGTCCTCTGCGCGCGGGTCAAGGGTGCGGCGGGGCGGCGGGACGGGGCGGCGGCGTGGCCACGGCGGGATGGAGGTAGATGGGGAGGAGCGGTTCGGGCGTGGTGGCGCTGGCGTGTTGCTCGAGCGCGAGCTGGGCGACGGCGGCGGCGGTGGGGAATTGCCCGATGGGCTGGGGGAGGCTGGCGGGCCAGTGCGGCGCGAGGCGCGTCCAGTCGGGGCTGACGATTTTCGCCCCGGCAGGCAACAGCGCGGCCAGCTGCGCGAGCGGCAAGGTGATCCAAGGCGCGGGCTCCGCGGGTGCGCCGGTTTTCCCGTCAAAGACGCCGAGCCAGATCGTATCGCGCCGCGCGTCGCCGATGACCGCGACCGTGTCCGCACCGCCCGCGGCCGCGACCGTGCGGGCGAGCGCGATGCCGCTGCTGACGGCGACCACCGGCCTGCCGCCGGGCATCGCGAACGCCTGGGCCGCCGTCAGCGCGACGCGCGTCCCGGAGAACGAGCCCGGCCCGCGCCCGACGGCGAACAGCTCGACCTGTTCCGGCGTCACGCCGGCCTCGGCGAGCAGCTCGTGCAGCAGGTCGAACAGCCGCGTGTGGTGGAACATCAGCGCGGTCCACGTCCGGCGCGCGAGCACCTGGCCGGCGCGTACCAGCGCCACGTCGTTCTCGGCGCTCGACATCTCGATAGATAAAACAAGCATGGTTTTCTTTCCACTCTTAATCCTGCTCCTAATCCTGGTTCATAATCGCAATCCCGCCGGCCGGCCGGAAGATTAAGATTAGGAGTTACGATTAAGATTAGGACATTCGATCGTGATCGTCCGCTCCGTCAGGTCTGCGCCGACTTCAAACGTCAGGTGCCACGTGTCCGGCGGCAGCAGCTCCGCGGCGCGCTCGGCCCATTCGATGACGGTGATGCCGTCGCTCTTGAAATATTCCTCGATGCCGAGGCCGAGGGCATCGTCGGCGTCGCGGATGCGGTACAGGTCGGCATGGTACAGCGGCGGCGTGCCGGGATATTCGTGGATCAGCACAAAGGTCGGGCTGCTGACGGCTTGGTGGACGCCGAGCGCGGCGGCGAGGCCCTGCACGAAGCAGGTCTTGCCCGCGCCGAGGTCGCCGTGCAGCGCGAGCACCGCGCCGGGCCGCAGCTCGCGCAACAGCTCCGCCGCCAGCTGCCGCGTTTCCGCGGGGCTGTGCGTGACTACTTTTTTTCGCTCCACATTCATGTCTGCTGTGCAGGGGCACCGCTTGCCGGCGCCCGCAAGCCGCCGCTACAGCAAACGGTCTCCCGTATCCATCTTCACTCACACGCGGGCCAGCGCACGCCTCCCGCAGCGGTCAAAAAGTTGTCGGTCACCTTGCGAATCTCCGCGACGTCGAGCGCGATCTGCTGGCGCAGGTCGGTGGCGTTTTCAAAGCGGCGTGTGGCGCGCAGGTAGGAGAGCAGATGGACCTCAAGTTCGCGGTCGTAGAGGTCCAGGTGCGCGTCGAGAAAGTGGATCTCGATCAGGGGGTCCCCGCCGAACTCCGGCTGCGTCTGCGGGTCGGGGCGGAACGCGGCGCCCGGGTGGCGGACGCCGTCCACCTCCGCGTAGACGGCGAAAACGCCGGGCGGCGGGAGGACCTCGTCGTGCGGGCGCAGATTGGCGGTGGGGAAGCCGAGCGTGCGGCCGTAGCCCTTGCCGCGGATGACCTTGCCGTGGACGCTGTGAAAGCGGCCGGACAGGCCGGCGGCGGCTTCGAGGTGGCCGTGCAGAATCTGCTGGCGGATGCGCGTCGAGGATACCGGCCCGCCGCCCCAGACGAGCGGCTCGACGATATGCACGGCGAGGCCGAGCTGCGGGGCGAGCTGCTGGAGCAGCTCGGCGTTGCCGCGCGCGGCGTGGCCGAACGTCCAGTTGGCGCCGATGACGAGGCCGGCGGGGCGCGGCAGCGAGGCGGCGAGCTCGTTGAGGAAGAATTCCGGCGCCTCGTGGGCGACGGCGGCCGTGAACGGCAGCACGACGCAGCCGGCGAGGCCGAGCTGGGCGAGCAGCTCGAGCTTGTGGGGCAGGGTGGTCAGCAGCAGCGGCGCCTTAGCGGGCGCGAGCACCTTGAGCGGGTGTGGGTCGAGCGTCAGCGCCCACGCGGTGCCGCCGCCAGCGCGGGCGCGGTCGAGGGCCGCGCCGATCACGCGCTGATGGCCACGATGCACGCCATCGAAGAAGCCCGCGGCGATATAGAGCGGGGCCGGTTCGTGGCGCAGGCCGCCCAGCTCGTGGAGCAGTTTCATTTTACCGGTCGCGTCAGTTCGCGCACCTCGTGCGCGGGGATGATGTGCGGCAGGAGGTCGTCGAGCTTGAGCTTGAGCAGGTCCTCCAGGCGCAGCGCCTTGTCGATCGAGAACTCGCCGGACCGGGTGCGGCGCAGCTCGGCGAGGTGCGCGCCGCAGCCGAGCGCGCGGCCGATGTCGGCGCAAAGCGTGCGGACGTAGGTGCCCTTGGAGCAGCGCAGGCGGAAGCTGACGCGCGGCAGCGCAAAGTCCAGCAGCGCAAACTCGAAGATGTGCAGCCAGCGCGGCTCGCGGACGATCTCCTGGCCCTTGCGCGCGAGCTTGTAGAGCGGCACGCCGTCCTTCTTGATCGCGGAGACCATCGGCGGGATCTGCTGCACGTCGCCGAGCCATTTCTTCATCTCGGCCTCGACGGCCGCGCGCGTGACGCCCGAAAAATCGGCGGTGCCGGTGACGGCGCCATCCACGTCCTCGCTGTTGGTGGTGACGCCGAACTGCATGGTGCCTTCATAGACCTTGTCGGTGCCCATGATGTCGTTGGACAGGCGCGTGCCGCGGCCGAGCAACATGATCAGCAGGCCGGTGGCCATCGGGTCGAGCGTGCCGCCATGGCCGACCTTGCGGATGCGGAAGGTGTGGCGGATGCGGTCGACGACGTCGTGCGAGGTCATCCCGGAGGGCTTGTCCACCAGCAGGATGCCGTCAAAGGGGTCGAGTTCGCGGGCGGCTTGCCCGGCGCGGCCGGCTTGAAAACTCATGATTCTTCCTCCGTGGGGGTGGCGGGTGGCGGCGGCGGCGTTTTATCCCAGTCGGGATGCTCGCCTTCCAGCCGCTCCAGCATCCGCAGCACATGATCGCCCTCGGCCAGGGAGGTGTCCAGCTCGAAGTGCAGCTGCGGCGTGTACTTGAGAATGACGTGCTTGCTGAGCAGTTTTTGGATCGGGCCGTGGTGCTGCTGGAGCTGGCGCATGATGCCGCCGCGCTCCTTCTCGTGGCCGAGGATGCTGACGAGCACGCGCGCGGAATGCAGGTCGCTGCTGGTGAAGACGTGCGTCACGGTGACGGCGGCGAAGTCGAAGTCCCGGCCCGCGAAGACGCGGTAGAGCGATTCGGCGATCTCGCGCTTGAGCAGCGCATTGACGCGGGTCAGGCGGTCCACGTTACTCATGGGCAGCCTCCCCGAACAGCGCACACCGAAGGGAGCGTTTTCCAAGGGTTGGAAATGCGACCATGCTGTTTTTCCAAGGCTTGGAAAAAACGGCAATCCGGTTTTCCAAGGTTTGGAAAAGCGTACAGCAGGTCATGGCGTGCCTCACAGCTGTTGGGCGATCTTTTCGACCTCGAAGCACTCGATCACGTCGCCGGGCTGGAAGCCGCTGAAGTTGTCGAGGCGCAAGCCGCATTCCTGGCCTTCGCGCACTTCGGCCGCGTCGTTCTGGAACCGCTTGAGGCTGACGAGCGCGCCTTCGAACAGCACGTCGTTCTTCCGTTTGAGGCGGGCGCGGGCCCGGCTGGTCAGGCGGCCATCGGTGCAGCGGCAGCCGGCGATGGTGCCCTTGCGGCTGATCTCGAAGACCTGCAGCACCTCGGCATGGCCGACCACCGTCTGCTTGACGATGGGGTCGAGCAGGCCGATCATCGCGTTGCGGACGTCGTCGAGCAGCTCGTAGATGATGCTGTAGAGGCGGATCTCGACGCCTTCGCGCTTGGCAGTGGCGTTGACGCCGTCGTCCTTGCCGACGTGGAAGCCGATGATGATGGCCTCGGAGGCGCGGGCGAGGAGCACATCGTTGCTGCTGATGTTGCCGACGCTCGCGAGGAGGATGTCGAGCACGACCTTGTCGCTCTTGACGCCGCTGAGGGAGTTCTGGATCGCCTCGAGCGAGCCTTGCACGTCGGCCTTGAGGATCAGGCGCAGCTTGTGCATTTCCTTGACCTGGCCGGCCGGCTTCATGAGGTCGTCGAGCGTCAGGCGCTTGGGCGAGACGGCGATCTCCTGCTTGCGCTTTTCGGCGAGGGCGATCTCCGACATGTCGCGGGCGACGCGGTCGTTGGCCTGCACTTGGAACTCCATGCCGGGCTCCGGCACGGCGGTCAGGCCGAGCACCTTGACGGCGAGCGACGGGCCCGCGGTGCGGACCTTGACGCCCTTGTCGCTGATCAGCGCCTTGACGCGGCCCCAGTACGGGCCGCAGGTGATCGCGTCGCCGACCTTGAGCGTGCCGCGCTTGACGATGATGTTGGCGGTCGGGCCCATGCCGGGCTCGAGGCGCGCTTCGATCACGTAGCCCTGCGCGCGGCGCGCGGGGTTGGACTTGAGCTCCAGCATGTCGGCCTGCAGCAGGATCATCTCCAGCAGCTGGTCGATGCCGGCGCCGGTGACGGCGCTGACGGGACAGCAGATCGTCGTGCCGCCCCAGTCTTCGGGCGCGAGGCCTTCCTTCTGGAGCTGGGTCTTGACGCGGTCCACGTTCGCGCCGCGCAGGTCAATCTTGTTGATGGCAAACATCAGCGCGACCTTGGCGGCGCGCGCGTGCTGGATGGCCTCGCGCGTCTGCGGCATGATGCCGTCCTGCGCGTCCACGACGATGACCGCGATGTCGGTCAGGTTGGCGCCGCGGGCGCGCATCTGCGTGAAGGCCGCGTGGCCCGGGGTGTCGAGGAAGGTGATCTGGCGGTCGTTGTTGACCGTGACCGTATAGGCGCCGATGTGCTGCGTGATGCCGCCATCTTCGCCGGCGGCGACCTTGGTGTTGCGGATTTTGTCGAGCAACGAGGTTTTGCCATGATCGACATGACCCATGAAGGTGACGATGGGCGGGCGGGTGGTGAGGTCCTCGCTGCGGTCCTCGCTCGGCTCGACCGCCGGCTCGGCGGCCTTGGTCACCGGCTTGTGCTCGACCTGCTTCTTCTCGTGCTCGAAGCTGAAGCCGTGCTTCTCGGCGATCTGCTGCGCGATCTTGAGGTCCACGCGCTCGTTGATCGAGGCGAAGATGTTCATCATCATCAGCTCGGCGATGAGATGGTTGGGCTTCACGCCGAGCTGCTCGGCGAATTCCTTCACGATGATCGGGCCGCGCACGAGAATGGTCTTGCGCTGCGGCTCCGGCGTGGGTTCGGGCGGCGGCGGGGGGATGGACCCCTTGGGGAAGGCCTTGCGGATGATGTCCACCTGCTCGTCAGTCAGGGGACTCATGTGGTTCTTGAGCTGCATGCCATGCTCATGCAGCTTGTCCAGGATATCCTGGCTGCTCCGCAGGCCCAGTTCGCGTGCTAGTTCGTGTACCCTCATGCTTCGCTTTCGCTTTCGAGGAGCTTGTTCTCGGCCTCAAAAACCTTTTCCGCGGCCGCGCGCACGGCCTCCGCGGACTGTTCGTCGAATCCCTCGACGGACATCAGATCGCTCACCTCGGCGGCGACGATGCCTTCCGGCGTCAGGAAGCCCGCCCGCACCAGCTTCTCGGCGTGCTCCTTGCCGATGCCTTCGATTGCGGCCAGCTTGTTGATGGCGTGCGCGACCTTTTCGTCGAACGAAATGTCGGCCTCGTCCTTGCTGATGTCGATCTTCCAGCCGGTCAGCTTGCTCGTCAGGCGGGCGTTCTGGCCCTTCTTGCCGATGGCCAGCGAAAGCTGGTCGTTGGCGACGATGACGTTGACCGTGCCGGTATCCTCGTCCACCGTCAGCCGCAGCAGCTTGGCGGGGGAGAGCGCGTTGGTGACGAAGGTCTTGATGTCGTCATGCCAGCGGACGATGTCGATCTTCTCGCCGGACAGCTCGCGGACGATGTTTTTGACGCGCAGCCCGCGCAGGCCGACGCACGCGCCAACCGGATCGACCTTGCTGTCGTTGGAGAACACCGCCAGCTTGGTGCGGTAGCCCGGCTCGCGCGCGATCGCGCGGATTTCCACGGTGTTGTCGGAGATCTCCGCCACTTCCAGCGCGAACAGCTTGCGGACGAATTCCGGGGCCGAACGCGAGAGGATCAGCGCCGGTCCGCCGGGCTTGTCCTCGACGGTCAGCAGCAGCGCCCGGACCCGGTCGCCGACCTGGTATTCCTCGATCGGCACGCGCTCGCGCGACGGCATCACCGCCTCGGCGCGGCCGAGGTCGATCAGCACATCGCTGCGCTCGAAGCCGCGCACCGTGCCGCTGACGATGTCGCCGGGCCGGTCCTTATATTCCTTGTAGATCTTCGCCTTTTCGGCGTTGCGGATTTCCTGGAGGATGGTCTGCTTGGCGGTTTGCGCCGCGATGCGCCCGAAGTTTTTCGGCGTCACTTCCGCATCCATGAAGTCGCCGAGCTTGGCGGTGGGCAGCATGCGCTTGGCGCTGGCCAGGAGGATCTGGTCGTGCGGTTCTTTGATGACGTCCACGACCTGGACGCGGGCGAACGCACGGATTTCGAAGGTCTTACGGTCAATGGCGATGCGCAGCTCGCGGGCCGGGCTGACGGCCTTCTTCGACGCCTTGAGCAGGGCGGTTTCCACCGCATTCAACAACGTCTCGCGGTCGATGCCACGCTCGCGCTCGATAAACTCAAACACCTGTTGCAGTTCGCTCGCCATAATCAGTTCCTCAAAAGAGCTAACACCACAAGTCCGACACGCAAAAGCGTGGGTTTGCTTGCCCACGCCGTTCGTCTGCCGGACTTGTAACGCGCGCCCAGAGTACCCCAGGCCGGTGCGGCCAGTCAAGCCGCAAGATTTGCGCGGGAAATTTGCCGTTTGACTCGGCGGCGGGCGCGGCCATAATCGGCCCACGCTTCTCAAACCAACCGGAAAGGGACGAACGATGACGAGGATGACACGGCGGAGCTTTGTGCGGCACGGCGCGACGGCGCTCGCGGGTGCGGCGATGATGGGCGGGTTCGCGCAGCTGCTGTCCCAGGCGGCCCCGGGCGCGAAAATCCGGCTCGGCTCGCGCCTCAACTGCTTCGGCGGCGATTACAAGGTGGCCAGGCAGTGCGGGATCGAGGGCATCGAGGTCGGCGTGGGCGGCGCGGCCGATGTGCTGAAGCTCGCCGAGCCGCAGGAGCAGGCGCGCCAGAAGGAAATGGCGCAGGCCGCGGGCGTGGTCATCTGTTCGCTCTCGATGGACCTGATGAACGGGTGCCCGGTGGCGACGGAGCCGCGCGCGGTGGCCTGGCTCGGCCAGTGCATCGCCGCGTCCAAGAACCTGGGCGCCACCGGCATCCTTGTCCCGTTCTTCGGCAAGGCGCAGTTGCTCCAAGGCAGCGACTGGAAGAAGGACGATATGGAGGCGGTGGTTAAGCGCCTGAAGGAAGTCGCGCCGCAGGCGGAAGCCGCGGGCGTGACGCTCGGCGTCGAATGCACGCTGCCGTCGGCCAAGTACCTCGAGATCCTCGACCGGGTCGGCAGCAAGTTCGTGGGCGCCTACTACGACGTGGGCAACACGACCGGCGCGGGGTACGACGTGCCGGCGGAACTCCGCGCGCTCAAGGGCCGCCTCTCGCAGATTCATTTCAAGGACGGCAAGAATTTCCTCGGCGAGGGCAAGGTGAAGTTCGACCCGATCGCCGCCGCGCTGCGCGACATCGATTACCGCGGCTGGATCGTGCTGGAAACCTCCTGCCCGACCAAGAGCGGCCCGGCGGACGGCAAGAAAAACGCCGACTTCACCCGCAAGCTGATGGGCCTTTAACCGCAGAGGTCGCAGAGGAACCACGGAGGTTTACAGAGGCGGCCTCCCGCTGTGGCCTCCGCTTGCCTTCGTGTCCTTCTGTGGTGAAACCAGGAGACGAACATGAGCAGCAGCCTCTCGCGCCGTTCCTTCATGGTCACGACCGCCGCCGCGCTGGCGGCCTCGGCCCTGCCCCGCGCCGCCCGCGCCGCGCCGCCGCCCAAGCTGCTCTGGGGCAATCTGCTGCACCTCAGCTATAACATGTGGAGCGACCGCCCGGTGGAAAAATGGGGCGCGCTCCAGGGGGCGGAACTCGGCTGGGTGTGCAAGCAGCCCTACCTGCGCTTCGATGAAAAGCTGTGGCGCGACCTGTTGCAGGCGATGAGCCGCGGCGGCATGAACCTGGTGGTGCTCGATCTCGGCGACGCCGTGGCCTATCGCTCGCACCCGGAGATCGCGGTGCAAAACGCGTGGAGCCCGCGCAAGCTGCGCGAGGAATTGAAGCGCTGCCGCGACCTCGGGCTGGAGCCGATCCCCAAGCTGAATTTCTCCACGGCCCACGATGCCTGGCTGGGCGTCTACGAGCGCATGGTGTCCACGCCCGACTACTATCGCGTCTGCCGCGAGCTGATCGCCGAGGTCGTCGAGTTGTTTGATGGGCCGCGCTTCTTCCACCTCGGCTACGACGAGGAAACCGCCGAACACCAGTCCAAGTATGAGTACACCGTGGTGCGGCAATACGAGCTCTGGTGGCACGACTTCGAGTTTTTCATCAAGACGGTGACGGAGCAGAAGACGCGGCCGTGGATCTGGGCGGACTATGCGTGGAAGCACGCCGACACCTTCTTCGCGCGCATGCCGAAGAAGGTCGTGCAGAGCAACTGGTACTACGGCCTGAGCTTCAACCCGGAGAAGGACACGGCGGCCAAGACCTATGTGGAGCTCGAACGCCACGGCTATGACCAGCTCCCCACGGCCTCGAACTGGTCCACGCCGGAGAACTTCCGCCGCACCGTGGATTTCGCGCGCCAGCACATCGCGCCCGAGCGGCTGCTCGGCTTCCTGCAGACGCCATGGAAGCCGACGCTCGAAGCCTGCCGCGCCCATCACGAGGCCGCCATCCGCCTCGTCGCCGAGACCATCGCGGGGAAGCCAACGACGTAGGGACGCAGTCTTGTTGCGCCCAAGGTGCGTTGATTGCGGACGTGCGGGCGTCAATGCGCCTGCGAAGTGCATGACCTCGCCGCATCGTTCTCGTTGTCGTCCTCGCTCTGCTTCTTGTGGGTGAGGAGTTGAGTCGCTGTGCGCCGGGTCGGAGACCCGGCCTGCAACATAGAAACATGCCGCAGCAGTATGCTTGTGGGTGGGATTTTCAACCCCGCGAATTCCATCGCAGCTGTAGCGGCGGCCTGTGGCCGCCATCTGATACCACTTCCGTTAGATCGCAGGTATAAAGTCGGCTACGAAGCGTTTGCTTGAGCATAGAGCCAGCCGTCGCCCACCAAGGAGC
>CAIWHP010000129.1 GCA_903912445.1 uncultured Lentisphaerota bacterium
CTGCGTCCAGACCGCCCACGTCGATGCCAAGTTCCAAAGCCGTGGTGGCCGTCACACCCAGCAGCCGGCCCCCGAATAATTCACGCTCAATGCGCCGGCGTTCCTCGGGTAGGTAACCCGCGCGGTAGGCCGCGACCCGATCCACCAGGTCCGGCGACACCTTGCGCAGCCCCTCGCGGGCGTAGCGCAGCAACAGCTCAGCCACGACGCGCGCCCGGGTGAAGGCGATCGTGCGGACTCCCTGCCCCACCAGTGCGATGAACAAATCACTGGCCTCACCGTTGGCGCTGCGCCGGGCCGATTTGGCGCGATCCACAAACGGCGGATTCCACAGCGCGAAGGTGCGCGGCCCGTGCGGCGAACCGTCATCGCTGACCACCGTCGCGGGCAGCCCGGTCAAGAGTTCAAACTGCTCAGCGGGGTTGGCGATAGTGGCCGAGGTGGCGATGAAGACGAGGGTGGAAGCTGGAAGCTTGAAACTGGAAACTGGAAACTGGAAGCTGCTGACGCCGGGCCCCTGACGCCTGACACCCAATCCCTGATCCCCGATCCCTGTCCCCTGGTACAACGCGCAGACGCGGCGCAGGCGGCGCAGCACGCACGCGACCTGCGAGCCAAAAACACCGCGGTAAGTGTGCGCCTCATCGATGACGACGTATTGCAGGTGGCGGAAAAACTCGGCCCACAGCGGGTGGTTGGGCAGGATGGCGGCATGCAACATGTCGGGATTGGTGAGCAGCACGCGCGTGCTTCGGCGGATGCGGCTGCGGCTGCCCTGGGGGGTGTCGCCATCGTAGGTCGCGGCTTGGGGATTGATGATGCCGTCCCCCGCGCCCTTGACCAACGCGTTCCACTTGCCGAGCTGGTCCTGTGCCAACGCCTTGGTGGGGTAAATGTACAACGCCCGCGCCAGCGGATCGCGCGCCAGCGCCTCAAGCACCGGCACGTTGAAACACAGCGTCTTGCCGCTGGCCGTCGAGGTGGCGACGACCACGTTCCGACCTGCAAGCGCCGCGTTGATCGCCTCGGCCTGGTGCGTGTAGAGCCGCTCAGCGCCGGCCGCGACCAACGCCCGTTCCACCGGCGGGCTGAGTTGTCCGGCCACCGGCGCGTAACGCGCTCGCCGCGCGGGCAGAGTCCGGACATGCGCCAGTTGGCCGGCATAACCGCGCTTGCGGCGCAGCGCATCGAGAAAGGCAGTGGGGTCGAAAGTCATCTCAGCAGAAAGCACACCACCGGAACCATCGCCGCATCGTGCACCTACAAGACATGATTATTGGGGTTTTCAGGCGATAGTCCCTCGCGAACTGCGACCGTCAATTGGGCTTCGTCCGCAGAAACAAAAATCAGAGGTAATAAACCGCCATCAGCGACGCTCCGCAATGATCAGTTCAGACAGCGGTCGGCCTTGAATTTCCGCAGGTATGCGCACTGTCCTGGTTTTAGCATCCCCAGGCAAGCGCCATTCTTTGAGCAACCCGATCTCGATCAGTTTCTCTTTGAACGCCTTTTCCGAAAACGCTGAGGGAGTATATTTTCGCCGCTCGGTACGCACACGCACTTCGACCTCAGCCCCCTCCGTCAACTGAATGCTATCCGGGAGCAAGACTGTGCGACCTTTGACCACCCCGCGCACAACTAACATCGAAGCCTC
>CAIWHP010000130.1 GCA_903912445.1 uncultured Lentisphaerota bacterium
CACCCAGCATGCGGGCCACCATCCCTTCATCCTCCACGACTGCCACGCGAATTTGTGTATCGTCTTGCATCGTTACGCTCCCTGAAATGGCCCCGGAATTATCTCTTGCCCCGGCGTATATATACAAACTGGACCCGCCGTGCCCGGTTCAAGGCGCGGATGGGCCTGTAGCTCTGGCACGCGTGTCACCTGCGCCCACCCATGCGGACCTGTTGGCCGGCTTGGGCCAACTGTTGCAACCGGTCACCTGCCGCTTCCGCCGCGAGATTCATAATCGGAAAGGTATAAAAATATTGACCAGGCAGGCCCCTGTGGATGGCCTGTGGTACCACGGCGGGCTGATGCGCGGGCCAGAGTTCTCGGCGCTGATCGCTGGCGACGGCGCGTCGCACCACGCCGAACTTGCCGCACCGCTCCAGCCAGAATCTCCGCCGCTGGGACGCTAAGATTTCCTCTTCGACAGCCGTTGTTTCCATCTTGATCACGGCGCAAATATTGCAAAGCGGAGGAGTCCGGGGCAACAAGCAAGAATACGCACAACAGAGTAGATGTGCCTGCGCTGGCCCGCCTGCCGGCAGCCCTGCACTTCCGCCCGATGGAGCCGCCAAAATCTGCGCCGACACCCTTCCGGGCGCAACGCGGGAGTGTACTCATTATAGAGTATTCTTAGGCGTTGTTGAGGAGAGAGCCCCGCTGATATTTTCACGCTCGTCAGAGATCTTTATAAAGACGGTCGTCGCTGGGAGTGGTTGGTTTGTGATGGAGAAGATGCACCCGTTGTCTGGATCAGGGCGCTCCTCGGTCAAAGCACCTGCCGCACGATGCGGACGCCGTTTGCAAGATAGTGAAGAGATGAATATTCAAGCAGCCATGCGGTATGACGCCAAGCGGATCCTCGTGGTCGCGCGGCTCGCCGTCTGGGCGCGGTGGGGCGCAGCGCTGGCAGCCGTGGCCTTGCTCGCGCCGCGGGCTTCGGCTGATCTCATCCCCGCCTTGGTGTCCGTCCCGGCGCGCGACGCCCGGCTGGGCGTGTATGCGCCGCGCATGAACTACGGACTGGACGTGTGCCTGCACTTCACGTCGCACAGTTCTGAGCTTTTTGACACCCTCGGCAATTACGCCTACTACGGCGGCCAATCCTCGCGGGGAATGGCGGGACTTGACTTGCAGTTTAAGCCGCAGCCCAAGGGGGCGATTCAAGGCAACCTGATACCTCTGGAAGTCCGCGAGCTGGGTCCGGTGGCCTTTCAATATAAGAACAATTTGCGGCAACGGTCTCCTGAGTTTGCGGACGCTGGCATCGTAACGGGGCAAGGGCCTTTTCTCGTCACCTATGACGGCTTGCGTCCCCGGTTACATACATTCGACGGTTCCAGCTACCAAGGCCTGTATTTGACCTTCCAGCAGCAGCGTCTCGAGCCGCCGGTCGCCTCGATGCTGTATGACATCGAAACCGGGGGACAACTGATCACCTCGGTTGCCGCCGTGGCGCCACAGGCGGTGGCGACGACGGCGCAGGGCTCGGCGACACAAGCAACCTTGGGCGGTGGCCTGCTGTGCCTTTGCCTGCTGGGGCGGCGGCGGCGTTCCGGGCCAAGCCTAGGGACGGAGTTCGTACCGTCCGATGCCTTCAATCTGCCGGCGCCGGTGGCGGTTGCCGATACGCGGGCCGCCGCTGTCCCACGGACCATTATGGCCGGCGGTATCTATGACCGGGTCGTGAAAGTTGAGAACTGGTCCGGCGCCTCACCGGCCGCGTCTACTGCGTTTCAGGGGCCGCGAAAAGCTTGCGACCAAGGGGCGGTTGGGGGTTATGGCCAAAACAACGCGTTTAGCGTGCCTCAGTTCCTCTGCCTTTTCCGCCTGCGGGGGAACACTGCGATGCTTTCCCACGCCGCGCATCTCTCGCTCCTGCTCATGCGGCGGTCGGGCGCGCTCTGAGCGGGGCGGGTTCGGCAGTCAGTGCATTTTTCCTCGCCTCCCCCCCCCCAGCGCGTCTCAGGGCGCCGGCCAGAAGAGCGTCCCGCTGGACGCCGGTGGACGCCCCGTGCTCCAGCATGACCTGCACACTTTCTGCAAAACCGACGGGTGGCCCGCTGCCACCAGCCTGCTCGTTGTGGCCGCGGGCGCCAGCCTCGACGACCTGCTGATGGCGGCTGGCGATGCGGGCAAGCGGGGTACGGTCCAAGTCTCGATGGTGGCGGGGGGAGCGGCGGAGTTTCCCGGCGTGTCTGGCGATGGCCGCCACTTCACCGGCCCGGCAACATGCCCCACGCAAAAGCAGCCCAAGCGCTGCTGGTGTTTTTCGCGCCGACACCACCTGTGAAACTCACCCCAGGGAATTGCCGCCGCACAGTCCGGTTGAGCGCTTCAGAACAAGCCGTTTTTTTTCGCGAGCACCAACAGTTCGCGCGAGTTGTGCACACCGAGCTTTTTGCGGATGTTCCGCTGGTGCGTGCGTGCGGTGTCGTAGGTGATTTCCATGGTCGTGGCAATCTCATGGAGATCGCATCCGTGGGCGAGCAGGCGCACGAGGTTCACCTCGCGGTCGGACAGCACCTTGAAAAAGGCATCGGGATCGCTGCGCAACAGGTGCCAGTGCTCCGCATAGCGTGCAGTCTGGTACATGCTGCCGCGGGCCACGGCCAGCACGGCCTTGGTCACCTCTTCGGGCGGACTCGCTTTATCCACGTAGCCGGGAATCCCGAGGCGATAGATGCGGTAAATGCAATAGGGATCAAAGCGGGCGGAGAGGATGATGGGCTTCAGCCGGGGCATTTCCTCCAGCAGGTGCTCGGCCAGCGTCAGGCCATCCATACCAGGCATCATCACATCAATCAGCACGACGTCGGGTCGCGTATCCCGGCACAGCTGCAACCCCTTGAGGCCATCGGGCGCGCTGCCCACCACGCTGATGCGCGGGTGCTGACCCAGCCACGCCACCAACATGCGGGCCACCAGCACCTCGTCTTCCACCACGGCCACACGAATCTGTTTGTCGGTTTTCATTTGTCCGGCTACCCAAGAAACCGGAACTATGAATACCATAGAGCCTGGGACATTGCACGCCCCGGAATGACGGCGGCTGGCCTTAGCGCATGTTGCGGGGCACCCCGCTTGGGTGCGGGCGGGACGCGCTATCGACCACGCGGGTATCTCTGCCGATGGTGGCCTGTGCCGCAGCACCGGCCGGTGCGCCCTTGTTTGGTGCAGCATCATGCAGTTTGATCTGGTCGTATCCCGACCAGATGTCGTGGGAAAAAAAGAGCATCGCGCCGAGCAGCAGAACCGCCGCCAGCAGCATGACGGGGTCGCGCCGATAGTGCTGGAGGAACACCCGGCCAGCGGGGATGTTTTCGCCAGTTCCGGCCGCGGCGCCGGCTCGGTGACTCGCGGGTCTGAGGGCCCAGAGGATCCCAGAGGTCATCATGATGTGCTTCTCTGTTCGCGGGGTGAAATTTCGTGGGGCAGCAGGGTTTGAACAAGCTCCGTCAACGACTCCATGATGAACGGCTTTTCCAGGACGCAATCGGCGCCCTGTTGCACCGCAGCGTGGGCCCACAGGCGACCCGCGCCGGTGATGGCAACGATTTTGAGGGTGCGAAAATCCGCGCGCAGTTGCCGGATCAGGGCCAAGGTGTTCTCGCCTTGCAGCAGCAGGTCGGTGAGCAGGAGATCGGGCGCGCCCTGCCGCACCGACCGGTGACACTCCGGCACCGTGGTGGTGACCGTGACCTCGTCACCGTGGTCCGCCAGCGCCCGCACCAGCAGGCGGCACACCTGTGGGTCATCATCGCAGATCACGATGTGCGACATACGGGCTCCTGGTTGCGGCGGGCTGTTAGGGTCGTGTTCACGTGCTCACTATGTCGTGGGGGGCGGGATGCGCCAACGTGTAAAAATACTCGCCGGCGAGTAGTCGCGGCGGCTGGTCCCCGGCCGGGAGAAGCTGCGGCCTTGGAAATAGCGAGGAAAAATATTACCACTCCCGGGGTATTTTTCTGCTTTTCCTTCCGGGGCGCCCCCCCGTATCGTGTCGGCAACTCTGCTGGCGCTGTAGGTCGTAGGCTTCCCTGTTCGCGCGTGGGCGGCGGTGACACGCAGGCGAACGGACCGGAGCACGCCAGACGGGCGAGAAGCTCACTATGTACAACAGATCTAGATTGAAAGTCAGCATCCTGACGATTGCGCTGGGCGCCATCCTGCTGGTCTCGGGCCTCTACGGATTCATCCTGCTGGGCGCGCGGGAACAGGCCGTCAAGCACGCGGCCGACGCCCGGCTCCTCGCTGCGGCCCATGAACTCGAGCACCTGCAGCCGCTAAACTATCACGACGGGCTCACCGGTTCCAATGCGGTGACCGCGGCGCAGTACGCCGCCCTGGTGGCGAGCAACAACCAGTTCTGCGTCAAGACCGGACTGCAATATGTCTGGAGCGTGCTGGTGCTGGGCCCGCGGCAGATCGTGTTCACCTCCGCCACGGCGTCCGACCACCAGCTGACCAACCAGCTGTACGCCAAGTTTTTTGAGCGGCATCAGGATCCGGACGCCTTTGCGCCCGCCTTGCAGTCCATGCAGCCCACGCTCAGCGTTTTTCGGAACCAGTGGGGCGAGGGCCGGATGGTGCTGGTCCCGAAACGCGACAGCCAGGGCCGCGTGTACCTGCTCGGCGCCAGCATGTCACTGACCGAACTGGACGGCCTGCTGAACAAGACCGTGGCCGAATCCTTCTGCGTGGCGGCGCTCGTCGCGTTGCTGGCCGGGCTGCTGCTCGCGCGCCTGCTGCGCTCGGTGCTGGGGCCGATCGAAACCCTGACGGCGGCGGCGCAACGGATGACCTTGGGCGATCTCGACACGAGCCTGACCGGCACCGGTTCGCGGGAGGCGCAGGCACTGGCGCACGCGCTGGAGGCCTTGCGCGCCTCCATCCGCCAGAAGCTGGAGCTCGCCCAGAAAAGCGCGGCGCAGATCCGCCACCTCAACGACGTCCTCCTCTCCATTCAGCGCGTCAGCCGGCTCATCCTGCAGGAAAAGGATGTCCAGAAGCTGTTGCAAGGCGTTTGCGAGGCTCTGGTCCAGACGCGCGGCTATGTGATTGTCTGGGTCGGCCAGCCGGACACCGACTCCAAGCTGGTGCGCGAGGTGGCCCGCGCCGGCAACACGGCGGAGGTCAACCGGCACGCGCCCATCACGTGGGACGACAGCCCCTCCGGCCGCGGGCCCAGCGGCACCGCCATCCGCGAGCGCCGCACGGTCGTCATCAACGACATCCGGACCGACCCCTCCTTCCCCCTTTGGAGCGAAGCGGTGGAGGCCAGCGGCGCCTTTGCGATCGCGTCCATGCCCCTGCAAGATGGCGCCTATTTCTTCGGCGCGCTCACCGTCAAGTCCGACCACGCGCAGGCCTTCGACGCCGAGGAAGTCGAGCTGCTCACCAACATGGCCCGGGATCTCGGGCAGGCGCTGAAGGTCATCGCCGAGGAAGCCGAGCTGTGCCAGTCCAGGGCGGCCTTGCAGGCGAGCGAAGAGCAATACAGGACCATGCTCGCCAGCGCGATGGATGGGTTCGTGGTTGTGGATCTGCAGGGGAAGGTCCTCGATTGCAACGCGGCCTTCTGCGCGTTGTTTGGCTATGCGCGGGAAGAAATGTTGCGGCTGGCCATCCCCGACCTTATAGACCAGGAGACCGGGAAAGAATTCCGCGGCCGTGTGCAACAGATCATTGCGCAAGGCGCGCAGCGTTTTGAATCGAACCACCTGCGGCGCGACGGCACCCAGTTTGCTGCGGAAGTGAGCGCCCACTATAGCCCGCTCATGGGCGGGCGCCTCATCGTCTTTGTCCGCGACATCACCGCGCGCAAGCAGGCCGAAGCGCTGCAGCAACGCTATCAGTTGATCCTGCAGCATGCGCGCGACGTCTTCCTGCTGGTCATGCTCGAGGGCCAGATCGTGGAAGCGAATGAGGCGGCCGTGCAGTTCTACGGGTACACGCGGGCCGAGCTGCTCGGCTTGAACGTCCGGGACCTGCGCGCGCACGACGCGCCCCAGCTTATCAAACTCCAAATGGAGGCTGCACGGTCCAGCGGCGTGCTGTTCGAGACCTACCACAGCCACAAAGACGGCCATCTCCTGCCTGTGGAAGTCAGCTCCCGGGGGGTGCAGATGGCCGGTGAGGAGTTGTTGCTCAGCATCGTCCGCGACATCGCCGCACGCCAGGCCGCCGAGCGCGGCCTGCGCGAAAACGAACAACGCTTGTCCCAGCTGGCCGAGGTGACGGGGGAGCTGATCTGGGAGGTGGATGCCCAAGGCCTCATCACCTATATCAACGATGTCAGCAAGACAATGCTGGGCTATGAACCCGCCGAGCTGATCGGTAAGGTGCATTTTTACGAGCTGATTACCGACGACATCCGTGAGGACCTCGCCCGGAAAACTTATTCGGCGTTCGCCCTGCGGCAAAAGCTGGACGCGCTCGCCTGCACCTCCAAAACCAAGGACGGACGGATCCTCGATTTGGTTGTCACCGGTCTGCCGCGTTTGGATGCGCAGGGCAATTTCCTTGGCTATCGCGGTGCCAACCGCGACGTCACGGCCCAAAAACAGGCGGAGCGCTCCATCCACGAACTGGCAGAGCGGCTGGACTTGGCCACCCATGCCGCCCACATCGGCGTGTGGGATTTCGATGTGGCCCACGATCATCTGCTTTGGAACGACCAGATGTACGAACTCTACGGGCGCACCGCTGCATCCTTCACGCCCACCTACGCCGCGTGGCGTGCCGCCCTCCATCCCGACGACAACGAGCGCAGCCACGAGACTCTGCAAAACGCACTGGCGGACCGGCAGGATTACGCGAGCGAATTCCGCATCGTCTGTCCGGACGGCGGGATCCGACATGTCGAGGTGCATGCCCACATCATCAGAGACGCCGAGGGCCGCGCGGTGCGCATCCTCGGCATCAACATGGACATCACCCGCAAAAAGCTGGAGGCCGAGGCCCTGCAGCTGGCCAAGGAAAACTTCCGGCACCTGGTCGAGGAGATCAACGACGCCATTTATGAGGTGAATACCGACGGGGTCATCACCTATGCCAGTCCCGTTTTTCACGCGCTGTTCGGCTTTGAAAATGCCGAACTGGTGGGGCATGTTTTCAGCGAATTTATTTTGCCGGAAGATCAGCCCGCAGCCCTGGCGGCCCACCAGGCCGGGCTGCAAGGCCATAATGATCTGAGCGAGTTCCGGATACAGGCCAAGGACGGTGCCATCCACTGGGTCCGCAGTTCCAGCCAGCCCATCCAGAATGCGGGCCGGGTGCGGGGCTTGCGCGGCACCATCGCGGACATCACCGAGAGCAAGGCCGCGCAAACCGCGCTGTGGGCCAGCGAAGAGCGCTTCCGCGCCATTGTCGAGAAGACCTCGGACTGTTTTCTGTTGACTGACGGGGCCGGGATCATCACCTACGCCAGCCCGACCATCTTCGGCATTGTGGGGCGGACGCCCGAGGCTCTGCTGGGCCACTATTTACTGGAAAACGCCCACGCCGAAAGCCGCCGGGAAGCCCAGCTGGTGCTCGGGCGCCTGCTGGCGCAGCCCCAGGACCCGATCAGGATTACGATCCGGGTCAAACACGAGGATGGCACGTGGCGGCTGTTGGAATGTCTGGCCACCAATCTGCTGGAGCACCGGGCCATCAAGAGCCTGCTCATCCATTGTCAGGACATCACCGCGCGGGAATCCTTGGAGCGCCAGCTGCGCCAGGCCCAGAAGCTGGAGGCCATCGGCACGCTGGCGGGAGGCGTGGCGCATGATTTCAACAACATGCTGTTTGCCATCATGGGCTTCACCTCCATGGCGCTCAAGCGCGCCAAAAAGGACAAGGTTTTGACCGAGGACCTGGAGCAGGTGCTGAGCGCCAGCCGCCGCTCGTCCGAACTGGTGCGGCAGCTGTTGATCTTCAGCCGCCAGGGCGAGAAGGCGAGCGTGGAAGTGGCCGTGACGCCGATTCTCAAGGAGACCTGCCGGCTGCTGCGTGCGACCGTGCCGACCACGATCAACATCCAACTCGCCCTGCAGGCCACGCACGACGTGGTCCGGGCCGACCCCGTCCAGGTGCAGCAGGTCATCATGAACCTCGGCACCAACGCGTTTCACGCGATGCGCGAGAAAGGTGGCGTGATGACGCTCCAACTGGATGAACTGGCGCAGGCCTCGCACCCCGAAAACTTGGAAGCCCCGCAGGGCTGGCTGCGCCTGTGCGTCAGCGACACGGGGTGCGGCATTCCCGTCGAACATCGCGACCGGCTGTTCGAGCCCTTCTTCACCACCAAGGCCGTCGGCGAAGGCACCGGCTTGGGCCTCCCTGTGGTGCATGGCATTGTGACCACCGCCGGGGGCTTCATCGAAATCGAAAGCGAGGTGGGCCTTGGTACGACGTTCAAGATTTATCTGCCCCTGCTCGCCTCGGCGGCCAGCACGCCCGTCGCGGACATCAGCGTGACCACGCCGGCCGGCGCCGCGTACCGCGTGCTCTGCGTGGATGATGAGCAGGTGCTCACCAACATGATTCAGCGCACCCTGAAGCCGCTCGGCTATCGGGTCACCTGCTTCAACGACAGCACTGCCGCCCTGGCCGCTTTCCGGCAGAGCCCGCAGGACTTTGATCTCCTGCTCACCGATCATGGCATGCCGCAGCTGACGGGCCTCGACTTGATCAAGGCCGTGCGCGCAGTGCGGCCCGGGTTTCCGGCCATCCTGCTCACCGGCTATGACAGCGAAATGGTCTCTGCCTCAGAATGCCGCGCCTTGAATATTTTCCTGCGGCACAAGCCGCTGACGCAGGAAGAGCTGGGCAATACTCTGCACGTCGCCGTGCGGCCTGCTTCCACGGAGAATCCCGATGCAACAGATCCTCGTGATTGATGACGAGCCCGCCCTCCGCGCGCTGCTACGCAACTTCCTCGAGGACGAGGGCTACCGCGTCTGCCTCGCGCACGACGGCCAGCAGGCCCTGAGCCTGTTTGAGCAAGCTCAGGTCGACCTGATCATCACCGATATCTTCATGCCCGAGCGGGATGGCTTGGAAGTCATCAGCACCATGCGCCAGCGCCGGCCCGGCCTCCCGATCATCGCCATCTCTGGCGGCGGTCGCATGGACAAGCGCGACGTGCTGCATATCGCCAAGAGCCTGGGTGCCTCGTGCGTCATGCCCAAACCCCTTGAACTTGAAGACCTCCGCGACGCCATCCGCGAACTCCTGCTGCAGCGGCAACCGCAACCCCCTGTTCAATCACACATAGCCGGCCGGCCAACGCCAGAGTAGCTGCTGGCCGGACTCCCGAGGCCGCTGACCCGTCCCGCCGGGTCGCATTGGAAGCACGTGTTCTGGTCGCCGCCCAAGCGTCGGATGGCCGCGCGCGCGGGGGGAAATTACCGATTCGGTTGCGGCGTTAGGACACTCCTGTCGGTACAACAGCACCAGGGCGGCGGCGGTGCCGCCCGGGGGGCGTGCGTGGCTGGCGATCTCCTCCCCAACGAAAATAGGCTTTCCCCCTATGGTGCGCGTCCATTCGGGTGTGAGAAAATGCCTTTGTATGAACGCGGCTAAGTCATCCAAAGTTTTGCGGGCGGGTGGCGAAGCAAGCGCTGGATGGGGGCTAGGGAAAAACTATTATCAGGTATGTGACCGCTCCTCTTTGGAGTCGAAAACGGCGGGATGTTGTCGAGGTTCAAACGGAAGGGAGTTGTTATGCCGGAGCAGCAATCGCAGCAACCTAACCGCGCCGAGCGTGTGGCCCGGCGGGCGTTCATCAAGAAAGCCGCCCTGGGCGCAGCCTGCGCCGTGCCGGTGATCGAATCGCTCACCAAGTCCGATCTGCTGGTGAAATCGGCCTTGGCCGCCACGGCGCCGGTTTGGAGGATTATGGCGAGCGTGTATCCGGCATCCGAGGGAACGGGAACCGTGCTGCCGGTATCCCAAATGGTGGTCAATGGGGGCAGCGCCAGCGTCACCGTCACTCCGGCCGGGGGGGCCTATTGGCTGGCGTATCGTCTAGACGGGGCGGCGATCTGGACCTTTGTCCCGGGCTTCCAACAGATAGCGGGTGGAACCGTTCCGATCAACAACGTAACGGCCAACCATGCCTTTGAAGCATGGTTTCTGTCGGTATAGTTGCCTGTCAGGGCGTGTTGCCATTCGTCCATGAGGCGGCTGAGCTTGTCGGCCGTTGCGGTCTACCTTCGCGCGTTGTCGGGACTATCGTTGGCGACGTCGAGCCCTCCGTCGGGCCGCAAGGATCCCGGTGAAACGCCACCTGCTCTCCGGCCTGCGCGATGCGGCTCAGCGCGAATCGCATAGGCCAGCCCGCTCCCCGGGCCCCCTGTTGAGCAGTTTGTCAGGGTAATGAATTTCTGATGACGAGGAGTGCAGGGTGGTCATGCACCGCAGAAAAAATAAATATCCGCTTGCAGTGTCGCATTCATCGGTTACGTTCTGACAGAGCGCCACGCGAACCGACAGAGCTTAACACCCTGTCTTGCGGATAAAAGAGCACGTGGCGCTCCTTCCTTATTCAAGCGGCCGCAATTCCCGGGGAACGGTCCTTCCTCTCAGCTGTCTTGGCTCCGCATACCCCCGCAAGGCGGCGAAGTCGCAGCGGCCGTGCCAGGGTAAACACCACGCTGAATAATCCTGCCTGATGCAGGCTTTTAGTGTGGTGTCAGCCGGCCTCTGTCGCGGGCCGGGCGGCGCTCAGATGGTCCACGGCTCGCGTTTGGCGCGGTCGAGGAAACGGTTGGCCTGGTCGTCGCCGGGGAACTCTTCCTTGACCGGATCCCACTTGAGCGGGCGCTGGAGCTGGTAGGCGATGTTGCCAAGGTGGCAGACCGTGGTGGTTCGGTGCGCGAATTCGATGTCGCGGAACGGACGCTCGCGGGTTTGCACGCAGTGGACGAAGTCGCCGTAGATGCTGCTGCTGCTTTTGTAGTGCGGCATGGCCTTGGCGGGCACGCGTTCGGCGGGATTGCCGATCACGTCGAGATTGCTCTTGCCGCCGCCGTGATAGTACTTCACGCCGTTGGCAAATTCGTAGGTCAGCAGCGGCACGTCCTTGCCGTTGGGCGGGGTGACCGCGATGGGGCCTTCGCCGCGCATGTCGGTGATGAACATCGCCGCGCCGAAGCGGTGCGCGCCCCAGTCGGTCATGCCGCCGCCGGAATAATCGCGCCACGAGCGCCAGCCGGTGCCGTTGATGGAGAAGGTACCGTTGCAGCGCTTGTCGTTGTAGGGCGCCCACGGCGCGGGACCGAGCCACAGATCCCAATCGATGTCCTCCTGCATCGGCTCGCCGGGCAGGTTGCACGGCCACGACGGGCCGCCGCACGCCACATGGACGGCGGTGACCTTGCCGAGTTCGCCGGCCCAGACCTGCTTGGCGAGTTGGAGGTGATCGCCGTAGACGCGCTGGCTGCCGCCGGAGAAGACGCGGCCGAAGCGGCGCGCGGTGTCCACCATCTGGCGGCCCTCGCGGATGGTCAGCGTCTCCGGCTTCTGGCAGTAAACGTCCTTGCCGCGGCGCATGGCCGCGATGGCGATGGCGGCGTGCCAGTGGTCGGGGGTGGCGATGTGGATGGCGTCGATATCGTCGCGCGCGATCAGCTCGCGGAAATCGTTGTAGGCGACGCAGTCCTTGGTTCCGTACTTCTGGTCGACGGCTTCCTTGGCGTTATCGCGATGCAGTTTGCGGACGTCGCAGACGGCGACCATCTGCACTTCCGGGAAGCCGAGGAAGCTGCGCAGGTCGCCGCTGCCCATCTTGCCGATGCCGACGCCGCCCATGACGATGCGTTTGCCGGGCGCGGTGACGGCGGCGGCGCCCTTGGCGGTCATGACGAAAGGCGCGGCGAGGGCCGCGGCGGCGCCGAGCTTCAGGAAATTACGACGGGAAGTATTGTTGTTCATGTTCGTGCTCCTGGCCTACTTGATTTTCTTGAGGGCGTTCTCGGTGCGCTTGCGCAGGTTCTTGTCGTCGGTGGCGGCGAGGACCCGTTCCAGCGCGGCCTTCGCCTCTTTCGCCTTGGGCTTGATCAACTCCTCGGCGATTTTTTCATAGGCGGCGAGCGCCTCGGCCTTGACGCCTTCGTCATTGAGGTGGCCTTCGAGGAACTGGAGCACCGGCAGCGAAGGCGCATCGGTGAGGCCCGCGAACACGGCGCGCTTTTCCTGCGGCCGCGTGGCGAGCGCAAACATTTCCTTGTAGGCCGCGAGCCGCTTGTCGGGCTTCATGTGCGAGTCGGCGAGCAGGCGGATGTAGCCGCGCATCGCGAGGATGCGGTTGATGTCGTTGGCATCCGTCTTGGCCACGTTCTTCAGGTCCTCGAGCGGGCTCGCATCGGGCCACTCGGCGAGGGCCTTCACCGCCGCCTTCTTCACGTCCGGGGTCGTGCTCGCGAGGCAGCCGCGCGCGGCTTCGCAGGCGGGCTTGCCGCCGAGCGCGGAGAGCACGCCGAGCAGCAGGACCTTCGCCTCGTCATCGGCCTTGGCCAATCCGGCGATCACGTGGAAGGCGCGCGTTTCCACGACGGGCTGCCGCGCGGCGATGGCGGACGTGGCGCTGGCAAAGCTGTCGCGATCGCCGCTGTCCTTCTGCGCCAGCAGCAGGCCGACGAGTTTGGCGACATCGGCTTCGCCGCCGAGCGTGCCGATGGACTTCGTTGCGGCACGCCGCACTTTCACTTCCTTGTCCTCGGTCAGCGCATAGAGCGCCGGCAGCACGGCGGGATCGCGGCGGTCGGCGAGGATGGCGAGCACCGTCACGCGCAGCTTTGGATCGCCTGCGCCGCCGGCCTTGACGAGTTCCGTGGCGATGCCGTCGCGCTGGAGATCGGTCAGCGTCTGCTTCGCCGCCTTGCCCACGTCGTCATCGGCGGCGAGCTTCGCCACCAGCGCGGCGACAGTCTGCGCGTTGCCCAGTTGCACCGCGGCTTCCACCGCCGCGAGCTGGACGGCGGGGCTGGCGTCGTTGATCAGCGGGCTCAGCATCTCGCCGAGAGGGGAAGTGCCCGGGATGGCGGAGAGTGCGCGCAACGCGATCACCTTCTTCTCCGCTGGCAGCGCCGGCAGTTCAGCGACCAGCGCCGGCACGACGGCCTTGGGTGAGAGCGCCAGCAGCGCGGGCACAACAGCCTGGCCGAGGATGGGGTCATCGCCCTTGAATGCCGCCATCACGCGCGGCAGTTCCGAGCCGGGGTTGAGGCGGACGAGCCCGAGAAACGCGCCGATGCGCATCTGCTTGGCTTCCGCCTTGGCGAGGACGTCTTCGTAGATGGCCTTGGCCGGCTTGGTGTCGCCGTTCTTGACGAGCTTATCGGCGCAGGCGAGCCGGGCCGAAAACCAGCACAGCTCGGTTGCCTTCGCATATTTGTGCGTGGCTAGTTGGTTCGCCGCTTCCGCGTTGCCGATGCGTCCCAGCGCCCTGATGGCGGCGCGGGCTGTATTCGCCTCGGCGGAGCCGACCAGTTCGCCAAGCGCCGCGACGGCTTTGCCGTCTTCGCGCGCGCCGAGCGAGCCGATGATGCCGATTTGCAGCTTGCCGCTGGTCTTGCCGAGCGCGTCGCGCAGCGCGGCGCCGGCGGCCTTGCCGGGCAAGGCTTCGAGCGCCAGACGGGCCGCGTGCGAAAGTTTTTCATCGGTCAGCAACTTGGCCAGCGCCGGCACGCTTTGATCCGAGCTGACGATCATGAGCATCCGGCAGGCATATTGCTTGGCCGGGAAGGTTGCTTCGCCGGCGCCGAGCACGCCCAGCAGTTTGGCTTCCAAGGCCGGACGCTGGTCCGGCTTGGCCAGCAGCGCCTGCTGCTCGATGTTCGTCAGCGCGGCGGCGCAACCGCCAAAGTCATAGCTCAGCAGTTCCTGCCATTCCGCCTGCCCGTGGGCCGTGAGCCACAGGCCACCCGCTACTAACAGACCGGCTGTCGCCCGCAGCCCGCCGCTCCGCAGCATTGTTCGATGATTCATTATGTTTCCTTAATTTCGTCTCACTTTAGCGGCGATCATGTGCGGCGACAAGCGTCGTTTTCAAGGAAGTGAGGCCTTTGCAGGGTTGGACGGATGCGGCCGCTTACCTTCCGCCAAGCGCCTCAGTGGGCTTGGTTTCCTGACGGACCCTCCGCCTTTGGCGGGATCGCGTCCGGACAGTATGCTGGGACCAGCTGGATCATCCCCCCAAGTTTGACCGCAAAGCTACGTGCTCTTTTGGGGTTCCTTCCCTTTCTGTTTCCGGCCCGGGAGGCCCGGTCGCATCCCTGATTTCAGGGTAGGTCCAGACCTTGGAAACGCCGGCGTTCGCTTTTCCAGACCTTGGAAATCGGTGCCATAGGAGGTTTTTGGACTCGCCAAACGGGGGGAAACCCGTTACAAGACCGCGCCGCAACGAACAAGCAGAGGGAACATGAAGAGAACTTATCAGCCGTCGAAGATCAAGCGGGTGCGCGTGCATGGCTTCCGCAAGCGCATGTCCACGAAGAACGGCCGCCAGGTGCTGGCGCGCCGCCGCGCCAAGGGCCGCAAGCGCCTCGCGCTTTGATCGGAGCGGCGATGCCGACCGGCAGCGAAGCGCGCGGTGAGCGGCCCGATGAGGGCCTGCCAGCCGCGCGTCGCCTGCGCGCAACGGGTTTATTTGCCGAAGCCTATGATCAAAATCGCTGTCAACGTGGCCGTTACATGCTGCTCTGGCTGCGGCGCGGTCCCGATGCGGCGCTACGCCTCGGCGTGGTCACCAGTCGCAAAGTCGGCGATGCAGTGGCGCGGGTCAAAGCCCGGCGCCGGATGCGTGAGCTCTTTCGGCGCCGGCGCAGCCAGATGCACGGCGCCTTTGATGTGGTGCTGATTGCACGCGCCAGCCTGCCGGACGCGCCGTGGGCCGAGCTCGTGCAGGATTTTCAGAAACTGGCTGCGCGGGCCGGTTTGCTGGCCAGCGGAACAGGGCAGGGGATATGAAGTGGCTGTTCATCGGGTTGATCCGCCTTTATCAACTGACGCTGTCGCCGTGGCTGGGGCAGCATTGCCGGTTCTATCCGTCCTGTTCGGTCTATTGCGTCGAGGCGCTGAAGCGGCACGGCGCGTGGCGCGGCTTATGGCTGGGCCTCCGGCGGTTGGCCAAGTGCCAGCCGCTGCATCCTGGCGGGGTGGATCTGGTACCCGAACCGCATCGCCGTTAAATGAACTTCGTGGAGTGACTGGATGAAAAAACAAGACATCATGATGGTGGTCATCCTCGGCGCCCTGCTGGTGCTCTGGACCATGTTCGGCCAGAAGCTGACCGGCGGCGACCGGCCGCCGCCGCCGACCGCAGCCAGCACCAACACGTTCAGCGTAAGCAACGCCGTGGGCGCGCTCGCCAAGGCCGACGCCATCACCGCGCCCGATCCCCAGGCGGTCCCCGTGGCGACCAACGCCGCGCCGGTCGACGTGGAGCCGCAGATGCCCGCCAAGCCCGAGCAGACGCTGCTGCTGACGAACGACTGGCTGGAGGTCGTCGTCTCGTCCAAGGGCGCGGCGCTCAACAGCGTGGTGCTCAAGGCCTATCCCGAGAACGCGAACTCGAAGAGCGGTCCCGTGAAGCTCGACTTTGCGGAGCGCCGCGCGCTCGCGCCGGTGAGCCTGGCCGGCATTCCGACCACGGCGGATTTCGAGCTGCAGGCGACCGCCGATGGGCGCGGCGCGGAGCTGGAATATCGCACACCCAACGGCCTGGTCTTCCACCGCACGATCACGCTCCCCGCGGGCAAGAGCTATCTCCTCGGCGTGGCCGATACGCTCAAGAACACCGCCAAGGCGACGCTGCCCTTGCCGCCCTACGGCCTGCAACTGGGCGCGATGCGCGACCTGCCCGGCGAGACGCCCCAGTCGGGCTATGTCAATCTCGGCGTGGATGCGCTGCCCGGGGGCGGCGAAAAGGTCCAGTATCTCGGGGGTGAGTTCGGCGGGCTGTTCGAGGCGAAGAAGAACGCGGCTAGCCTGGCTGTGCCGGAGCAGGTCGATAGCGTCTGGCCCAAGATCGGCAACGTGGACTGGCTGGCGGTCAAGAACAAGTATTTCGTGCAGATCCTGATGCCCAACGATGTGACGGAAAACCCGCGCCTCTGGGCGCAGCGCACCTTGGCTGTCGGCGAGACCAACACCGCCCTGCGCTCCGAAAAGATGACCGAGCTCAAGGCCGTGGCCGCCGCGGTCATGTTCCCGGAGGCGCACATCGAGGGCGACAAACCGGTGGTCCGCAACATGCAGTTCTATGTGGGGCCCAAGCTCTACGCGGCGCTCGCCCCGCTCAAGCGCAGTATCGTGGAGGTGATGGAGTTCGGCTTTTGGGGCCCGGTCGGCAAGGTCCTGCTGTGGACGATGAACGCGATCGCCAGCATCTGGCCGCACAACTACGGCCTCGCGATCATGCTGCTGACGATCCTGATCCGCATCATCTTCTGGCCGCTGACGCACAAGAGCACGCAGAGCATGAAGCGCATGCAGGCCGTCCAGCCCCTGATGAAGGAGATCCGCGAGAAGTTCAAGGACAACGCCCAGAAGCAACAGCAGGAGATGATGCGGCTCTACAAGGAGCACAAGATCAACCCGCTCGGCGGCTGCCTGCCGATGTTGATCCAGATCCCCGTGTTCATCGCGCTTTTCGTCGTCCTGCGCAGCGCCATCGAGTTGCGCTTCGCCTCCTTCCTCTGGATCAAGGATCTTTCCGAAGCGGAAAATCTATTCCCGTTCGGCTTCAGCGTCCCGCTGGTCGGCTGGTCCGCGATCAACATCCTCCCCATCCTGATGGCGGTGACGATGTTCTGGCAGCAGAAGCTCACGCCCAGCACGGGGGACGCGCAGCAGCAGAAGATCATGATGTTCATGCCGGTGATGATGCTGTTCTTCTTCTACAACTTCGCCGCCGGGCTCTCGCTCTACTGGACCACCAACCAGGTCCTGATGATCGTCCAGCTCTACTGGCAGCGGAAGCATCCCACCGCCCTCGTCAAGGCGTGAGTTGTCCAGGCCTTGGAGGAAAGGCGCCGGCCGTTTTCCCCAAGGCTTGGAAACGATCAGCGTGAGTTTTTCCAAGGTCTGGGAAAACTCACGTTTTTGTTTCCAAACATTGGGGCCTGCTCCTTCCTGTTAGGGGCGTCGCTGGCCGCCGCCCTCTGTGTCCGGAGCAACACACCAGGGCGCAGCACGTCTGCGCCCCTGCCTGCGCCGCTGTGTTGAACATTTCCTTCGCAACGCGGTCGAAGCCGTGTAACCTATGCGGTGGAGATTTTAAAACATGCAACACGATAAATTGACCATCAAATCGCAGGAGGCCCTGCACGCGGCGCAGCGGCTCGCGGAGAAGCTCCGCCACACCGAGGTGGACGTGGAGCATCTGCTGCTCGCGCTGGCGGGGCAGGAGGACGGCGTCGTCCCGCCGCTGCTGGAGAAGCTCGGCGTGGCCCGCGCCACGCTCCAGCAGCAGCTCGAACAGGCGCTGGCGAAACGCGCGACGGTCGAAGGCGGCGGCGCGGAGCGCTATCTCTCGTCCAGCCTGCGCAAGACGCTCGACGCCGCGCTGACGCTGGCGGAGAAGATGAAGGACGAGTACGTCAGCACGGAGCACCTGCTCCTCGCCATCTTGCATCAGAAGGGGAGCGACGCGGCGCGCATCGCCCAGCAGCTGGGCCTGACGCCGGACGCGGTGCTCAAGGCGCTGCAGAGCGTGCGCGGCAACCAGCGCGTGACCGATGCGAACCCGGAAGACAAGTACGAGACGCTGAAGAAGTACGGGCGCGACCTGACCGCGGCGGCGCGGCAGGGCAAGCTCGACCCGGTGATCGGGCGCGACAACGAAATCCGCCGCGTCATCCAGGTGCTCTCGCGGCGCACGAAGAACAACCCCGTGCTGATCGGCGAGCCGGGCGTGGGCAAGACGGCGATCGCGGAAGGGCTGGCGCAACGGATCGTCGCCGGCGACGTGCCGGAGGGGCTGAAGAACAAGCGCGTCGTGTCGCTGGACATCGGCTCCATGATCGCGGGTGCGAAGTTCCGCGGCGAGTTCGAGGACCGCTTCAAGGCGTTCATGAAGGAAGTGATCGACTCGGCGGGGCAGATCATCCTGTTCATCGACGAACTGCACACGCTCGTCGGCGCGGGCGGCGCGGAGGGCGCGGTGGACGCCTCGAACATGATCAAGCCGCCGCTGGCGCGCGGCGAGCTGCGCTGCGTGGGCGCGACGACGCTGAAGGAGTACCGCAAGTACGTCGAGAAGGACCCCGCGCTGGAGCGGCGCTTCCAGCCGGTGCTGGTCGAGGAGCCGACTGTCGAGGCGACCATCGCGATCCTGCGCGGGCTGCGCGAGCGCTACGAGGTGCATCACGGCGTGCGGATCAATGACGGCGCGCTCATCGCCGCGGCCAAGCTGTCGCACCGCTACATCGCCGACCGCTTCCTGCCGGACAAGGCGATCGACCTGGTGGACGAGGCCGGGAGCAAGCTGCGCATGGAGATCGACAGCCTGCCGACGCCGATCGACGTGGTCGAGCGCCGCATCATGCAGCTCGACATCGAGCGCAGCGCGCTCAAGAAGGACAAGGACGCCGCGGCGCGCGAGCGGCTGGAGAAATTGGAGAAGGAGCTGGCCGAACTGCGCGAGCGCAGCAAGACGATGAAGCTGCACTGGGAAAAGGAGAAGGGCTTCATCGGCGCCATCCGCAAGCTGAGCGAGGTCCTCGATGCGCTCCGTACGGATGCGGAAAACGCCAAGCGGTCGGGCCAGCTGGACAAGGCGGCCGAGATCGTCTACGGGCAGATTCCGAAGACGGAGCAGGAGATCAAGGACGCGCAGGCCAGGCTCGCCAAGCTGCAAAAGGACCAGCGCATGCTCAAGGAAGAGGTGGATGCGGAGGATATCGCAAAGGTCGTATCGGCCTGGACGCATATCCCGGTCAACAGCCTGCTGGAGGCCGAGAAGGACAAGCTGCTGCAGATGGAAGACCGGCTGCGCCTGCGCGTCGTCGGGCAGGACGAGGCGCTCAAGGCGGTCGCTAACGCGATCCGCCGCGCCCGCTCCGGCCTGCAGGACCCGCACCGGCCGATCGGCTCGTTCATCTTCCTCGGCCCGACCGGCGTCGGCAAAACGGAGCTCGCCAAGGCGCTCGCCGAATTTCTGTTCGACGACGAGCACGCGATGATCCGCGTGGACATGAGCGAGTTCATGGAGAAGCACACCGTCAGCCGCCTCATCGGCGCGCCGCCGGGCTACGTGGGCTACGAAGAGGGCGGCTACCTGACCGAGCACGTCCGCCGCAAACCCTATTCCGTCGTGCTCTTCGACGAGATCGAGAAGGCGCACGCCGACGTGTTCAACGTCCTGCTGCAGATCCTCGACGACGGCCGCCTGACCGACGGGCAGGGGCGCACGGTGGCCTTCACGAACGTGCTCTGCATCATGACCAGCAACCTCGGCGGGCAGGTGATCCACGACACGCTCGAAAAGACGCCCGACCTCTCGCGCGACAGCTCTGCCTACGAGCAGATGGAGGCCAAGGTCACCGACCTGCTGCGCCGCCACTTCCGGCCGGAGTTCCTCAACCGCATCGACGAGACGATCATCTTCCACAGCCTCGGCCGCGCGCAGCTGGCGCAGATCGTGGAGTTCCAGCTCGACCGCGTCCGGAAATATCTGGCCGAGCGCAAGATCACGCTGGCGCTGACGAAGGAGGCGCAGGACCTGCTCGCCAACGAGGGCTACGATCCCGCCTTCGGCGCGCGTCCGCTCAAGCGCGTCATCCAGCACCGCATCCTCGACGCGCTGGCCACCGAGCTGCTCGCCGGCCGCATTGCCGATGGCGACGCGATCACCGCCGAGGTCAATCCCAAGCGCCGCGCGGAGCTGCAGTTTGCGACGGGGCGCGGTTGATTTTCCAGAAAAAGCTGGACGGCGGGGCGGCAATTGCGTATGAATCCCGCCCCGTGCGCAGGCCGTAGGTGCGGCCGCGCGTGGAAGAACGGAGTTTCCCATGGCTAAGAAAGTGAAACATAAAACACGCAAGTGCTTGGCGAAGCGCTTCAAGAAGACGAAGAACGGCAAGGTGCTGTTCCGCAAGGCCAGCCGCGGCCATCTGCTGACCAACAAGAGCCGCAAGCGCAAACGTCAGCTGCGTCGCGGCGGCCAGCTCGGCCCCGCCGACCACGCCCGTATTGTCCACCAACTGCCTCTCTAAAGGCTCAGTAAAGGAATCCGACCATGCCTCGAGCAACAAACGCCCCCGCCTCACGCGAACGCCGCAAACGCCGCTTGAACGCTGCCAAGGGTTTCCGCGGCAGCCGCAGCAAACTTTTCCGCCAGGCCACCGAAGCCGTTGACCGCGCGATGGTCATGGCCACGGTGCACCGCCGGAAACGGAAGATCGATTACCGCCAGCTGTGGATCATGCGCCTGACCAGCGCGTGCGCGAAGCTCGGCATGCGCTACAGCCGGTTCATCGAGGGCCTGACCAAGGCCAGCGTCAAGCTGAACCGCAAGATGCTTTCCGAGATTTCCATCCATGATCCGAAGGGCTTCGAGAGCCTCGTGACCTTGGCCAAATCGAAGATCGCCTGATCGCGGGATCAGCGCAGCGCAGCCGGTTTTCCAGCCCTTGGAAAACCGGCTGTTTGTTTTTGCCAAGGACCGGATCTCCCGACCCGCACCTGCGGCGCCGTGCGCACGCACGCGGGGAGCGGTGCGGCTGCTCTTTTGCCTCGTTACTTTGCCCTGTTTTTGCCTTGACGCGTCGCTGCGGGATGCTAGCGTAAAAGGCGGCACAGGTCTTTTCAAAGAGGGAGGCCGGTCATGGACGAGTATGTTGTGGTGGTGTTTCCCGACGACCGGGAGGTGAACCTTGATCACCGACCGTATGGGCGCACGAATCATATCCTGAAGGTGGAAACCGGGACACACGCCTTCGACCTCGGTACGCCGCGCAACTATCGTCCGGCCAGCCAGACCAGGCAGGTCGTGGATACCGATTTGGCCCATCCCCTGGAGGTGATCTTTGAAAAAAAATCACGCAAGGCGCGGGTCCGTTAACCGGGGCTGGGCGAACCGGGTCATGGCGCTGGCCGGCGGGGTGTTGCTGCTGGCGGGCTGTGCGCATCTCAACGAGCCCCTGCGGCAGTTCAACGCGCAGGCGGGCTATCGTTTCGCCAACCTGTCACGGGGGACGAACAGCGACGAGGTCTTCATCATCCTGGCCTGCTCCGGCGGCGGCACGCGCGCCGCCGCCTTTGCGTACGGTGCACTGGAGCAGCTGCGCACCAATCAGATTGCTGTGGAGGGGGCCACGAAACGGGTGTTGGACGAGGTGGACGTCATCTCGTCGGTTTCGGGCGGCAGTTTCCCGGCCGCCTACTACGCCTTGTACGGCGAGCGCCTCTTCGTGGATTTTCCGGACCGCTTCCTGAACAAGGACATTCAAGGCGCGCTGTTTTGGAACATCGCGCTGCGGCCGCAGAACTGGGTCCGGCTGGCTTCCCCGTGGTTCTCCCGCAGCGATCTGGCGGCCGAATATTATGACCGCCAGCTTTTCGGTGGCGCGAGCTACTCCAACCTGTTGGCGCGCGGGCGGCCCTTTCTGATGGTCAATGCCACCGACATGACGCTGGGTGCGCCGTTGGAATTTACTCAGGCCCAGTTTGACTTTTTGTACTCCGACCTGCTCCCGCTTTCCGTGGCGCGGGCGGTGACGGCCTCGTCCGCGTTTCCTGGCCTGCTGGCGCCCATCACTCTGCGGAATTTCCCGGCCGGCCCGGCTTATCAGCCGCTTCCGTGGATCGCGTTGGCGCTGGAGGATCGGGACCTCAACCTGCGCCGGTACCGGCATGCGGTCAGGCTGCAATCCTATCTGGATAAAACCAACCGGCCCTATCTGCATCTGCTCGATGGCGGGGTGGCGGACAATCTGGGGTTGCGCGGCCCCCTCTGGTCGCTGGAGTCCGGCGACTGGGAGTGGAGCCTGCGGCGCGACATCGAGAACGGCAAGGTCAAGACGGTGGTGATCATCTCCGTGGACGCCCGGACCGAGCCCGCTGTGCAATGGGATCGGCGCGCAAGGGTACCCGGCGCGGTGCCGGTGCTGGCTGCGGCGGGTGTCGAGCCGATGGCCAACTATTCTTTCGAGACCGCCATGCGCCTCCAGGAAAAATTCAAAGCCTGGCAGCAGGAAGGCGCCCTGTATGCCCTCCTGCGCAACGCGCTCCGCGATCCCGCCCAGCAGTCCTGGTACGCGCATACCCCGCAGCACGACGTCCGCTACTACGCCGTGCACCTCAGCTTCGAGGCCATTCGCGAGGAGGCCTGGCGGCATTATTGCAACAACATCGACACGAGCTTTTGCCTGTCCACCAACGAGGTGGCGAACCTGCGTCTTTGGGGCGCAAAGCTGCTTAAGCAGAACGCCGCCTACCAGAAGTTTCTCAAAGATTATGCGCCTTGACCCGCGCGCTTCCGCCGTGGCCGTCCCGGGCGCGGGGTGGGGTGCCTCGCACGTTTGTGCGATAGACTTGCTCGCGGCGCGTGCTATATATGTCCATGGTGACGGTGAGCGCAATGGGCGCTCCACATTGAAGGGAGCCGAAGATGAAGAAGTTATTGCTGATCGCGAGCACGGTGGCGCTGGGCGCGAGCCTGGCCCAGGCCTATGTCCTGTTCAAGGGCGATGGTTCCGACGAACCGGGTTTCGTGGCGCCGCAACAGGGCGGGCCCCCGCCGCCGCCGCCGTCGCACATCGCTTCGGCCGAGACGTACATTCCGTATCCTGGTCCCCCGGCCGCCCCGATGGCGCGCTCCGAGAAGAAGAATCCGCCGAACCCGCCGGTCCTGTTCTGCAAGCTGAAATCCCCGCAGGGTCCGCTGGATTGGGCCGCGCGGCCGAACGACCTGAACAACCTGCTCAAGAGCATGAAGGGTATGCTCAACGTCAACTTCTCGATGGAAGCCCGTGACCTCGCGGAAATTGACACCAACCCGGAGAAGAACCCGATCCTGTACCGCACGGGCCACTTCCACTTCCAGCATACGGAAGCGGAACGCAAGCGCCTGCGCGACTACCTGCTCAACGGCGGGATGATCATCTATGATGCCGGCATGGGTTCGCTGCCGTTCTATAACTCCGCGAAGGAAGAGCTCGCCGCCATCTTCCCGGAAATCCCGACGCAGCGCCTGAGCGCCGATCACCCGATCTTCCACTCCTACTATGATGTGGATCAGGTGACCTACCGCGCCGGCGTCCGCAAGGCCGGCTACAAGAACAACGATCCGTGGCTCGAAGGCGTCACGATCGACTGCCGCACGGTGGCGGTCGTCTCGCGCTTCGGCATGGGCATCGGCTGGGACGCGGTGAACGACGAGGCCATCCAGGGCTACTCCGTCGAATCTTCGCAGAAGCTCGGCATCAACCTGGTTTCCTACGCCACCGCGCAGCGCGCATGGGCCAAGACGCTCGCTCACGCGATGTCGCTGTCCGACGCCAGCGCGACCACGGCCGGCAAGGTCGCGCTCGTCCAGGTGATCTACGAAGGCGAGTGGAAGACCCGTCACAAGGGCCTCTCGATCCTGCTGCACCAGTTCAACCAGAAGACCGAGATCCCGGTGAAGTTCAACCTCGCGGAGCGCAAGCTCTCCGACGCGCGCATCTTCGATTCGCCGATCCTCTACATGACCGGCCACGAAAACTTCCAGCTCTCGGCCGCCGAGGTGGCGAACCTGCGCAAGTATCTCCAGAACGGCGGGCTCCTCTTCGCCGAAGCCTGCTGCGGTCGCAAGGCCTTCGACGTCGCCTTCCATCGCGAGATGTCCAAGGTGTTGCCCGAGACTCCGCTGGCCGCGCTGGCGGGCACCTCGCCGCTCTTCGCGATGCCCAACAAGATCGCCAGCGTCGGCGTCACCCCTGCGCTCATGGCGCAGATGGGCAACCGCTCGATGATCGAGCCCAAGGTCGAGTGCGCCGACATCAAGGGCCATCACAGCATCATCTACAGCCCCTACGGCCTGGCCGGCGGCTGGGAAATGTCGCAGAGTCCCTACGGCTACAGCTATGACGAGGCCGGTTCGATGGCGCTCGGCGAGAACATCCTGCTCTACGCCGTCACCCAGTAAGGCTCCCGTCCTCTGATGTGCAGCCGCCGGCGGACTCTTCCGCCGGCGGTTTTGTTTTGGCGCTGGAACTGAACGGAGGGCGCCGTGCGCCCGCTGCGCCGGAAATGGTTTGACGGTGGCGCGAGGGCTTGGTGTTATCCGCGGGTGCAGTTCCCAAAGGACATGACATGAAAAGGACGCAAGCGGGTTGGGCGCTGATGCTCGCCGCCGGGCTGCTGGGCGCCGTGCGGGCGGAAGAGGGCCTGCAATGCGCCTGCGCTGCGCGCTGGCCGACGATTGCGCCCGGTGCCGGTGGCGAGGCCAGGTATGCGCCGGACCGCACCATCGAGATCGCGCGGCTCGCGCTCGATGTGACGCCCAACTTCGAAAAACGCACGATTGCAGCCGAGGCGACGTTCCAGTTCAAACCGATCGCGAAGCCGCTCGCCGAACTGCGGTTCGACGCGGTGGACCTGGTGGTGGATGCTGTTACCTCCAGCGCACCGGTGGCGTCGCACCAGGTCACCGACAAGGAAATCATCATCACCTTTGCCGAACCGATCCCGGCGGAGCGTGACACGAAGCTGGCCATCCGCTACCACGCGCAACCGGTCAAGGGCCTCTTCTTCCGCGTGCCGTCCAACGGCTACCCGACGAACGAAATCCACCTCTGGACGCAGAGCCAGACCGAGGATGCGCGCCACTGGTTTCCGAGCCACGACTATCCGAACATGAAGTTCTCGTCGGAGATCACCTGCCACGTGCCGGAGGGCCTGGCCGTGATCTCCAACGGCCGGCAGGTTTCGGCCGTCAAGGAGCCGGCGACCGGCCTTGTCGCGGTGCGCTGGGTGCAGGAGAAGCCGCATGTCAATTACCTGCTCACGCTCGTCGCCGGGCGCTTTGTCACCCTGGAGGACAAGCTGCGCGACCTTCCGCTGCGCTTTTACGCGTTGCCCGGCGATGCGGCCGAGGCGCCGCTGACCTTCGCGCCAACGAAGGCGGCGATGGAGTTTTTCGAGCGCGAGATCGGGGTGCCCTATCCTTGGGCGCAGTACGGGCAGGTCGTCGTGCGCGACTTCACCTCCGGCGGCATGGAGAACACCACGCTGACCACGCTCTTCGACCGCACGCTGCACCGCGCCGACACGGAGAACATCACCTCCAGCGACAGCCTCGTGGCGCACGAGCTGGCGCACCAATGGTTCGGCGACCTCGTGACGTGCAAGGACTGGAGCCACATCTGGCTCAACGAGGGCTTCGCCACCTACTACGCCAGCCTGTTCGACGGCGCGCAGCAGGGGCGCGACCAGTTTCTGGCCGAGATGGTCGGCAACGCGCGCTGGATCTGCAAGCAGACCAACACCGCCGAGCGCGCGATGCAATGGCGGCGCTACAAGAACGCGTGGGAGCAGTTCGACTACCGCGCCTATCCCAAGGGCGCCTGGGTCCTGCACATGCTCCGCAGCCAGCTCGGCGACGACCTCTACCGCCGCTGCATCAAGACCTATCTCGACCGCCACGCCTACGGCACCGTTGTCACCGAGGATCTCAACCGCGTCATCGAGGAACTCTCCGGTCGCTCCTTTGATCGCTTCTTCGATCAGTGGGTCTTCCACGGCGGCGTCCCGGAGCTGGACGTGGCCTATGCATGGCAGGCGACGAACCGGCTTGCCATGGTCAGCGTCAAGCAGACGCAGAAGGTCAGCGACGCGAGCTTGCTGTTCCAGTTCCCGCTCACCGTGCGTTTCAAGTCCAAGGCTGGCACGGTGGAGCAAACCGTGCAGGTGAAGGGGAAGGAAGAGGATTTCTATTTCCCGCTGGCGCAGGAGCCGGAGATCGTCCGTATCGATCCCGACACCGCCCTCCTCGCGCAGATCCGCTTCAAGCCGCCCAAGGCGATGCTCCTTGCGCAGCTCGTCGATGCCAGCGACATGGTTGGCCGCCTGCGCGCCGCCGAGCTGCTCGCGGAAAAGAAGGATGCCGAAACGGTGGCCGCGCTCAAGGCTGCGCTTAACCGCGACGCCTTCTATGGTGTCCGCGCCCGCTGCTCCGAGAGCCTGCGCGAAATCCATACCCCGGAAGCGCTCGCCGCGCTCTGCGCCTCGACCGCCCAGCCCGATGCCCGCGCCCGCAACGCCGTGGTCAACGACATCGCTGGCTATTTCGGTCCGAGCGCTGCTGAAGCCCTGCAAAAAGTCCTTGTCTCCGAGCGCAACCCCGTCATTTGTGCCACCGCCTTGCGCGGCCTCGGCCCCTATCACGAGCCCGGCGTCCGGGCCTTGCTGCTGAAATATTTGGAGAGCGCTTCCTACCGCCAGCAACTCGCTGAGGCCGCTTTCGACGCGATGCGCGCGCAGGACGATCCAGCCTTTATTGCCCCGTTGCGCGCCGTGCTGGCCAAACGCGAGACGGACTTCGTCAAGGGCGCGTGCTTCGGCTCCGGCCTCGACGCGCTCGCGTGGCTGGCGCGCAACGAGAAGAACCGCGACGAGATCCGCAACTTCATCGCCGGTTGGCTCACCAGCCCGCGGCTGTCGCTGCAACTGGCGGCCATGCGCGCACTCGGCACGCTGGAGGACCCGCAGGCCATCGCGCTGCTGCAGACTTTTGCCGGCGCCGCCAAGGAAACGCCGGAGCAGGAGACCGCCGCCAAGGCCATCGCCGCACTCCGCGCGGTGAACAAGCCCAGCGACAACCTCAAGGATCTGCGCGAAGAACTGCTCAAGCTGCAAAAGGACAGCCAGCGCTTGGGCAAGGAACTTGACGAGATCAAGAAACGCCTCGACGCCGGAGTCCCCAAACCCGCCAGCACCAACGCCCCGGCGCAGCGCGCGAAATAAGCGTGCTGCCGCCCAATCGAAAGAGGTCAGAAGTCCGTGGTCAGAGGTCTGGCGGGGGCGTTTAAGAGCTTGTTGCGTTGCTGCAACCGCGAGGGGCTCGCCAAGCTCTCGATGAGACCCATAGGTCGTATGTGACGCCGCGCCCATCGCGTGCCCTGCCGGCTGGTGGTGAGTTGGTTCCGTCCAAGCACTACGCAGGGGGCGAGCCAACCGCCGTCAAGAGTCGGTTTTTCCAGCGTTCAGGCCGGGGGCAAGAAGTCGGCGAGGAGCGCGCGGAGTTCCTGCTCGACGGGGCGGGCGAGGACTTCGCGGAGCCGGCGTTGCTGGGCGGACAGTATATCCGCGCGTAGGGCGTGGTCGCTGGTGACACGATGAATCAGCTCGGCGAGATCTGCAGGAGAAGCGTCGTCATACATCGCGCCCGCGTCGCCGAGCGCCTCGGTCGTGCCGCCGGCATCGCGCGCGAGCACCGGCAGGCCGTGGAACATGGCCTCGACCAGCGGCGCGCCGTAGCCTTCGTGCGCGCTGCACGAGACGAACAGATCGGCGAGTTTGTAATAGGCGAGCAGCCCGGCGGGCGAGGCAAAGCCTTCGAAGCAGATGTTGGGCACATCGAGGTCGCCGCCCAGCATCTTGAGCATGGTGAAGTAACGCGGGCAGCTGCGGTCGGAGCCGACGAGCAGCAGCCGGCTGAACGGGTTGATGCGGAAGTGATAATAGGCATACGCTTGGATCAGGTCCTCGACCCGTTTATTGGGTGCGATGCGGCCCACGTAGAGCAGGGTGGTCAGCGGCGCGGCCACCCGCCCCGTGAGCTCCTGATCTGGCTTCAGTTCCGGCGGCGGCGCACGGAACAGTAGCGGGAAGACGCGGGCGCCCGGCGCGCCGAGCGCGGCGAGGTCTTCGGCGTCGAAGCGCGAGACGGCCCAGACCGCCGCGCAGCGCTGCGCCAGCGGCGCCACCTGGGCGCGTGCGGCTTCGAGCTGCGCGACCAGGGCGTCGTCATAGCCGCGGAAGAAATGCGGCGGCGTGATGTTGTGATAGACGAGGATTTTCCGCGCGGCGCTGGCTGCAAATTTCCCGGCGGCGGGCGAGGCGAGGCCGAAATGATGGAGCGCCACATCGGTTGGTCCGCCCGCGTAGGAGTCCAGCGGTCGGCAATCGGCGCGCAGGGTGGGGGAGACGTGCGCCGGGTCGGCAAAGATGTCGGAGGCCAGGCCCCAGCGGCGGAAGAGGTCGCGCAGGATGACCGCTTGCTGCGAGATGGCGTCGCCATCGGCATAGCCGGCCAGCAGTTGATCGATGCGGGGCGTGTTCATTTCAGCTTCTCTTCCAAGGCGGCGAGCCGGCGCTGGAGTTCGCGGATTTCCTGCGCGCGCTGGCGGTGCTCGCACTCCAGGGCGCTGGAATATAAATGATTGATCAGGTTCTGCCGATTGGTGATCCGGTCATGCTGGTAGCGCAGCACCTTCCACAGCACGCGCTTGATCCGGGCGGTGGCCGCGCCCAGCCAGCCACGCTTGCGCGGGATTTCAAAGGGGAGCGTATCCACGTTGTCGCGATAGCGGAGCAGGCGCAGCAACTCGGCGCCGTACGCAGCCTCGGAGGCGACGGCTTGCAGGCGCAGGGCGCTGATCGCCTCGGCCATCGCATAGGGCTTTTGCCCGGCGGGCCGCTGTTGCGCCGCGGCGGCGAGTTCGGCGCCGAGATCGGCGCTGCGGTCCTGGCCATTGATGACGAGTTTCATAAGGCGGGCCGGTGTTCCCAGGCGGTGTCCAGGTGCAGGAGGCCCTTGTGCTGGGAGTCGTCCTTGACCATGAACGGATGGAGGTCCTCCTGCCGGTGATACTGCACGCTGTGGTCCCACGAGTGGATCGCCAGCGAGAGGAAAAAGCGCCCGGCCATCAGCGTCAGCGGATGGATGGTCAAGCGCATGACGCCGTCGCCCGCGATGGTCTCCAGCGGGATCTTGGCGATCTGTGTGTTGGAGCCAAAGACATAGATGCCGTTGCCGGTCTTCAGGTTGAACCCAAAGACTGGTTTCTCGATGCGATGGTTGGCGTGATAGTGCACTTCGATGACCATCGGTTGGCCGGTGGTGAAGACCACGGTCTCGTGGCCGGCCGCGTCGAGCAGGCGCACGGCGCGGATTTCCACCTCGCGCGTGCCGTGTTCCTCAACGTTCAGCAGGCCGATGCGCACCATGTAGGATTTCAGATAATTGAAGATCACCTCGGAGGGCGGGCCGCGCTGGATCAGCGCCCCCTTGTGGATGAGGATGACCTCGTCGCAGAACTGCTCGACCGTCTCGAGCGCGTGCGAGACGAGCAGGATGGTCTTGCCGCGCCGCTTGAAGTCGCGGATGCGATCGAGGCACTTCATCTGGAACGCCGTGTCGCCGACCGCGAGCACCTCGTCCACCAGCAGCACGTCCGGGTTCATCTCCACGGCGACGGCGAAGGCGAGCCGCACGTACATGCCGCTGGAGTAGTGCTTCACGGGCATGTCGATGAACTCGCGCAGGCCGGCGAAATCCACGATGGCGTCGAACCGCCGCCGGACGTCCTCCTGCGGGATGCCGAGGATTGCGGCGTTCAGGAAGACATTCTCGCGCCCGGAAAGGTCGGGGTGGAAGCCCGCGCCCAGCTCCAGCAGCGACGAGATGCGGCCCGCCACGCGCACGCTGCCCTCGGTGGGCGTGATCGTGCCCGCCAGCAGGCCGAGCAGCGAGCTTTTGCCCGAGCCGTTCGGCCCGATGACGCCGATGGTCCGGCCCGGCTCGATGGCGAAGTTCAGCCCGCGCACCGCCCAGAAATCCTCCATCGGCTTGCGCCGGAACGTGTGCTTGAGCGCCTCGCGCAGCGTGGGGGCGCCGACGCCCGCCTTGCGGTAGCGCTTGCCGAGGTTCTGGGCTTCGATGGCGATCATAGGACGTCCGCAAAGTTGCGCTGTGCGCGGTCGAAGGCATAGAACACGAGCACCGCCGCGGCCAGCGGCCAGAGCCAGCCGACCAGCGCCGCCGGGGTCAGCACCAGCGGCGCGCCCGTCTGCAGCGTGCGGTAGGCCGTGATGATCACCGTCAGCGGGTTCAACTGATAGAGGCTCTCCAGCCATGGCCAGCGCTGCGCGAGGTCATGGACGAACGACAGCGGGTACATCACCGGGCTGACGAAGAACCACGCGCTCAGGCCGAGGCCGACGAGATGCTGCGTGTCGCGAAAATAGACGTTCGCCGCCGAGACGGTCAGCGCCAGCAGCAGGTTGAAGAACGTGTGGTAGACGATCACCACCGGCAGCGCCAGCGTCCAGACCGACAGCATTTCGTGCTGCCGCCAGAGCAGGAAGGCGATCAGCGGCAGCTGCACCACCAGCATCAGCAGGAAATTGACCAGCGCCGACAGCACCACCGAGGTGGGCAGCAGCAGGCGCGGCAGGTAGACCTTCTTCACCAGGTTCGCGTTGCCCGTGAACGCGTTAAGGCCGGAGGTGACACACTGGACGGTGAACTGCCAGGCGAAGACGCCGATGATGATATCGGCCATGCCGATCTGCAGCCCGCGTCCGCCGAGCAGGCGCAGGAAGAAGATGTAAATCCCCGCCATGAACAGCGGGGCGAGGATCGTCCACAACAGACCCAGCATGGAGTCCTTGTAGCGTCCTTTCAGGTCGCGGCCCGCGAGGTTCCAGAGCAGTTCGCGGTGCCGCCAGGCGATGGCGAGCGCTTGCATCGGCGGGAGAGTAGCGAAACCGCGCACGCCGGTAAAGCCGCGAACGCTGCGGCGCGGCGGCGCAGCGCCAGAGGTCAGCGGTCAG
Source organism: uncultured Lentisphaerota bacterium (assembly GCA_903912445.1). Classification (GTDB taxonomy): domain Bacteria; phylum Verrucomicrobiota; class Kiritimatiellia; order CAIQIC01; family CAIQIC01; genus DP16D-bin41. The sequence continues at coordinate 30,787 of CAIWHP010000130.1, forward strand.
AGGGCCGAAGTCAGCCGGAGGAAGCAGAGAAGAGTTACCCCCTGAGGACACAGAGGAAACCGGAGGACACAGAGGCTTTTATGCGAGTCGCGAAGGGAAGCAGCAGGCGCAAAGAAAAGTTACGCGCGGAAGGTAGGGATGGCGCGCCCGGTGTGAGCCTGTCGACCGCCGCGCCGTCCGCAAACACAGCAGCCCAAGTCCGACCGTTATCGGAGGTCACCCTTGAACAGCAACTCGCGAACGATAGAAAAGCAGGGAAACCTCAGGGAAAGTCTAAGACAATTCACCGCCGAGTTCGCCAAGTCGGAGCGACAACCCCCACGATGGAAGCCAAGCAACGAAGTGCCGCCGCCAAAAATCTGCACGGATCGTACGGCAGCAGAGCTGCAGCAGCTTCGCGCAAAGCACGCGAAGACCGCCAAGATGCGGATGCTTTATGAACTCGGCGCGAGGCGCATCCGCAAAGGCCTTTTCACTTGTGCGGGTGTCACCGCTTGCCTAGACTCCGCGTTGCTATGAGAATGTATTCATCGCAGGCACCGGGGCCGCAGGCCGTTCAACCATGCTGTTCGAAGAGGTGACCCCATGTTGGAGAGAAAACACGAACGTTTGCTGCCCACCTGGCCGTTTGTCCGGCGGGTGGCGGCTTTTGTCGGAGCCGCCATCCTGATGATCGTCTGCGCCTTGGGCATCGGGGTGGCAGGTTACCATTGGATTGCCGGCTTCAGTCTGGTGGATGCCTTCCTGAACGCCTCCATGATCCTTGCGGGCATGGGCCCGGTCGGCGAACTGCAGGGCACGGCGGCCAAGGTCTTTGCCTCGGTATATGCCCTCCTGAGCGGCATCGTCTTCATCACGGTGGCAGCCGTGCTCTTCACCCCCATCATCCACAGGATCCTCCACCTGTTCCATGTTGATGAATCCAACAAGTAGCCGGCCGGACCATCGCCCGTTCCGCCGTAACATCTTATGGTTCGGCTGTGCTGAGTTCGCCGAGTCAGATTTTCTCAAGCACTCCCGGCCGGGTGGTTATTGGGCGACGCGGTAGGGCTGGGCGCGGCCATGGCTGCCTTCGGTTTTGTTGGGGGTTGATTTATCTGGCGGCGGGCGCGGCGCTCCCGCCCTACCGGCCTCTTCGTTAACTTCTGTTCAAAGCCTCTTGGCGGTGAGTGCTTTCTCTTCCGCTGGCGGCGGATGAACATCGAACCCGGCTTCGTCAAAGGTCTACGCCGGGGCAAGCAACGAAGGCAGACAAGCAGTGCTGGTTATTTCGCGTTTTCGACGAGGACCGGGCCGGTGAAGATGCGGCCGTTCCACGCGGCGGTGGCGGGGGCTGTGGTTTTGCGGAAGGCGATGAGGATGGTCCGGCCGGCGCTGCGGAGTTCGACGCCGAGGGCGTGGGCGCTTTCGATGCGCTTGGCCTTCCAGTCGGCGGCCTGTCCGGCGCGGTGCGGCAGCAGCACCGTGAGCATGCCGAACTCGGCGGTCTTCGCCTGCGTGCCGGCCTCGACGTGCCACATGTTGGGGAATTCCTTTTTCGGCTTGGGCTCGAAGCCGTCCCATTGGCGGAAGGCGAGCGGGGCGGGGGCGAGGTACAGGACCTCCAGCCCGGCCTTCGGGCGCTCCAGCCGGAGCGTGGCCTTGGTCGCGTCCACGGTGAAATTCGTCAAGCCGTGCAACATGAACTGGAACGTTGCGGGCTCGCGCGCGGCGAGGTCGTCGCAGAGGACGAGCACGTCGGGCTTGAGGAACACCACGAGGCGGCGGGCGCGGGTGAGGCGGCCCCCATAGGCCTCGGTGGCGTCGCCGCAGACATAGTCGAAGGCGGGCGTGAGGAGTTCTTCGCTGATGCGGCCGTTGGGCGCGGGGCTGTGCGGAATCTGTCCCTCGCCATTGACGAGGACGCCGTTCTGCGCGCGGGTGCTGTGGACCCACTGGTAATGGAACTTGCTGCCGTGCAGGTCGCGGTAGACGCAGGCGGGCAGGAGGCTCTCGCCATAGGCATTCAGCTGAAACGTATTGTGCGCATTGTGGCCATGGCTCTGGGTGCCGAACGGGCTGGACTTCAGCAGGAAGTGGACGTCGTCGCGGCTGTCGAGCAGCGTGGTGTGCAGGCTGGCGACGCCGATGCCGTGAAAGATTTTCGAGGGCGGCAGGTTGGTCGGCGGCTGCGCGGGCGGGAGCGCGGGCAGGTTTGCGGCGTAGAGGAAGCCGAAGATCCCGGTCTCGCCTTTGCAGCCGTACTGCTGCATCCACCAGCGCCAGTAGCCTGCGTGGCCACCGGGCGTGACGGCGCCCATGCGGCAGTAATACTCCAGGAAGGCGATGGCGGTGGAACTGGGCGGCCGGAAGGCGAGATCACCGAAGCCGGCGTTGGGCGAGTGGGGTGGGGCGATGTACAGCGGGTAGTCGCCGATCTGCGCGAAGAAGGGTTTCTTGAGGCCGTCGATGTTCAGCGCGCTCTTCGCGTACTGCTGCCACCAGACGGCCTTGCTCATATAGCCGTTCCAATAGCTGACGCCCTCGTGCCAGCCGCCGTCGTCATCGGCCCAGATGGGGTAGCAGCCGTAGAATTTATTCACGGCGTAGTCGAGCCACGTCTCCGCCTCGGGGACTTCGCCGAGGAACGCGACGCCGGCCTCGCCCACCTTGTGCCAGACGCGGTTGCCGTGGCTGCTGTACGGCCGGCTCAGGTGACCCGTGCCGCCGGCGACCTCGCCGCTCTTCCAGGCGTCGGCGATGCGGCGCTGCATCGCAGCGCGGACCTTGGCGTGGTCGGCCTCGGAGAGCGTGTCCCAAGCCCAGTCATAGGCGCGGGCCGGCCGGTAGAGCATGACCTTGCCCGCCTCGCAGTTCAGCTTGAAGTTCGTGGGACCGTCGGGATCCCACGCTGTAAGGTGCAGCACCCACTGGCGCGCGGCCTCAGCATATTTCTTTTCGCCGGTGATCATCCAGGTGAAGGCGATGTTCTCCGCCTCGGCGCAGGCCTTCGACGTCTGCTCGCGGTTGGGCCACCAATACTTCACCGCGTCATCGTTCTCCTTGTCCGTTGCCGAGCCGCGGTGAATCGGCTCCGGCGTCGGGCCGGCGGCGATCGCGCGGTCGGCGGCCTTCCGGATCTCGGCGAACTTCTTGGCCGCGTCGCCCTTGCCTTTGGCCAACTCGCGCAGGCGTGGCAGGTCATCGGGCCGCAGGAACAGCCGCGGATGTGTCGCGGGCACCGACGCGCGCTGCTGGGCGCGCGTCGGCATCGGGAACACCGTTGCCGTCGCGGGCACGGTGACGGAGCGCACCGCGCTCCAGCCGGCGACCGCGCCCTTCGCTGTCGTGTAACGATAGCGCCAGAAATATTTCCCCGCCGCGAGCGGCTGGTTGTGCGTGTAGGTGTTCCAGACAAAGTTGCTCGCCGTGGCTGCACCCGCGAAATCCGCGCGCGGCGACCATTGCACCGTGTAGGTCGCGGCGTCCTTCTCATGCAGCCAGATGAACGACGGCGGGTTGAGCCGCACCGCGCTGCCCTCGGGGGGCCGGTAGCCGACCTCGTCGGGTTTGGGCGGTCGGTTGCTGACCTGCGGCGCTGCGGCGGAGGCGGCGAGCGCGAGCCCGAGCGCCGCGCCGATGAGAAGGAAGGGTTTCATGTCCGGGCAAGGTAGCGGACGCGCGCCGTTTTTCCAAGGCTGGGAAAAACACCAGGATTGTTATAGGCTTCACGCTGACGACCGGATTCAAAATGTGCGATCTCAGGAGATGCGGGTTGACAAGCGGGGCGCTGGGCCTGCTGCTGTGCATGCTGGGCCCAAGCGGGGCTGCAACTCTTCTTGGCGCTGTGGTCCAGTCCGACGGCGCGAAACTCGACTTCAGCATCTTTTGGCCGCCGCGCGACCCTTCGATGGCGCCGCCCACCGGCGTGCGTCCGCTACTGAACGGCTGCGTACAACTCCATCGTGACGACGACGCGGCCGGACTGGAAGTCCTACGCCTCCGTGTCCGATTGAGCCGGCCCGCCGATGAAATCGGATGCAAGTACTGGAATGCACAGCTAGCTTTTCCTCAGTACGCTTGGATGCGTCGTGTCCGCGTCTGGGATGTTGATGAACAGTGGCTTTGGCCCAATCTTGCCTACCTATTGCGCCTTCACGGCCGGGAAAGGGAAGATCGTTATGGCGGTGTGGATCCGGTCAAGGGCGTGGACAACGACTTCGCTGCAGTGTTAATCCGCAAGTTTGACGCGACAGGAAAGGTCGAGAGTCCTGACACCATGCAGGCACCGCTGGTGGCGGCAGAATGGTATCCAGTGGATGCCGTCGACGTGGATAAACAGAGCATCGTGCAGGTGGTACAGTCAGACGAGTTCACGCTTCACCTGGAAAGGCTGGAGGGCGGACGGCAAGGCCTGACCACGATCTGGTTGATTTACGCGGACTTTATGGGCGCGCCCATGCCGAGGTCTTGGCCCACAGCAGCGGAGTATGCCGGTGGAATTCTGGCCTGCTTCGAATTGAGCTGGAATCTGAAGGAAAAACGCGGCAGCGAATTCAAACTGCGGCAGATCGTACCCAAGCATAGCACCGGTTTCGACTGGCCCAAGTGGGCTCTCAAAACACGAAGCCTCAAAGACTCGAAAAGCACGGCCAAACTATCTGATGCCGCGATCGCAGACCATCACTAGACCTAAAACCTTCCAGCAGGGCGGGCAGAATGTGGCGAGGAATCCATCGAGCTTCTTCCTTGGTCTGGCTGGGGCGGTCCTGACCAGCGCTGCGCGGTTGCATTGCTCTGGGCTGACGCATATTTTTTTCCGCGAGAAACCATATGAATACGTCAACTATCACGGGAAAAAAGAAAAAGCGCACCGCCTGATCGTCAAATTGCCGGCCAAAGCGACCAGGGACGATGCGATCTACGTCCGCAAGGTCATCGGGTGTGGCTTGGCCGATAGCAAGGCTGGCCGTACGCGGTCCGTCTGGGAAGTGCGCGCCAAGCACGGCTTGCCTGCATGAAGGCGTAGTGAATTGTGGGCGGGGCTTCCCCGCGTTTTCGTTAGGCGTGGCTCGCGGGGCTGGAAGCCCCGCCCACAAGAAGTGTGATGTGCGTATTTGCGTGGAGTGCTGGCGGAGCAGCCCAACTGATTCAGCGGAGGGACAAGCCCGCCGGGATCTTATCCCTTACCCGCTTCCGCCCACTCGCCCCTCGACACCCGGCCCTCGTCCCTTTCCTCTCCGTCAGCACTTCCCGCACGACGGGCAGAGTGTGGCGATGGGGCAGAGGGCGCAGTCGGGTTTGCGGGCGTAGCAGCAGCGGCGGCCGTGGAAGACCATGCAGTGCGACCAGTCGGTCCAGACGTTTTCCGGCAGGATCGCCTTGAGGTCGAACTCGATCTTGTCGGGATCGTCGTTTTTCGTCAGGGCGAGGCGCTGGGAGAGGCGCTTGAAGTGGGTGTCCACGATGATGCCCGGCTGGCCGAACACGGTTGCAATCAGGAGATTTGCGGTCTTGCGGCCGATGCCAGGCAGGTCGATGAGCGTCTCAAGGTCGCCGGGCAGTTTTCCCCCGAACTTTTCGACCACCACCGCGGCGAGCGCGCGGATGTTCTTGGCCTTGTTGCGGAAAAAGCCGGTCGAGCGGATTTCGGCCTCCAGCGTCTCCTGCGGCGTCGCGGCAAAGTCGGCGGCGCTGTGGTACTTCTTGAACAGCACGGGCGTGACCATGTTGACGCGCTTGTCGGTGCACTGGGCGGAGAGGATCGTGGCGACGGCGAGTTCCATGGGGGTCTGCCAGTGCTGCAGCTCGCAGCCGGCGTCGGGGTAGGCGACGCGCAGCCGCTTGAGAATCTCCGCGGCGCGCTGTTTCATGGCGTCAGCAGTTTCCTTCGGCATGATGATTCCCTTCGGGTGGATAAAAGGAAAAGGCGCAAAGACCGTTAGATCTCTGCGCCTTTCCACTCACGTAGGCCTCCGCATTACTGGGGCAGCGCCGGCGGGGTGTCGCCACCCGCCTTGGCCTGCGCGTCCATCTCGGCCATGGCGGCCTTGCGGCTCAGGCGGACGCGGCCGGTCTCGTCCACGTCGATGCACTTGACCCACATCTGGTCGCCGATCTTGCAGATGTCGGTGACGCTGCGGATGCGCTGGTCGGCCATCTCGCTGATGTGCACGAGGCCGTCCTTGCCCGGCAGGATCTCGACGAAGGCGCCGAATTCCTTGATGCCGGTGACGGTGCCGCGGTAGATCTTCCCGACTTCCGCCTCGGCGGCGATCATGTTGATCTCGCGGACCGCGGCTTCCATCGCGTCCTTGCTCGTGGCGAACACGCGCACGGTGCCGTCGTCCTCGATGTCGATCTGCGTGCCGGTGACGTCGGTGATGCGGCGGATGTTCTTGCCGCCGGGGCCGATCAGCGCGCCGATGTTCTCGGGGTTGATATGAATGACCGTGATCCGCGGCGCGTGCTTCGAGAGGTCGGGCCGCGGCTCGGCGATCAGCGACTGGATGAAGTCCAGCAGCTTGATGCGGGCGGTGCGGGCCTGGGCGAAGGCGCCCTCGACGAGCTCCCACTTCAGGCCGCGGAGCTTCAGGTCCACATGGAAGCCGGTGATGCCATCGCGCGTGCCGGCCACCTTGAAGTCCATGTCGCCGCAATGATCTTCGGCGCCGAGGATGTCGGTGACGAGCTGGGACTTGCTGCCATCGGCGCTGGTGAACAGGCCGACCGAGATGCCCGCGACGGGCTTGATCATCGGGACGCCCGCATCGAGCAGCGCCAGCGTGCCGGCGCAGACGGTCGCCATCGAGCTGGAGCCGTTGGACTCCATGATCTCGGAGACGACGCGGACGGTGTAGGGGAACTCCTTCGGCATCATCGGCGCGAGGGAGCGCTCCGCGAGCGCGCCGTGGCCGATTTCGCGGCGGCCCGTGAAGCCGAGGCGGCCCACTTCGCCGACGCTGAACGGAGGGAAGTTATAGTGCAGGAAGAATTTCTTCTCGCTGGGGCCGCCGGCGAGGGCATCCATCTCCTGGACGTCCTTCGACGTGCCGAGCGTGACGGTGGCCATCGCCTGCGTCTCGCCGCGGGTGAACAGCGACGAGCCGTGCGTGCGGGGCAGCAGGCTGACGCGGCCGCTCAACTCGCGCAGGTCATCCATGCCGCGCCCGCCGATGCGGTGGTGCTTGGTGAGCACCATCTCGCGGGTGGCATCGATCTCGAGCGCGTCGAACAGCTGGAAGAACTGCTCGGTGCTCATCTCCGGGAACGCCGCGACCAGCTTGGTCTTCAGGGCGTCCTTGACGGCGATGACGGCGTCCTGGCGTTCCAGCTTGCCATTGATCATCAGCGCGGCTTCCAGGTCCTTGCCGCCGAGCTCCCGGGCCTTGGCGAGGTGCGTCTGGTCCACCGGTACGTCGGCGAAGGTCTTCGCCGGCATGCCGAAGAGGCGGCGCAGCTCGTGCTGGGCCTGGATCAACGGCTGGATGGCCTCGTGCGCCAGGCGCATCGCGGCGATCATATCGACTTCGGTGATTTCCTGCGCGGCGCCCTCGATCATCAGCGGCAGCTCTTTCGTGCCGGCGTAGATCAGGTTGAGGTCGCTCAGCTCGATCTCTTTCATCGTCGGGTTCAGGATGAACTTGCCGTTGATGCGGCCGACGCGCACGGCGCCGATCGGGCCGGCGTACGGGATGTCCGTCAGCATGACGGACGCGCTGGCGGCGTTGATGCTGAGGATGTCGGACTCGTGCTCCTGGTCGGTGCAGAGCATGTGGTTGACGATCTGCACGTCATTGCGGTAGCCGTCGGGGAACAGCGGGCGCAGCGGGCGGTCGGTCATGCGGGCGATGAGGATCTCGCGCTCGCTCGGCCGGGTCTCGCGCTTGAAATAACCGCCCGGGAAACGGCCGGCGGCGTAAAACTTTTCGCGGTACTCCACCTGCAGCGGGAAATAATCCACGCCGACGCGGGGGGTCTTGGTGGTGGTCACGGCCGAGAAGACGACCGTGTCGCCCATCTGCACCGTGAGGGAGCCTTCGGCCTGGCGGGCCAGAAGACCGGATTCGAACTTGACCTTCTTGCCGCCGACATCGACTTCGACGGAATGAATCTCACTGCTCATTTTCTTTTCTTTCTCCTGTGCAGGAGGAACGCACTGCCCCCGCGGCGGCTAGGCCGCGACGGCTGGGGTCGTTTTGGGGAACGTGCGCCCGGCGTGAACCGGGCGGGCGGGTTACCGACGCAGGCCGAGGCGCTCGATCAGCTTCTGATAGCGCGCTTCGTCCTTATGGCTGAGGTAATCCAGCAGCCGGCGGCGCTTGCTCACCATGATGATCAGACCACGGCGCGAGCTGTGGTCCTTCTGGTGACTCTGCAGATGCTGAGTCAGGTCCTTGATGCGCTTGCTTACGAGAGCCACCTGCACTTCGGCTGAACCCGTGTCCCCGTCGTGCAACTGATATTCCTTCTGCAAGCTTGCCTTGGTAGCGTTTTCCATATCCTTAACAGACCTATTTCTGTTTCTCTCTGCTTGTTACTTGTTTTGTTCGCGGCGACAATACGGATGCGCGTGCCCGGTGTAAAGCCCTTTTTAAAAAATAATGTTTTTCCTGTGCAGTTTTTCAGGGCCGGAACGCCCTCCGGGCACCGTTTCCCCGGGCCTTGGCCGGCGCGCGGCGCCGCGCGTACGGACTGCGTTCCCGAAGCGGCCGGGTTTTTGCGAGGCCGGGAAAACGCCGGCGCTGCGCAGCAAAAGATTGCTTTCGCCGCGGGGCTCATTATCTTCTGGGGCATCATGAAAATACCTCTGCACAAACTGCTCTGCGCCGGGCTGGCCTGTGGCGCGGTCCTCGCGTCCTGCCGCGGTGGCGAGTTGAATATCGGCGTCTATCAACCGCACGGCGTGAACGGCGCCGTCCTGCCGGAGTTGCTCAAGCCGTGGGCCATCGCCGCCGGCATCCGCGTCACGCCGCTGCGGCCCGACGACCTGCGGCTGGGGAAGTTCAAGAATGTCGACGTGTTCGTTGTCGCCGACGCCGACAGCCATACCGCCGTGCTGAACCCGGACGCCGTGGAACGCAAGGCAATCACGGATTTCGTGCACGCCGGCGGCGGCTATGTGGGCATCTGCTCCGGTTGCACGCTCGCGCTCGACGGCACCACCGGGCTGGGCCTGGTGCCGCTGAAGCCGGCCAACATCTATGGCCTTAAAAAGGAGCCGGTGCCCGTGAAGTTGCAGATGACCCGCCTGACCCAGACGGTCCTCGGCGACGATCGGAAGATGGTGGACGCGATCTTCGAAGGCGGCCCGGTGCTCGAGCCCAGCAAGAAGGCGGCCAAGCAGTCGCGCCGCTTCAACCATGTCGGGCTGTATTGGGAAGCTCCCGAAGCCAGCACGTCGCGGCGGAATCCGCTGGCGTTCACGCCGGCGATTGTCACCACCGAATTCGGCTCAGGCCGCGTCATCTGCTTCTGCATGCATCCCGAGCGCACGCCCGGACTCGAAGGCTGGCTGCCCAGCGCCCTCCGCTGGGCCGCGGGCAAGACACGCTGAGGCGTGTTATTCGCCTACAGGCCGGGCAGCTTGTGCTGGGTCAGCTGCTCGGCTTCCTGGTCGGCCGAGAGGATGGGTTCATGGCACTTGGGGCACGTCTCATCCTTCCATGAAAAATGAGCCTGGCACTTGGGGCAGCTCCAGCGTGTGCGCTGTTCGGCCAGCCATTTTTCGGCGCCGCCGGCTTTGATCCGTTCCAGGTTGTAGGCCGCCAGCCACGTGTAGCCCGGCTTCTCCTTGTTGACCTTGCTCTTGCTGCCGGTGTGGTAGGCCCGCAGCTTGGCGCACGGATAGTCCTTGCACGCGGAACAATGCTGCACGCCTTTCTGGATGGCGCAGGCCCGGATCTTGCAGCCCGGCTTCTTTCCGCCGGGGCGGGTCAGCTTGCAGCCGTAGCATTTGATGTCGGCGTGCTTCGTTGCGCCTTCGCTCGCCACCAGGTTGGGACAGGCGCCGCAATAATCGCCGCAGTAGCCGTCGAGCTGGAACTTGCTGCCCGCCACGGCGGCCCGCGCGCTGCCGCAGACGCCGCCGCAGGCGCACAGACCGACCAGGCCGGCAGCCGCGGACGTGGATTGATGGAGGAACTCGCGACGGGTGACGTGCTGTTTTTTGCTCATGCCTGCTCCTCGGCTTTCGATGTTGTTGGCGGATGAAACACGGGCGCGCCTTTTTGTGCGCGGCTCCATGTGGCTCGTCTAACGCTTCGGCGCGGGGCTGTCAACCGCAAAGCGGACAACCACAGCTTCAGAACGCCCACGGCGCGCGCAGGGCCACCGAGCACAGGCGGTTCGCCGCCGCATCGTCCGGAAAGCTTTCCAGCTGCGGGTTCCATAGCAGGGGACGGTTGAGCTGTTCAGCGATGCCGCCCACGAGGATCACGCTCATCGCGCGGTGCGCGGTCTCGGCGTCGCAGATCGGCGGGCGGCGGCTGCGGACGCACTCCAGGAAATTCGTTGCATGGTCGCTGGAGTGATAGAGCGGAACGGTCTCCTTCACGAGCGGCTGCTTGAGAATGGAATCGGGATAGGACGCGAGGTGTTCGCGGTCCACCGCGATGCGCCCTGCGGTGCCGACGAAGATGGCGCCGCCGCTGCCGCCGATCGGTTCGCCGGGGTAGGGGCAGCCGTAGACGGTCACGCCGCTGGCATACTTGTAGGCGGGCTTGCCCTCCTCCCAGCCGATCCCGACCGGGCCGGTGGCGTCCGCCCCGAGGCCCCACTGGACGATGTCGTAGTGGTGCTGGCCCCAGTGGATGCTGCCCCAGCCGAACATATGCGCGTTGAGGTTGCCGAAGTACGGCAGCCGCGGCGCGGGGCCGAGGAACAAATCCCAGTCCACGCCTTCCGGAATGTTCTGCGCACGGCCGGTGTGCTCCGGCGTGGGCGTGAAGCCGCCGCCGCCAAGCATCGCGTAAACCGCCTTGAGCTGGCCGATGCGGCCGTTGCGGACGTAGGCGCACGCCTTGCGGAACACGCCGCCGTAGCACGAGCGCTGCTGCGTGCCCGCCTGGAAAATGCGCCCGTGCCGCCGCACGGCCTCGGCCATCGCGCGGCCCTCCTGAAGCGTCAGGCTGACGGGCTTCTCGCAATAGACATCCTTGCCGGCGCGCGCGGCCAGCGCGCTCATCAGCGCGTGTCAGTGCACCGGCGTGGCGATCAGCACGGCGTCGATGTCGGGCCGCGCGAGCAGCTCGCGGAAGTCGTTGTAGGCGGCGCAGGCCTGGTAGCCGGGCTGGCCGAACTTCTCGGCGTAGTAGGCGTTGACGCGCTGCTGATAGGACGCGCGTCTCGCGCGGACGATGTCGCAGACCGCCTGCACCTGCACGCCGTCGCGCCCGAGGAAGCCGCCCGTGAGGTAGGTCCACGCGCCGCCGACGAGATGCCCGCCGCCCTGTGTGCCGAGCCCGATGAAGCCCATGGTGATGCGCTCGCTCGGCGCGACGGCACCGTCGCGCCCCAGCACGGACGCGGGGACGATGAAGGGGGCGAGCAGCGCCGCGCTGCTGCGTTTCAAGAACTGACGGCGCGTTTGAACCGGGCGTGTGGGTTGCTGTGGCTTCATATTTTGAAAAGGCATAGGAACATGTTCACGAGAAAGGCGCGGAGCGTCAATGTCATTTTTCGCTGGCTGTGCACGAGCCCGCCCCGGCCCGGATTGGTCGCGCCGTTTTTTCGATATGCGACCGTCACGCAGACTTGTATCGACCGGCCGGTATGGGTAGTCTCAGGACGTGCAAATTCAGCGGTTGTTTCCGGGGGAAATAACCAGCCGTGAAAAGTGAAGCTTCGGATGGTCACAGTGGGAAGCATGGTGAACAAAATGTTTAAGCAGCGATCCGATCAACCGAAACAGACGGGCCAAGGTGCCGCGGGTGAGTCGGGCAAGAGTCAGCTTGATCAAACGCTCCATATTTCCCCTGCCACGACGAGCACCGCCATCGCCCGGGAGGGAAAACTCCTGGTCTTGAGCGGCGCACTCCAAGGGCGGGAATTCGTCTTGAACAAAGACCAGTCCGTCGTCGGATCCAATCCGGAAAACGATGTGGTCCTCAACGATCCCACCATCTCCCGGCGGCACTGCGAGATCCGCTTCACACCGGCCGGCTGCCAACTCCGCGATCTCGGCAGCACGAACGGCACGTTCGTTTTCGGCTTCAAGGTGTCGGAAGTGGCGCTGGAATATGGCGCTGAATTCTGCGTGGGCCAGACCCGTCTCGTTTTGCGTTCGTTGCAGGATACCGGGAAATACGTCTCCGCCTATGGGACGCTCGCCGGCAAGGGCTTCGATCCCAGCCTGGCGATCCAGAAATTCTCCAACCATGGGATCGGCTATTCGGTGGCCGACTGGAGCGACGTGCGGCATGTGTTTGCGGCCGCGGTGCCGCGCCGCGGCACGACGCTGGCGGAACAGACCGATGACGCGCTGCGCACCATCGAGGCCGTGATCAGCGTGCACGGCGCCCATGGCGCCATCGTCCAGCAGGCGGTGTTTCTGCCCGACCCGGCGTTGATCGCCGAATGCCGCGAAATCATCCACAAGTTCTACGGCAAAGATCTGCCGGCCACCAGCTACATTGCCCAGCCGCCGTGCGAGGGGAAACTGGTCGAGATCGAGGCCATGGGCTTGTGCAGCGGCCGCCAAACCGTCGAGATCACGCGGGTCAGCGAGCAGCTGGTGCTGGCGCGGCACAGCGGGGTGACGTGGACCCACGCAGCGCTCGCGCCGCAGCGCTGCACCGGCGACGCCTACGAGCAGGGCATCTCCGCTTTCCGGCAACTGAAGGAACTTCTGACCGGCGTGAACGTGCGCCTGGACCAGGTGTTCCGCACCTGGATCTATCAAGGCAGCATCGTGGCGGACGAAGGCGCTTCGCAACGCTACAAAGAATTGAACCGCGCGCGCACGGATGAATACGAAGGCGTCAATTTTCTCTGCGACCGGTTGCCGGTCGGGCATCCGCCCGGAGTCTTTCCGGCGAGCACCGGCATCGGCACGGAAGGGCTCGGCTTGGAGTTGAGCGCCATCGCGCTGACGACCGACCGTCCGGAGGTACTGGCCGTGCCTCTCGAAAATCCGCGGCAGATTTCGGCGTTCGACTATTCCCAAAAATTTGGCCGGAAGAGCCCCAAGTTCGCGCGCGCCATGGCCGTCACCTGCGGCGACTACGCGCGGATTTTCATCTCCGGCACCGCCAGCATCACCGCGGAGGAAACGCGTCATATCGGCGACGCGGCCGGACAGGCCAGCGAGACCTTGGACAACATCGCCGCGTTGATCTCCGAGGAGAATCTGGCCCGCCATGGATTGCCGGGGCTGGGCACCACCTTGGCCGGGATGGGGCTGGCGCGTGTCTATATCAAGCGCCAGGAAGATTATGCCCGGGTCCGCGCGATCTGCGAAGAACGGTTGGGCGAGCTGCCCACGATCTACGCGATCGCCGACGTCTGCCGGCCGGACCTGCTGGTGGAGATCGAAGGCATCGCCCTGTCGCGCAACGTCCTCAAGCCGCCGCGCTGAAAATTTCCAAGGCTTGGAAAAGTTAAACCTGTTCTTGGGCGACGAGGTCTTCCCACGTCTCGCGGCGGCGGATCAGCTGGTGCTCGCTGCCGCTGACCATGACCTCGGCGGCGCGCGGGCGGCTGTTGTAGTTCGAGCTCATCGCAAAGCCGTAGGCGCCGGCGCTACGCACGGCGAGCAGGTCGCCCTGCCGCAACACGGGCAGCTCACGGTCCTGCGCGAGGAAATCGCCGGACTCGCAGATCGGGCCGACGACGTCGCCCAACACCCGCTCCGCCGTTTCCTGCACAGCACAGATTTCGTGATGTGCCTGGTAGAGGCTCGGCCGGATCAGGTCGTTCATTGCGGCATCCACGATGACGAATTTCTTGAACGGGTTGTCCTTCACGTACTGCACGCGCGCCACGAGCAGGCCCGCGTTGCCGACGAGGAAGCGGCCCGGCTCCATGACGATCTCCAGGCCCAGCGGCTGGAGCAGGGGCACGACCTCGCGGGCGACCGCCGCCGGGTCCAGCGGATGCTGTTCCGGCTTGTACTGGATGCCGATGCCGCCGCCGATATCGAGGCAGCGGAACGACGGGTACAGGCGCTTGAGCGCCAGGCAGAGCGGCGCGATCTTGTGCACCGCCTCGACGAACGGGTGGCTTGTCAGGATCTGCGAGCCGATGTGCATGTGCAGGCCGACCACCTCGAGGTACGGCAGGCGCGCGGCCAGGGCATAGGCCTGCTCGGCGCGCGCGAGGTCGAGCCCGAACTTGTTCTCCTTCTTGCCGGTCGAGATGTATTTGTGCGTCTGCGGGTCCACATCCGGATTGACGCGCAGCGCGACGCGGCCGGTCACGCCGAGGCGGCGCGCGATGTCGGAGATCCGCTCCAGCTCCGGCTCGGACTCGACCGTGAAGAAGCGGATGTTTTCCTTGAGCGCGTATTCGATCTCGTCGGCGGTCTTGCCGACGCCGGCGAAGACGATCCTGTCCGTCGGGATGCCGGCGCGGCGCGCGCGCCAGAGCTCGCCGCCGGAGACGATGTCGGCGCCGGCGCCCGCGGCCGCGAAGGTCTTGATGACCGCGGCGTTGGAGTTGGTCTTGACCGAGTAGCAGATCAGCGGCTGCACCGCGGCGAAGGCCTCCGTCAGGGCGCCGAACTGCGCCTGCAGCTGCGCGCGGCTGTACACGAAGAGGGGCGTGCTATAGCGCTCCGCCAGTCCGGCCACGTCCACGTCCTCGGCGCATAACGCGCCCTTGCGATAGTCAAATGCGTTCATCAGGCTCCTGTCATCGGATGTTTGAAAGCGGGGAGCATAGCGTCCGCGCCGCCGCTGCCAAGCTGATTTTGAAGGGCAAGCGCTCGACCGGTTTTATTTTCAGCTCCGGGCCCACCCGCGCCGGCCGCTTCCGGGCTTGCAGGGCCAACCGCTCCGGATGTAGCTTTCCTGCAGATCGCCGTGTGACGATGCAGGATTTATTTTCAATACGCAAGGCGTCGGGCCGGCCCGGAAAAACGCAGACAAGAAAAGCAGCATGACCATCCGTATTTACGCCTCTTTCCCTCGTGCGCTGGCGGTCGGGCTCGCCGTTGTTACCGTGCTGACGGGGTGCGGCCGGAGTTTGCGCCAAGCGCCGCCTGCCCGACAGGTGCAGGCTGCCGTCGCCGCCGCGTTGCCGCCCTGCTGCAAGCTGCAGCGCCTGGAGCAGGAGCCGATCACCATCAATCCCGAAAGCGTCAAGGTCAACTTCAAGGCCCTCGTCGTGGTCACCGAGGATCTCTATCAGGCGGAACGTGCCGTGACCGGTGCGCCCAAGGTGACTTTGCTGAAGCTGGTGCAGGCCGAAGGCAGCAAGCGCGCGCTGTACGGTTCCGTTGTGGCGCATCGCCTGATCGACCAATGGACCTTGGGCGTGCCGCAGCTGCAGCTGGGACCCCAGCCCTTCGGGAAGCCTCGCGACGCTTTCAACGCGCACGCTTATGTCGCGGGCACCGCCGAGGCCCATGCGGCGCTGGCAGCGGCTGCGCAGGAACAGCAGTCCCAAAAAGCCGCCTTGGAAAAACTGGAACGCGAGACCCTCGCCCAGGCGGAGCGGGACGAAAGCGAACGGAAGGCGCGCGCGGAGCTGCAGGCCCGCTCCGAGCAGGTGCGCAAGGAGCGGCTGGAGCAGGCCCGGCTGGCGTTCGAGGCGCAAAGCCGGAAGGAAGCCGCACAACGTCTGCAAGCCGAGGAGCAACGACAGCAGGCCGGCGCTGCGGCGCGCCAAAAGTTGCTCCAGGCCACTGCTGTGGGCACGCGCTATGTTGGCAGCAAGACCGGGTATAACGCCTCGGTGCAGCGCATCGGTTTGGTTTTCACCGAACAAAAGAACACGCTGCTGCGGGCCGAAGTAATCAATCCGGACGATCCCAGTGAGAAGCGCGCCTTCACGGGCGAGCTGCGTTTCAACGCCGAGCCCGACAAGGCGGGCGCCGTGGCTTACGCGATCGTGCTGGAAGGGCAGCGCGCCCATAAGTCTAATCCAAACCCCAACAGCATCTACGACCGGGCCGTTACCTTGCGGCTGCAGCTGGCCGCTGACGGGCTGGAGGGTGTTGCCGATGCGGGGCTGGGGGAGCAGTTCCCCGTCCGTCTCCAGGGCGCAGCCGCGCCGGCAAAGTAGTCCTCTCGCTCGCGTGCAGTCTTGGCGGTGGCGCAGCCGCGCTGTTTTTTGCTTTGAGGTCGTTCGCGGCTCGTGTGGATGTCTATCTTCCCGTTTGCCGTGCATTTCCTCGGTTTGGTTTCGCGGTTGTGCCGGGTGCGTGGAGGTAGGCCGACAGCACTCCATCCCTCCAGCCCTCCAATCGAGAACGAGGACGACAACGAGGGCGAGGGCGCGGACGATGGGGCCGGTGCTTTAGACGGTGATGGCCCAGCGGGGGAGGTGCAGGTGCTGGCGCGCGGTCTCGCCGGGCAGCAGGTTCTGTTTCCGCCACGGCTGCAGGTCGCGCGCGGTCACCGCGTGCTGGTCGAGGTAGAGCGCGCTGCCCAGGCCGAGCTTGTGCTTGCCGAACTGCCCGTTGACCGTGTCGATCGCGGCGGAGGCGCGCTCGAGCTTGTCGAGGTGCGCGTTGTCGGCGAACAACTCGCGCTGGCGCTCGCGGTCGTCCTCGAGCCCGCCGAGCACGATCATCGTGGAGCGGTACTCGGCGCCCGGCCGGTAGAGCCGCGCGCCGAGCGCGGCGGCGATGGGCGCGATCTCCTGTGTGGCGGCGGTGGCGCGCGCGAGCCGCACCTCGAGCCCGGCCTGGCTGTAGTCCTTCTGCCGCAGCACGACCACGAGCGACCGCGCGCGGAGCTGGTGGCGGCGCAGCTTGATGCAGGCCGACTCGATGTTGCGCAGCAGCTTGGCGAGCACGAACTCGCGGTCGGCCGAGGGCGCGGTGAAGGTCTTGCACTTGCTGACCGTGTAGCGCGCGGACTTCTCCTCCGTGACGACGGGGTAGATGGAGGTGCCGCGCAGCTCGTTCCACAGCTCGCGGCCGGTCTTGCCCAGCAGTTGCGCGGCCCACGCCTCCGGGCGCCGGACGAAATCGAGCGCGGTGTGCAGGCCCAGCTTCGTCAGCAGCGCGACGGTGTTCGGGCCGAAGCCCCAGACCTTGGCCAGCGGCGTGCGCGCAAGCAGCAGGTGGATGTGGTAGCCGGCGACGGCCGTGAAGCCGTGCGGCTTGCGGAACTTCGAGCACAGCTTGGCGAGGCTCTTGGAAAGGCTCAGCCCCACCGAGACGCCGATATCGAGCTCTGCCTGCGCCGCCGCCTGGAACCGGCGCGCGATGTCCTCGTAGGAGCAGTGGTAGAGGCGGCGCAGGCCCGTGAGGTCGGCGAAGCCCTCGTCGATCGAGTGCTCCTCGACCATGGGCGTGAACCGGCGCGCGATGTCGAACATCCGCTTGGAATAGAGGCTGTAGGTCTCGTAGTCGCTCGGCACGACGACGAGGGTGGGGCACATCCGCTGCGCCACGTGCAGCGCGACGCCGCGCTGGATGCCGAGCGCCTTGGCCTCGTAGCTCGCACAGGCGATGATGCCGCGCTACTGCCCGGTGACCAGCGGCCGCCCCTTCCACTCGGGATGAATCGCCTGCTCCACCGACGCGAAAAAGGCGTCGCCATCGAAGTGGATGATCGCCTGCGGAAACCCGTCAATCGTGATGGGCCGCAGGTTGCTGGCGGCAGGTTGCAAGTTGCAAGTTTCAAGTGACAGGTTGGAGGTCATCGCCCGGGAATTTTCGACCGCGCCTTTCTGACTGCCGCAAATAGGTCATCAGACCGGACAACATCCGGCTGATGGCGAGAGCCATATCGGCTAGGCTCTGGAACTCGTCGGATGAGAGATATTGCTGGTCGAGCGCCACGTAGAGGTGGGAACGGACTTCGCCGCAGGATCCCTTGGCTTGCGACAAGAACTGGATGAACTCGCGACGGCCATCGCGCTCGAAGCCCTCGGCGATGTTGGCCATGACCGAAACGGCCGCGCGCTGTACCTGATCGCGCAGTCCGTAATCCTTGGCAAAGGCGCCCTGCCGTGTGCCAGCATAAATGAGCCGCGTCAATTCCCGCGCCTGCTGCCAAGCTTGGATATCCTCAAATTTTTGAATGGTCGCCATGGTGAACTCCTTTCCCGTTTTGGTCGCCGCAACTTGGAACCTGAAACATGCAACTTGAAACTTAATTTCCGTATTTACGGACGACGGCGCGGACGACGCCGCCCAGCGTCAGCGAGCGCTTCGGGCGGATGGTCGTGTATTTTACGTTGGCGGGATCGAGCCGGACGCCTTCCCGGTCCTTGTTGTAATATTTCAGCGTCCACTCGTCGTCCACCTGGGCGACGACGATGTCGCCGGGTTTGGGCGTGGTGCCGCGCTCGACGAGGACCATGTCGCCGGGATGGATGCCGGCATCGAGCATGGAGTCGCCGGTGACCTTGAGCAGGAACGTCGCCTCCGGGCGGCGGATGAGGAACTCGTCGAGGCTCATGGTGTCGAGCAGTTCCTCCTCGGCGGGCGAGGGAAAGCCCGCCTGCACCAGGCCGAGCAGGCGGACCTGGCCGGTCAGCCGGCCGGAGGGCTGCAGCTTGCCGGCGGAATTTTTGGTGAGGTGGCCGCTGGCGGTCAGGCGGCGCAGCAGGCCGAAGACCGCGTTTTTCGAGCGATAGCGGAACAGCCGCAACATTTCGCGGTAGCCCGGCATCCGGCGCTCGCGCCGCACGAAGTCGCGCAGCGCTTTCAGTTTCGTATCCACATCGCAAGTTCTAGGCATGGGTGTCTCCTGTTCACGGAGCTACGATAACTGAACCGCGGTTCACTTTCAAGCGCGGGACACACTTTCCAAAGGTTGGAAACGCAACTGGATGGTTTTCCAAGGGTTGGAAACCCAGAGTTTTTTCGTAGAGGCAGGCGTGCTCTTTTTACTTCAACGCATCGGCCGCCGACTTGCCGATGACGTCCACGCTGCGCTGGAGCGGGTCCGTCTTGGGGCGCACGGGGGAGGGTGCCACGGTTCGCGGCGCGGCATGGGTTCGCAGCAGCGCCAGGATCCCGGCAATGTCCCCGCTGGCCACGTGCAGTCCTTCCAGATAGCGGCGCACCTCGGCTTCGCCGTTCCCGCCCGTCGCCAGCAGCGCCCGCTGGCCCAGCAAGGCGGCGGCCTGCTCGTTGGTGGTGGCCAGCTGTTGGACCAGCGCCGCTTTTTCACGGCGCAGCTCGGCGCGCTTCTGCTCGGTTTCGTTCCGCAGGGACAGGAGGGCGCGGCGCAGCTGGGCCTCCTGCTCGGTCGCGTGCTTGTCGAGCGCCTGCTGCTGCTGCGCCAACGGCTGGGTTTCTTTGAGCAGCAGCAAGCCCCACTGGCCGAGCAGCCGGGCTTCTTCCGGCGACAGCTGTCGCGTGACGGGCGCGCGGTCGGGCGCGACGATGGTGACCCAGAAGCCATCCACGCGGGACTCTGCCGGCTTCTGCCCGACCAGCGCGAGGGGCGGACCGATCACCGTGTTCCAGGTGACGCCCACGACCGGGATGACGATGGTGTTCACGCCCAGGTTCCACACCCCGGCGACAGCGGAATCGAGCGCGTGGTAGGCAGGGACAATGGCGACGCCGCTGACGATGCCGCCGGCGGTGCCGACGGTGCCCAGCGCGCCACGGAAGGCGGTCTCCACGGTCGATTCCAAGAAGGCCCAAGGATAGGCCATCCACCAGCCGAAGACCCGGCGCTCGGTGCGCGTGCGGGCCACGGAGAAGTTTTCCCCCCACGCCCGGGGAATCCCCTTGACCGTAAACCCCAGGCCGCATTCCTGCAGCGCCCAGTTGAAGCACGCCTTGCTGCCTTCTTTCAGGGAGTGGTACTTGTTGGCTTCAATGTATTCGTGGAAGTCGGCGCCCGCCATTTTGAGGTGTTTCCACGAATAGCTCGCGGGCGGAGTGTAGCCGGGGCAAATCCAGACGTCGTACCAGGTGCCGGCCGCGTCCTGGATGCGGCCCAGATTCAGCAGATCTTTCTTCTGCTGCCATGACAGGAAATAGCCCGGATCGTCGGCCTTGGCGGAGGGCGTCAGGCCCAGCAAAAAAACTGCGCACAGCATGCAAACGACGGCTCTTTTCATTTCATCGTTTCCTGTCCGGATCGACTCACCCGCGCGGCTTGAGCTGTGGGAAGAGGACGACGTCGCGGATGCTCTCGGCGCCGGTCAGCACCATGATCAGGCGGTCGATGCCGATGCCCATGCCACCCGCGGGCGGCATGCCGTGCTCGAGGGCTTCGATGAAGTCGTTGTCCATTTTCGAGGCGTCGCCCTTGGCCTGTTCCTCGAAGCGCTTGCGCTGCTCGATGGGGTCGTTGAGCTCGCTGTAGCCGGGCGCGAGCTCGCGGCCGCGGACGACGAGCTCGAAGACGTCCACCACCGTCGGGTCGTCGGCGCACGCCTTGGCGAGCGGGACGAGCTCCACCGGCAGGCGTGTGACGAACGTGGGGTTGAGCAGCGTGCGCTCGACGAGCTTCTCATAGACCTCGTGCGTGATCTCGCCGCGGTTCCATTCCTTGGGAACATCGAGGCCGAAGCCGCGCGCGCGTTCGCGGGCGGTTTCCAGCGGCAGGTCGTACCAGTCGGCGCCGGCGCGCTCGAGGATCAGCTCGCGGTAGGTGACGATGCGCCACGGCGAGGCGAGGTTGACCGCCAGTTCGCCCGCGCCGACCTGCAGCGTGCCCAGCACCTTCTCGGCGACGGTGGTGACGAGGCTCTCGACCAGCCGCATCATGCTGCGGCAGTCGCCGTAGGCCTCGTAGATTTCGACCATCGTGAACTCGGGGTTGTGCGAGCGGTCGAGGCCCTCGTTGCGGAAGTTGCGGTTCAGTTCGAAGACCTTGTCGTAGCCGCCGACGAGCAGGCGCTTGAGGTAGAGCTCGGGCGCGATGCGCAGGAACATGTCGGCGCTCAGGGCTTCGTAGCGGGTCTTGAACGGGTTGGCGGCGGCGCCGCCGGCCATCGCCTGGATCATCGGCGTCTCGACCTCCGCAAAGCCGCGGCCGGTGAGGAAGGCGCGCATCTCGGCGATGATGCGCGTGCGGCGGTCGAAGAGCTGGCGCACCTCGGGGTTGGCGATCAGGTCGAGGTAGCGCTGGCGGTAGCGGATTTCGACGTCCTGGAGGCCGTGCCACTTTTCCGGCAGCGGCAGCAGCGCCTTGGAGAGCAGGGTCCACTGCTCGGCCTTGACCGATTTCTCGCCGGTCCGCGTGACGAACAGCGGGCCTGCGACGCCGACGTGGTCGCCGAGGTCGATGAACTCGAACGCGGCGAAGGCGGCCTCGCCGACGGCGTCCTTCTTCACATAGATCTGGAGGCGGTCGGGGCCGTCCTGGATGTGGGCGAAGATGCTCTTGCCCATCTGGCGCTTGGAGACGACGCGGCCAGCGAGGCGCACGGCCTTGTTCTCGGCAAAGTCGGCGAGCGTTGCCGCGACCGTGCCCGTGCGCTCGAACGCGGCGCCGAACGGCGTCTGGCCGAACTCCTGCAGCTTCTGGAGGTTGAGCAGCCGCTGCTGCCGGAATTCATTTTCTTTCGGTCCGTGTTCCATGATGAGTACCTTTCCAATGCAAATAGCGCGGCGAGATTAGAGGCCGCTGGCCGGCAAGTCAAGGGAGCGGGCGCGGCCGGCGGTCAGTCGAAGATCACGGTCTTGTTGCCGTGGACGAGCAGCTTGTGCTGCAGGTGCAGCCAGACGGCGCGGGCGAGCACGATCTTCTCGAGGTCTTGCCCCTTGCGGACGAGCTCCTCGACGCTGTCCTTGTGGCTGACGCGGATGATGTCCTGCGCGATGATCGGCCCCTGGTCGAGGTCGGCCGTGGCGTAGTGCCCGGTCGCGCCGATGATCTTGACGCCGCGCGCGTAGGCGGCGTGGTAGGGCTTGGCGCCGACGAACGCAGGCAGGAACGAGTGGTGGATGTTGATGATGCGGTGGGGGAGCGCATCGATCAGCACGGGCGAGAGGATTTGCATGTAGCGGGCGAGCACGACGAGGTCCACCTGCTGCTCGCGCAGCAGTTCGACCGCGCGCCGCTCCTGCACGGCCTTCGTCTCCGCCGAGACCGGCAGGTATTCGAAGCGGATGCCGAAGTTGCGCACCAGCGGGCCCAGGTCGGGATGGTTGCTGATGACCAGCGGGATCTGGACCGGCCACTCGCCGGACTCGAAGCGGCCGAGCACGTCGAACAGGCAGTGCGATTGCTTGGAGACAAAGACGGCGATGCGCTGGACGACATCGGAGAAGTGCAGCCGCCAGTTCATGCTGAACTGCTCGGCCAGCGCCCGGAAGGCCCCGGGGATTTCCTCGCGCTTGAGCGAAAAGCCCGCGACCTCCCACTCGATGCGCATGAAGAAGACGTTCTGCTCCAGATCCACGTGCTGGTCGAGGTAGAGGATGTTGCCGTGATGCTGCAGCAGGAAGCCGGTGACCGCGTTGACGATCCCGCGCTGGTCCGGGCACGAGATCAGCAGCACCGCCGAAACTGGAGAGGATTTGCTCATGAGCGAGATTTTATACTGGCTTCCGGCCTGTTGCCTCAAGCATCATCTTCAGGACATGGTTGATGGTGGATGGAGAACGCTGAAGAGTGGCAATGTGAAGCACTGGGAACATTTTGAACACAAGGCCGATATCGGCATCCGCGGCTACGGGGCGACGCCGCCGGCCGCGTTCGCGCAGTGCGCGCTCGCGCTGACCGCCGTCAGCACCGACCCGGCGCAGGTCGCCCCGCGTGTGCCGGTCTCCATCGCCTGTGCTGCGCCGGAGCTGGATGCGCTGCTGCTCGACTGGCTCGGCGCGCTGCTGCTGGAGATGGACCGGCGGAAGATGCTGTTCAGCCGCTACGAGATCCAGATCGCGGAGGGCAAACTGACCGCCACCGCGTGGGGCGAAACCGTAGAGCCCGCCCGGCATCAGCCCGCCGTTGAAGTCAAAGCCGCCACCTATCACGCCCTGGCGGTCCGCCAGCTTGCCGATGGTTCGTGGCTGGCGCAATGTGTTGTGGACGTGTAGGCCCGTGCTGGTTGACGAATAACTTGACTGATAGCGGACTAATAATGAGGACCGAACATGGATACCTCGCGACTGACGCAGAAGAATGCGACGGAGTGGGTGCTGGAACCGCACGGCACGATGCGGGTGCCGGGCGTGCTCTTTGCCGACGAGCAGCTGATCCGCGAGATGGATGACCAGGTGCTCGACCAGGTCGCCGGCGTGGCGAGCCTGCCGGGCATCGTCACCGCCGCCTTCACCATGCCGGATGCGCACTGGGGCTACGGCTTCCCGATCGGCGGCGTGGCGGCGTTCGACGCCCACAAAGGTGGGGTGGTCTCCGCCGGCGGCGTCGGCTTCGACATCTCCTGCGGCGTTCGCACGGCGCTGACGAAGATGCACGTGGACGAGATCCGGCCGAAGCTGGAGAAGCTGGCCAACCTGTTGCTCGCCCGCATCCCGGCCGGCGTCGGCAGCACCGGTACGCTCAAGCTAAATGCGAAGGAGCTCGACGACATGTTGACGGGCGGCGCGGCGTGGGCGGTGCAGCGCGGCTTCGGCACGGCACGCGACCTCGCGCGCATCGAAAACCACGGCTGCATCGCCGAGGCCGAGCCGGCGCAGGTTTCGCAGAATGCCAAGAGCCGCCAGTTCGACGAGATGGGCACGCTGGGTTCGGGCAATCACTACCTGGAACTGCAGGAAATCGTCGAAATCTATGATGAGAAAATCGCCGCGGCTTACGGCCTGCGCGTGGGCGAGGTCGCGGTCAGTCTCCACTGCGGCTCGCGCGGGCTGGGGCACCAGGTGGCCACTGATTTTTCCAAGCGCATGGTCGCCGCCGCCGCGCGGCACGGCATCGCACTGCCCGACCGCGAACTGGCCTGCGCGCCCATCCATTCCGACGAAGGCCGCGCCTACCTCGGCGCGATGAGCGCGGCGATCAACTGCGCGCTGGCGAACCGGCAGATCCTGCTGGAACTGGTGCGGCGGACGTGGCACGAGGTCTTCCGCGGGGTGGACATGGAGTTGCTCTATGACGTCTCGCACAACACCTGCAAGCAGGAGGAGGTCGCCGTGGACGGCCGGCCGCAGCGGCTGTGGGTCCACCGCAAGGGTGCGACGCGCGCCTTCGGCCCCGGTCACCCGGAATTGCCGCCGGAGTTGCGCGCCGTCGGGCAACCGGTGTTGATCGGGGGCACGATGGGCACGGCGAGTTACATTCTCGCCGGCACGACGGAGAGCGCCACCCACGCTTTTTCATCGGCGTGCCACGGCGCGGGCCGGGCGATGAGCCGGACGCAGGCGCTCAAGCGGTGGCAGGGCCGCGCCGTGATGGACGACCTGGCCCACCGTGGCATCGAGATCCGCACGAGTTCCTATCGCGGCATCGCCGAGGAGGCGCCCGGTGCCTACAAGGATGTCGACCGCGTGGTGGCGGTGACGCAAGCGGCCGGGCTGTCGCGCCAGGTCGCCAAACTCATCCCGCTGGCCTGTGTGAAAGGGTGATGCAGATGATGTTCAGGGATCGAGTTGAAGCCGCGGACAAGCTGGCCGACAAGCTGGAGTCCTACCGTGGCCAGCGGCCGCTCGTGCTTGGCATTCCGCGCGGCGGCGTCGTGCTGGCCGCGCGCATCGCCGCGCGGCTGGCGGGCGAGGTGGATGTGGTGCTGACCCACAAGCTCGGCGCGCCGGGCGAACCGGAAGTGGCCATCGGCGCGATCGACGAAAGCGGGCAGATCTTTCTGAACGATCCATGCTGGCGTCACGACGCTCCCGCTTATCTCGAGCGCGAGGCGGCTGACCAGCTGGCTGAACTGCGCCGCCGGCGCCAGCTTTTTTCCGCAGGGCGCGCGGCGCACGATCCCGCCGGACGCATCGTCATCGTCACCGACGACGGCCTCGCCACCGGTGCGACGATGCTTGCGGCGTTGCACGTGCTGCGGGCGCGCCGGCCGGCACGCCTCATCGTTGCCGTGCCGGTCGCACCGCCGGATACGCTGGAAAAGGTCGCTGCGCTAGCCGACGAGACGGTCTGCCTCGACGCGCCGGAAGGCTTCATGGCCGTCGGCCAGTTCTACCGCCACTTTGATCAGGTCGCGGACGCCGAGGTCGTGGAGCTTTTGCAGAGCAAACGCAGCTGAACCACAGATGCCACAGAGGGAAGGAGAGGTTCGCGGAGGATTTTCTCTGTGATCTCCGACCGACTCTGCGGCCTCTGTGGTGAGTTTTTTCTGCCGGGCAAGGCTTGACGGAAGGCGCAGGGGAATTGATGATGCGCCCACCTATGAAGAACCTCGACGCAGTGATCTTCGACTTCGACGGCGTGCTGGTGGACTCCGAGCCGTTTCACCAGCTGGCGATCAATGCCGTGCTCGCCCCGCTGGGGCTGGAACTGTCGCAGGTGGAATATGAGGAGCACTACCTCGGCTTCGATGATCGCGGCGTGTTCAAGCATCGCTTCCAGGTGGCGCATCGTCCGTTGGAGCAGACGGAATTACAGCGGCTGGTGGACGCGAAGGCCGTCGCCTTCACGCAGTTGATCGAGGAGCGCGGTATCGAACCTTTCCCCGGCGCGGTGGAGCTGCTCGCCGCGCTCAAGGCGCAGGATGTGCCGCGGGCCCTCTGCACCGGCGCCACCCATCGCGACGTGGTCACGATCCTGCACAAGGTCCGGAGCTTGGACGTGTTCGATGCCATCGTCACCACCGACGAAGTGGCCGTCAGCAAGCCCGACCCCACCTGCTACCGCCTCGCCCTCGAAAAACTTTGGCTGGCGCATCCGCAGCGCCACCTGCGGCCGCTGCACACGCTGGCGATCGAGGATTCGCCGTGGGGCATCGAGGCCGCGAAGGGCGCGGGTCTGCGCGTGGCCGGCGTGGAAACCAGCTATGCCGCGCCGCGCCTGCACAAGGCCGACTTCACCTTGCCCGGCCTCGCCGGCATCACGCCTGCGGCGCTGGACGAGTTGCTGGCGCCCCGCTAACGGCTCTTTTTGCGCCCAACGAGTACGGCCCCGATATTCTAACAAGAGAGGGCGCCGTACGTGGCGCCCCTACGGTTCCTGCTGCTCTTGAGGCCCACTGCGCAGGGAGGACAGCAGCGCCGCCATGTCGGCGGGCAGCGGCGCTTCCAGGTCCATCATTTGTTGTGTGCGCGGATGCTGGATGCGCAGCTTGGAGGCATGGAGCGCCTGCCGGTCCAGCCGCAGCAAGGCGCGATCCTCGTCGGTCAGTTGATCCTGGCAGAAGCGGATGAACAGGGCGGGGTCGTGGCCGTAGAGCTTGTCGCCGACGACAGGGTAGCCGAGGGCTTGCAGCGTCGCACGGAGCTGGTGCAGGCGGCCGGTCATCGGCGTGGCCTCGACCAGGCTGATCGGGCCGGTGGGTTTTCCAGGTTTGGAAAAAGCGGGGGGCACGGTTTCCAACCCTTGGAAAACCGTCTCGGCCCATTGGCTCGCCTGGCCCTCCGGCGCCGCCGCAGCGGCGACAAATTTCAATTTCTTCCGCACCGGCGAGTCCGCGTCCGGCACCAGCAGGCCGCGGGCCTCGACGCGCGCCGGGAAGACGCCTTCGACCAGCACGAGGTATTTCTTTTCGACGCGGCGCGCACTGAATTCGGCGTTGAGTAGTTTGCCCGCCCCGGCGGTTTTCGCCACGATGGTCAGGCCAGAGGTTTCTCGGTCGAGCCGGTTGACCAGCAGCGGCTGCTCCAGGCCGAAACTTGTCTTCAGCACGGCCCAGAGCGTGTGGTGGAAGTAGCGTCCGCTGGGATGGCACGGCAGGTTTGGCGGCTTGTTGACCACCAACATTTCGTCATCCTCGAAGACCACCGTCACCTCGAGGTTGACGCGCGGTTCGGGGATGTCGTCGGCGAGATACTCGACGACGTCGTCCAGCGCCAGCAGCTGCGCCCCGTCCGCTGGCCGGCCGCCGACCTGGACACGGCGCTGCGCCAGGCGCTCGGTCCAGCCTGCCGCATCATGATAGGGGAAACGGCGGACGAGAAAAGCGAGCACGGAGGCCCCGGCGAAGGGGCCCGGCACGCGGGATTGGATGCGGCGTTTCATCTGGCGCGCCATGTGTCCCCCGAAGGAGGCCTCCATGGCAAGCGTTAACGTAAAAGTGAATTGCTTTGATTTGCGCCTGTCCATCCGATAAAAATCCGGCGGCGGTGCGGGAATAAAATTATGTCCATGGTGTACGATCCAGTTACCCGGGAGTTTCGGCCGCGGGAAACGCGCGGGGAGAAGCCGCCGGCGGTGGAGCTGAGCGCGAGCCCCGAGGTGCCCGCGCGGCCACCGGCCGCCGAGCGTGAAAAGCATCGGGAGCGCCGCCGGCGGAGCGTGCTGAACCACCGTCGCTTTCGCGAATTGCTGATCTGGAGCCTCTTTGTCCTGGTGAGCGGAGCGCTCATCTGGGGTACGGTCTGGGCGTGGAGTCGCCTCAGGAATGGTAGTGCCCCGACCCATGAGCAGTCCCCCCTCGGTCGCGACCAGAACGCCTTTACCTTGTGATGGCGCGGGCCGGTGCTCCGCGGCTGTGCCGGGTGGCTTGGTCACGCATTGAATTCGGCGATGGCCTCGAACATCGCGACGATGTTCTGCGGCGGGACTTCCGGCAGGATGTTGTGGACGGTGTTGCAGATGAAGCCGCCGCCGGGCGCAAAAATTCCCAATCGCTGTTTCACGTGTTCCTTCACCTGCGCCGGCGTGGCACGGTTGAGGATCGTGCGCGTATCGCAGCCGGCTCCCCAGAAGCAGACGTCGCGGCCGAACTCGCGCTTGAGCTTTTCCGGCTCCATGTCGCGGCAGGTGGTCTGGATGGGGTTGATCACGTCGTAGCCGGCCTCGATCAGGTCGGGCAGCAACGCGTAAATCGAGCCGCACGAGTGCAGCATCGTTTTTGCCGTGGAGTGCTTGTGGGCAAACGCGCACAGCTGCGCGTGGCGCGGCTTGAACAGCTTGCGGTAGACCTCCGGCGCCATGAACGGGCCGCTGTCCATGCCGAGATCGTCGCCAAACTTCAGGATGTCCACCACGTCGCCGACGGCTTCGCAAATCTTCGCCAGCCCGGCCAGATGGACCTCCATCAAGGCGTCCAGCATACGTTCCACCTCGTCCTGCTCGGCGTAGGTATCCATCAGGAAATTATCCAGCCGGCGCAGGAATGTGCCCCACTCGAACAGATTGCAGCCGCACGCCATCAGGATGGCGCGGTCCGTCTCTTGGCGGAGCGCGATGGCGCGCTGACGCAGTTGCTGCCAGAAATCCGCTTCGCCGGCGTGATCCCACGGGCTGTGCGCAAAGGCGGACCAGAGCACCTTGCCCATCACGTCGCGGAGACCGGAGTAATCGGCCGGATAACCGTCGAGGTACGGGAAGCAGCTCTGGTCATAGAACGTGCCGCCGGCGGGCATGTGCGCGATGTCGGTGCCGTCGCGGTGGCGCGCGATGAACGAGCCGTCGGGCTGGCGCTCGGGCCGGAACCAGACCGGATACTGCGCGGGCTGTCCATCGGCGAGCTGGATGTCGTACCAGTCGCTGCCGCGCGTGTTGAACGTGCGGCCGACATCGACCACATCAATCGCGAAGCGGTCGAGGATGACGTCCTCGGGCTGCGCGAGCTGCTGGACCACGTCGTAGACGCGCGTGTGTCCGCTCGTGAGGCCGAGGTGCCGCTTGAGCTGGCCGTAGGCGATGGCGGAGATGCCGGAACTGGCGGTCGCGCCGAAATCCACGGGGACGCGATCGGGCTGCCGATGCTCGATGGCCGCAAGGATGCGTTCGCGTGAGGTCATGGTTTTTTCTCCGGTGTGGCGGCGCGCAGATCAAAGCACAGCAACCGGGGAGGGGTGCTGTGAATGGCGTCGCGCTTGTTCTGGCAGATGTAAAGCAGCCCGTTGGCGAGCGCTGGTGGCGTCCATGCATCGCCGGCGAGGAACAGGTGTACGCGGCCGAGCTCGCGATAGGCGCGCGGGTTCAGGTCGAGCCAGAGCAAATCGCCGTATTCGCCGAGGCACAGGCAGCGGCCGTCAGCCAGCAGCAGCAGCGAGGCACGCGCTGCGCCGGTGGTGATGGCACGCGGACCGGTCGGTGACTGCACCGTGTCCGGCCACATCGGTTTTTCGCGCCAGAGGTCGCGGCCGGTCTTCAAATCCACGGCGACGAGGAATGCATCGCCGGGTCCGTGACCATCCACGCCATAGAGGGTGCCGCCCTTCTCGACGGCGAGCATGAAGTGCGTGCCGAAGTTTTTGTTCGTCCAAATGGGCTTGCAGGCGCCGGATTTATCCACGTCGAGCAGCACACCGCCTGCGCCATAGCACTCGGAAACGAGCACCTGGTTGCCGATGACGACTGGTGCAGAGCCATTGACCGACTCGTAGCGCTTGCCCCGCCACGGGAAACGTCCGGTGATCTTGCCGGTGTCGGGTTCGAGGATCAGCAGTCCTCCGGTCGGCGGTTCGCTTTCACCGCCCGCGAAAACGAGCACGCGACGTTGGCCGTGCAGCGTGGCGATCACCGGCGTCGCGTAGCTTGGTCCCCATGCGTCAGCGGCGCTCCAGGCCACCTTGCCAGTGCGTACATCGAAGGCGACGACGGACGCCTCCGACGCGCCGACGTTGACGATCACCTTGCCTTCCATGACCAGCGGCGCGGAACCGACGCCGAAGAAATTCTGCTTCACCTTGAATTCCTTCAGCACATCGTGTTGCCAGCGCACCGCGCCGCTCGCCAGTTCAAGGCAGTGCAGCTGGCCATCGGCCCCATAGGTGAGGACCGCGTCGCCGGAAATTACCGGGCTGCACCGCGGGCCATGGTTATAGCCGTAGCGGTCGCGATAGGCGCTGGGCATGCTGAAGCGCCAGAGTTGCTTGCCGTCCTGCGCGTCCATGCAGTCCACGACAGCCTGGTCATCGAGCCGATGGAAGAGTACCAGCTTGCCGCCCGCGATGGCGGGCCCGGCGTAGCCATCGCCTTTCGGCACCGACCAGACGAGGCGCGGTCCGCCCGCGGGAAACTCGCGCAGCAGGTTCGTCTCCGTGCTGTGCATGTCGTACGTCGGCCCGAGCATTGTCGGCCAGTCGCCCGCGCGGCAGAGACTGACGAAAAGAAACAGTGCGGTTGCGAATAAAAGATGCTTGTGGGCGGGGTTTCCAACCCCGCGAAAGAGTTCCTGTCGAACTGGGCTCGCGGGGTTGGAAACCCCGCCCACAAAAAGCGCCGAGGCAAGGCTGTGTGGCTCGGTTGGGGTGGGCCGCGTTCTGACGAACGCGGCTACGGGCGGAAACCGTAGCCGCACTCGTGAGCGTGCGGCCCACCCAGCCCAAGCCCAGCCGCAGCTTGCGAGACCGCCCGCTCTTCCGCAAAGTGCGTCAGGTGCCGGGGCTTGCTGCGTCCTTATGTCCATGGCGTCCATCATGTCCCATCAACGGAGTTTTCCACCGTGCTATTTTTTCTTCGGCGCGAAGAGCTCGAACTCGAAGATGCTCGGGCCTTTTTCGCCTTCGATGGCGAGGCGGACGTGGCGCGCGGTGACGGGTTCGAATTTCACTTCCAGTTTCTGGCCGATGCCGTTGCCCTTGAAGAAGGTCTGCCAGTCCTTGCCGTCTTTGCTCTGGAGTTCAAAGGACTTCACGCGTACGCCGAATTGCACGCATTCTTGGAGGATGGCGCGGTCGAAGGTTTCCTCCTTGCCGAGATCCACTTCGAGCCAGCACTGCTTGGCACTGCCATCGGTGGCCCAGCGCGTCTCGTCTTCGCCGTCCACGGCTTTGTCCGCGCCGTAGCGTTTGTCGTTCTGATAGACGTTGGACGCCTTGGCTTTTTTCTTCGTCGTCAGCGATTCGCCGGCGGCGCTGACGGCGATCGGCGCGATCTCGATCGCGGGCTTGTCGAGTTCGAGCGCGACGATGGTGTCGATTTCCTGCCGGCTGGCGGTTGGGACGGAAATTTCGACGCCGGTTTCGGTCTGCTTCACGGTCGCCTCGCCGCCGGTGAGCGCGCTGCTCTTGACGATCTTCGCGGGCAGGGGCGGCAACTTCAGCGTCTCTTCCGGCCAGGCCGTGATGTGGATATAGATCGTGTTGCCCTTGCGCGTGCTGACGGCGCTCTTGCTGGGCTTATAGGGGCCGCCGCGAGTTGTGTAGATGCTCTCGCCGTATTTCGCCAACCAGTCGCCCATCTGTTTGAGGAGGCCGGCCTGCTCGGGATCAATTACGCCGTCGGGCCGCGGGCCGACGTTGAGCAGCACGTTGCCGTCGCCGCCCGCGCCGCGGACCAGCATCAGCAGGCACGCGGAGAAAGGCTTCACGCCATCCTGCGCACCGCCCCAGGCCCACGCGTTGTGCTTCGAGACGGTCATGCACGATTCCCACGGCCGCTCCATGTTGAAGCCGCCGATGCGTTGCTCCGGCGTGTCGTAGTCGCCGCCATCGCCGGTGCGGTTGTTGATCAGGATATCCGGCTGCAACTCGCGCACCATCTTGATCGTGTTCGTGCCGCGGCCCTTGAACATCTGCGGCACATCGTTCCAGATGGTGACGAGCGGCCCGCACTGGGTGATGAGTTCCTTGATCTGCGCGAGCAGATAGCGGTTGTACTCATCGATGTCGGATTTCTCGCGCTTCACCTTGCCGCCGGGGCTGGTCAGCGGGAAGCCGGGGTGATGCCAGTCGCACGTGGAATAGTAGGTGCCGAAGGCGATGCCCTGCTTGCGGCAGGCGTCGGCAAGTTCCTTCGTCACGTCGCGCTTGAAGGGCGAATGCATGATGTTGTAGTCGGTCTCCTTCGTCGCGAAGAGACAGAACCCGTCGTGATGCTTTGTCGTCAGCACCACATACTTCATGCCCGCCGCCTTCGCGATGCTCGCCCACTCGTTGGCGTTGAACTTGGTCGGGTTGAATTCCTTGAAGAGGTTGTCGTACTTCTCGATCGGCGTCTGCGCGCCGCGCGACCAGCCGATTTCATAGCCGGTCAGGCTGACTGGTCCCCAATGGATGAACATGCCGAAGCGCATGTCCTGCCACTTCTTCAGCGCCGCCGGGTCGGGCTGCATCAGGTCCGGCGCCGGTTTGGCCGCTACGGCAGGCTGCAGCCCGCTGCAGCCCGCACCCAGCAGCGTAGCTGCCACCAAGGTCATGACGATCTGTTTCATGTTCATCACTTTTTCCTCTTGCTGTTCAACTTTTCCAAGCCTTGGAAACTGAAAACACTGTTTTTCCAAGTCTTGGAAAAAATCATGGGTTGGTTTTCCAAGGCTTGGAAAACTCCGACATCTTGGAGTGCGCAAGGTTGGCTGCGCCCGTCTCGCCTGCGGCTGCGCAGCTTGCGGCGCGCCATAAACCAGACGGGAAATTCAACGACCATGGCGGAACAAGCTCCGCCGGACAAGGCGCAAGCGAGCTTGCGCACTCCACGGAGGTTTGTTCTCCAACGTTCCGCATTTGGCTCACCGGAAGATGATGTAGAGCACGACCATCGTGCAGAAGAGGACGCCGGCCCAAAGGCGGAAGTCGCGCGCGCCCTGCCACGCGCCCTCCAGCGCGGAGAGCGGATGCTCCCACGTCAGTGCTGCGCGCGCGGCGTCGGGCGCGTCGGGTTTGAGGCGCGAGACGATGTGCAGGATGATGCTGCAGACGATGAACAGGACGAACGACATCACCATGTAGTTGATGTAGTAGCCCTTCACGACAGCGACATCGAACCACGTCAGCAGGTTCAACCAGTGCGCGCCGAAGCTGCCGCCGACGCCCTTGGCCCAGTCCATCGGAGCGTAGAGCGTGAGGAAGGTGATGATGCAGATGACGAAGCCGCCCCAGAGCGCGGCGAGCGCGCCGCGGTAGGAGGCACCGCGCCAGAAGATGCCCCAGAAGAAAACCGTCGAGACCGGCGGCGCGATGAAGCAGAGCATCATGCTGACGCCGTCGAAGATCGTCTTGAAGTTGGCGACGAGCGGCGTCCAGGCGATGGCGATGAGGATGCCGACGAGCGTGGCGATACGGCCGACGTGGATCGTCTCGCGCTCGGAGGCCTGCGGGCGGATGCGGCGGTAGAGGTCGTAGCTGAACAGCGTCGCCATCGAGTTGAGCGAGCCGGAGATCGGGCCCATCAGCGCGGCGAGCAGCGCGGCCGCGATCACGCCGCGCAGGCCGAGCGGGAGCAGGTCCTGGATCATCGTCGCATACACTTCTTCGGTCTTGGCGACGGGGTGCTGATAGGTGAGGCCGAGGTAGATCAAGCCGGGCAGCACAAAGACGAACACCGGGAGAATCTTGATGAAGCCGGCGAAGAGGGCGCCGTTGCGCGCGTCGCTTTCGCTCTTGGCGCCGAGGACGCGCTGGACAATCGTCTGGTCGGCGCACCAGTACCAGATGCTGATGACGGGGTAGCCGAGCATCATGGAGAACCACGGCATGCCGGAGGGGTCGCCGGCGGGGCGCAACACGGAGAGCGTGGCGGAGGGATTGGTCTTGGCGGCCTCGCCGATCAGCCGGAGCATGTCGTGGAAGCCGCCGCATTTGACGATGCCGAAGATGGTGATGAGGATCGAGCCGATGAGCAGCACGATGGTGCCGACGCTCTCGGTCATGACGACGGCGGTCAGGCCGCCGACCGCGGCGTAGAGACCGGTGAGCACGGTGATGGTGATGACCGAGACCCAAACATCAATGCCGAACAGCGCGTGCAGGATCAGCGAACCCGCGTAGAGCGAGAAGCCGATGTGGATGAAGATCGCGTTGAAGATGGAGATGACCGCGAGGAAGTCACGGCACCCCTGGCCGTAGCGGCGCTGGAGAAAATCCGGCAGCGTCGGCACGCGCGTCTTGATGTAGAACGGCACGAAGAAGAAGGCCAGCGCGATCAGCGCGAACGCCGCCATCCACTCGAAGTTGCCGAAGACGAGGCCGTTGATGTAGCCCTGCTGCGCAAGCGAGACGAGGTGCAGTGCGGAAATGTTCGTTGAGAACAGCGCGAGGCCGATCGTCAGCCAGCTGAGCGAATGGCCCGCGAGGAAGTAGCCCTCGCCGGTCTGCGAGCGCTTGCGCTGCCGCCAGCCCATGAACAGGCCGAAGGCGACCACGCCGACGAGGTAGACGATCAGCGTCGCCATGTCCAACGCCCCAAATTTCACCGTTTCGTTCATGTGCCCTCCGCTTGTAAGGAAGAATTCGAACATCGAACACCGAACATCGAACATTCAACATCGAAGCAGGAATTTTGTTCGATGTTCATGGCTGTTTCGCCCAGTAAACTTCCATGTCAAAAATTGGCAAACTTCGCAACGGGCTATAAAAACTCATCAACCGGCGGTTCGCTTGTGTGTCGCCCAAGTACAGATAAACAGTCGTGAAGGTGCTTTTTTCAGTTCTACCCCCAACAATATGGTAGAGAATAAAAATGTAACACGACACGATGTAAACGGTGAGCAAAGTTCCAAGCCCTGCCAAACTCCAGAGAATTAATGAACGCCGTTTTTGCATGCGCTGAATTGAGCCTACAGGCGCACCTGTCCGGCCTTCGATGTTCGGTGTTGGATGTTCATTGTTCGATGTTCGCCTTGTCACCTTTGGTTCTTCAAACGCGTCACTCGCAGTGGAAGACTTCTTCCGTGCCGTCCCAGATCTTGCCCTTGGCCGCGGCCCCGGGCAGCGGCAGCTGGCAGGCGTCGGTCTGTTTCCACCAGCGCTGCGTGGTGGCGTCCTTTGCCATCGTGCCCATGTCGCCCTCGAAATCCTTGCCGGTGTATTCGAAGTAGCTGAACAGGTAGAGCTTCCCGGCGATCTCCTTGAGGAAGATGCTGTAGTTGCGGATGTGGCTGCCGCGGAGCTGCGCGTTGACGCCGCGCCACGGCGTGGCGTGCAGCGTGCGGTACCACGCCTCCTTCTCCGGCAGCAGGCCGGTGAGCATGCCGTAGCGGACGCCCGGCGTGCCGGGCCGCAGGTCGCCGGGGAAGTAGAACACGTCCTCGAGGTCGTCCCAGATCTTGAGCTTTGCGGCGGCCTCGGGCAGCGGCTGCTGGCAGGGATCGGTCTCGCGCCACCAGCGCTGCGTCTCGGGGTCGGCCGCCATCTTCTGCATGTCGGCGGCGAAGTCCGCCCCGGTGTATTCAAGGTAGCTGAACAGGAGCTGCTGGCCCGCGATCTCCTTGAGGTAGATCGAGTAATTCTGGATGTGGTTCGCCTTGAGGCGCGCGAGCACGCCGGGCCAGCACTGGGCGTGCAGCGCCTTGTACTGCGCGGCCTTGTCGGCCTTCAGCCCCGTCACCCACGCGAACCGCTGCGGCGCGGGCGCCGGCGGCGGCGTCGCGCAGCCCGCCGTCCACAGCACCGCCGCCAAACCCGCGATCATGAGCCTGTGCAGTTTCATTTTCTTCTCCCGCCCGGAAGACCGGCTGAATTTTGAACGCCAGCATGCTAGCGGATGGCGGGGGTTGTGTCTTGCTATTTTACCCGGCGG
>CAIWHP010000131.1 GCA_903912445.1 uncultured Lentisphaerota bacterium
CTCAGAGTATATCAATCGAGACAAGGCCAAGCATGGCGGCAAACAGCAGGTGGTTCTGAGTCATAAAGGCAGCAACATGGACCTCCGTGGCTTTACCTTAAATTTGGAGGGTGGCATGGCGGCTGACATTCGCCCCTCTCCATGGATATGGGGGACCAGAAAGTTATCGGGTACTTGGTTCTATTGGACACCTGCTCGTTCCATTGTGCCTGTGCCCGCATTGATCGGGAACATTGTCGATACTGTAAGCAAGAATGGCCTTGTGTTGATGAATATAGCCCTTCGCGGCGACGGCACCTTGCCTGAATATCAGGCTGCCATCCTGCGGTCTATCGGTGATTGGTTGGCCATCAATGGCGAGGGCATCTACGGCACACGCCCGTGGAAGATTTACGGAGAGGGACCCAAGAAGATTTCAGATGAACGGCAAGGAGAAAATCTGGAGCCGTATAGCGCGGCAGACATCCGTTTTACGACCAAGGATGGCCACCTCTACGCCTTTGTTCTGGCCCCGCCAACCGAAGACATCTTGATCAAGACACTGGGCACCGGCGGTCCGCTGAAAGAACAGATCACGAGCATCGCTCTTCTGGGAAGCAGCGAAACCTTAAAATGGTCCCGCTCGACCGCAGGGTTGACGATAAAACGGCCTGAATCACTTCCTTGCAGCTATGCGGTCGGCTTCCGAATCATACTCAAATAACAACAAACACATCCCCATGAAACCCACTCTCACACTGCTCGCCGCACTACTGCTGGCGCCGCTGGTTGCGCTGCACGTGAGCGGCGCGCCAAACAGTGACTTCGATCGGAAGGCGGCCACGCTCTTTGCCACGAACTACTTCTTCCACATTTGGGACGAGACCAACCACACCGTGGAGGGCGAAGACTGGTCGTTGCCGAAGTGGGTGAAGCCGGCGCGTTACAGCGGCATCCAGATCAGCCCGAAACTGGTTTCGAGGGAGTTTCCCGGCCGCATCCAACGCGCCCTTCATGTCTCGTGGCGGGAGACCGAACCCACGGAGGGCACTTTCGATTTCCGCGGCCTGCGCGAGGAGCTTCTCAAGGAGAGCGAGGGCGGCAAATACGCCGTCAAGATGGGGCTGGGGGCGTCCGTCTGGGAGACACGCTATTTCCAGAACCTGCACGACAGGAGCATCAGGAAAACGGCCCCCGGCACGGCCCCGCTTTGGCTTAAGCGCTACGGCATCCCGCTGATAGAAGAGCAGCCGAACAAGTCGGTTCCGTTCCAGGTCGTCAACATGGACATCTACCATCCGGAGTATCACCAACGATACCTGAAGCTGGTCGAAGCCTTCGGCCGGAGCGGCATTCCGCAGATGAAGGAACTGGACCTCTGCTACCTGCATCTGGTTTCGGCATCGAGAGGTGAGGAAGGCGCGGGACCGCAGGTTGGCGATCCCAGGCGTCAGCTTTTCGAGGAGCGGTTGCGGGCGTGGGCGCAGGCCTTCAAGGGAGTCACCCATAAACTGTGTCTGGTCTCTGGCAAGGAAGAGGACATGAAGCTGGGGCTGAAGCTCGGCATGGGCCAGCGCAATGGATTTGTTGAGCACTATATGCTTCATGCGCCGAATCCTGGTTTGGGCCAGGAACTCGACGCCGATGGTTACCTGGTCGTCAATGAGCAGTGTCCGCTCATCGCCGGGAATCGCGCATCCGGCGACGAGAACGAGGAATACACCAGCGGCCACGTGGAACGCTTTGGCCCGATCGAGACCTTTCCCCACCGTTACCGCGAGGCCACGCTGCGCATGTTGCAGATGCGGCGCAACTTTGTCTGGGCCGAAGGCGGGCCGTGGCTGATCAACCCGCCGCTGCTCCACTACCTGGCCTTGGAACTGGGTAAGACCGCGCAGGACGCGCCCGATGCCTGGTGCTATCTGCGCGAAAGCGTCGTCAAGAGTGGCAAGCAGGGACAACCGGTGAAGAACTTCGAGCGCTGGCTCTATCAACGCGATGCCGATGGCGCGCGCACCAAGGCTACCGAGAAAGTCGAGGTTCCTTCGCAGATGTTCGAATTCGACCGAAGCCACCTTTTCGACCTGACGGCGCGCCAAACCCAGTTGGCCAAGGGACAAACGTTGATCCGCTTTGGCGTGGACGAAGCGTTCCTCGCCGGCGGGCCGCACGCCGTCGCCGTGAAGGTCACCTACCTCGACCGGGCCCACGCCGAATGGCAGTTGGAATACTTCACCGCCGCCAAAGCGATGCAGGTGCGCAAAGTGACTTGCGGCGACTCGGGCGCAGCCAAGACCATCACGTTCATGCTCAACGACGCCTGCTTTCCCGGCCGGGGCTACACCGGTTTGGATTTGCAGCTTCGCGCGCTGAAGGGCGACGCGGTCATCCGCTTTGTGCGGGTGATCAAACTGGATCCGAAAACAGTAAACCCCCAGGGCCAACCCCAATGATTGGAAACGCCAGGACTTTCGTTTCCGCCCTTGGAAAAACAGAAGGTCACGACAGCGTTATTGGAATACATCCATGAAACACATCCGCATCGCCCTGATTCTTTGTTGTCTCACGTTGACTTGGCAAAATACCAGCGGGCAGTCCGACTCCTCGCCAGCGCCGGCAGTGGTTCCCATGTCATTGCAGGATGTTGTGGTGTATGGCGATTCATCCGGTGCGGTCATCGCGGCGATTGCCGCCAAGCGCGAAGGGCGCTCGGTCATCTGGATCAATCCCACCGGCTTCCCCGGCGGGATGAGTGCGAGCGGGCTCGGCGCGACGGATTTTCTCGGACGGCAAAACACGTTTGGCGGCATCGCTTCCGAGTTCTACGCTGGCGTGGCAAAAGCTTACGGCGCGGCTTTCGTCCGCAGTTTCGAGCCGCACGTTGGCAGGCAGGTGTTCGAGAAGATGATCGCGGACGCCGGCGTCATGGTGGTTTACAACGAGCAGCTCGACCGCGCTTCCGGCAAGGGCGTGACAATGGACGGTAAGCGTATCAAGGCCATCACCACGCTCAGCGGCAAGACCTATCACGGCAAGATGTTCATTGATGCGACCTACGTCGGTGATCTCATGGCGGCGGCGGGCGTGACCTACACCGTCGGGCGCGAACCGGAGAGCCAATACGGCGAGGATATGGCCGGCGTGCGGCGCGGCGACACCAAGCCGCGCGTCCATTACACGCAACGCGACAAGGATCATTTCGTCAAGGAAGTGGATCCCTACGTGAAACCCGGCGATCCGGGCAGCGGACTGCTGCCGCACATTCACAAGATCGAAGGCCTCAAAAACGGCCAGGGCGACAAAAAGATCCAAGCCTATAACTACCGGGTCTGCCTAACGGCCAATCCGCAGAACCGCATCCCCATCGAAAAACCGGCCGGCTACCGCGAGATTGATCACGAACTGTTGCTGCGCAACTTCGACGCGGGCGACATGCGTTTGCCCGCGCTCGTCGAGCCGCTGGCGGGCACCGGACAGAAGGTGGATTGGAACAACATGCACGCTGTCGGCTCCGACTTTGTCGGCGCTAACTGGGAGTATCCCGAAGCCAGCTACGCGCGTCGTCGCGAGATCGAGAAAGAGCATGAGACCTACATCCGCGGCTTCCTGTGGACCATGGCGAACAACCCGCGCGTGCCGGAGGCCATTCGCAAGCGCACCGCGACCTACGGGTTGCCGAAGGATGAGTTCACCGACAATGGCGGCTGGCCGTGGATGATCTACATCCGCGAGGCCCGGCGCGTAGTGGGCGACTACGTCATGACCCAGCTCGATGGCGAGGGAAAACGCAAAGCGCCCGATCCCGTCGCGCTCGGTTCCTTCGGCATGGACTCGCACTGCGTGCAGCACATCGTCACCGACAACGGCAAAGTGCAGAACGAGGGCGTCATCTGGCGCGTGCCGCCCAAGCCGTATGGGATTTCCTATCGTTCGATCATCCCGCGCAAAGGCGAATGCGAAAACCTCTTCTCCCCCATCTGCCTTTCCGCGTCGCATGTGGCGCATGGTTCGATCCGCATGGAGCCGGTTTTCATGGCGTTGAGCCAGAGCGCGGCCATCGCCGCCGGGCTCGCGCTCGACAAGAACGTGAGCGTGCAGGACGTGCCCTATCCGGCGCTGTTGGAGAAACTACTGGCCGCGAAGCAAATCGTGCGGCTGGAGGCAGGGAAGCAAGCGCCTGCTCCAAAACAGAAGGCGGCAAAGAAGAAAAAAGCCCCTTCAGTCACCGGCGCCGCAAGGAGCGCGCCGCCCGCAGTGGCCATAGGGGAGACTGCGCCCACATGTTTCAAGGCTTACTACACACGGCTGCCGTTCGATGATCATGGGTTCACCGGCAAGTATGCGGACATCGTCGTGGAGTTGCCGCAGCGCGGGCGGTTCGTCTTCAGCCGTGAATTTGGTTATCAACCCCGCTGGTTGCCGTCCGGCGGCAAACCACAATCCGCCACCCGGCTGATCCCGCGCAAAGGCGACGGCCCGGACCAGCGCCCGGACGATCACAACATCGCCTGCCACGCCGCCATCGTCGCGCAGACGGAGGCGAGTGCCACCATCCACTGGCGTTACGCGCCGGACATCACGAAGCAATCGTTCACCGACTTCCTCGCGGCTTACAATCGGGCCGGCACGCCCGCCCCGTTCTACGCCGACTACGCGGACGAATACTTCACCATCCACGCCGACGGCAAAGTCGTCCGCACGGTGAAAAACGGCTGCCAACGCCTCGCGGACTGGAATGACCCCGGCAATCAGATTGAGCAGAAGCTGGAACTCACGCCTGACGGCATCCGCGAAACTGCGTTGCGCCCGGCTCAACTTTCCAAGGCTGCGGAACATCCGGTGACCGGCTTGCCGGTGAAGTCCGGGCACACGGACAATCTGGTTCGTCACTGGCGTTTCGACGAGGGGGCAGGCGGGGTGACCACGGAAAAGCAATCCGACAAGGTCTGCGACATCGGCGGCGTGGCGGCTTACTGGCGGCCAGGCGTGTCCGGCGCATGTCTGTCGTTTGATTCCTACAGCACGGTCGTCATGTCGCCAGCGTCGCAACCCCTGCAACTCAAGGATGCGTTCACCGTGTCCGCATGGATTGCGCTTCAGGAGTATCCTTTCAACCTCGCCGCGATCCTGGAACACATGGAGGGTAAAGCGGGATTTTTGCTGGGCGTCAACGCCAAGGGGCAGGTGGAATTCAGGCTTGGCAGCGGCGACGCTGTTCAGTCGGTGGTCACCGAGCGTGTTCCGCTCTACGAGTGGGTGCATGTCGCCGCGGTCGCCAAGCGCGGCGCGAGTGCAGCCGTTTATCTGAACGGCAAACCGGTCGCCACCACGACCAACGCGGCCGCTTTCGTGGATGCGCCGAACGCCGGCTTTTCCATCGGCATGACCCGCTCGCTGCGGCAGTTCCCGCTCTTCGCCGAGCGCGCGGTCACGAAACAATTCCAGACGGCCATGGTGTTTAGCGGTTTGATGGATGAAGTGCAGTTGTTCGACAAGGCGTTGAGCGCATCCGAGGTGGGCGCGGAGCATGTCGCGCTCAAGCCGTCAGGGGCGCGACCCCTGCAGCCGTGGGTGCTGCCCGCCGGGCCGGAAACGTCGCCGGGCTTTCGCGCCGAATACACGCAGCTGCGTTACAGCCCCGAGTGGGACGGACTCTGGCGCGTGGGCGATTTTGCCGACATCGTGGTGACGTTTGCCGACAAGCCGTGGCGTTACGTTTTCTGGCGCGGCACGCGCAACCTGCCATCGCTCGTTACCGCGCACGGACCGGGCGGCATCTGGAGCAACGATCAGGGACCGGAGCGTTACGAGAAACAATGCTTCGAGCACATGTCGGACATGCTCTGCCGGTTTTCCAACGCGCGGATCATTTACCGCAGCGACGCGCGCGTGGTGGTGCATTGGCGAAACGCCTCGGCCTCCATCGCCTACCAGTGGCCAGCGAAGGATGCCAACGGGTGGGGCATCTGGACGGACGAATACTGGACGATCTATCCCGACGGCATTTCCATCCGCCACCAGTTGGTGCATAACAACACCGACAAGAACATCAACAGCGAATTGAACCAGAATGAAATCCTTTGCCATCCCGGCCAGGCCACCGAGGACGTGATGCATGACGAAGGGGTGATCCTGCTCGATCCGAAAGGCCAGACCCGCACCATCAGCCGCACCAGCCCGCCGACTAAGAAGGGCGAGGGCGACTGGAATCTTCAGCTCATCAACCTCAAGGGCCGGACCAGGCAGTTCGAGATCGGCGAAATCGGCGCGTATGGCGAGACGTGTTTGCACCGCGACGTTTATTGGCGCGGCTGGAATCATTATCCCGTGCAGGTGATCCCCAGCGACGGCACGCGCGTGACAACCTACGACCGTCCGTCGTCCACGTGCCCGGCCACGTTCCGCGAACTGCGGCACACCGACGGCAACAACATCGAAGCGCTGGTCATGTATGGTTTGACCGACAAACAACCCGGCGAATTGACGGCGTTGAACCGCTCGTGGAACTTCGCGCCCGCCGTAACCGACACGAACGGCTGCGTTTCCCTCGGCTACGAGCGCCGTGAGCGCGCCTTCAAGTTCGTGAAGACCGGCGCATTAGTCGGCTTCAAGCTGCAAGCCAGCAAGGAGCAGCCGCTGGAGAAGCCCGCGTTCGTCATCGCCAACTGGGGCAGCCCGGACCACCATGTGTCGCTGAAAATCAACGGCCAGGCCAAGACGCGCGGCTCAGATTACCGCACAGGCATCGAAGTGGACACCGACGGAACGTACACGCTCGTGCTCTGGCTGCCGATGTCGGCGACCGAGACGGTTTCGTTTGAGCTTGGTGACGGGAGATGAGTCTGCCATGAAACGGGAATGACAACCTCATCCAAAGCAGCAGTGAGCAGAGTCCTGAAAGAAAACCGCCAAACAGGACGCCCAGCCGCAGCAATTTCCAACCCTTGGAAAACCGCGGTGCTATGACTTCCAATGACTGGAACCGGCGACACCCATGAAGGCGAAAGGATCAATCATGAAACTGACCATCACCCTCCTTGCGGCCCTGCTGCTGCCGCCGCTGGCCGCGCTGCACGCCGCCGAAACGAACCAGCCTAACATCGTCATCTTCATTGCCGACGATCTGTCGTGGCACGACGTGGCGTGTTTCGGTGGGCCGACGGGTGCGAAGACGCCGCACCTCGACCGGCTCGCCAGCGAAGGACTGAAGCTCACCGGGTTTTTCTCGCCGGCCTCCGTGTGTTCGCCGACGCGGCAGGCGTTGCTGACCGGGCTCTACCCGGTCCGTAGCGGCGCCTACCCGAATCACTCGCGCGTCAAGCCCGGCACGAAGAGCCTGCCACATTACTTGCGAACGCTCGGCTACCGGAGCGCCTGTGCTGGCAAAACGCATTTTGGACCGATGTCCTGCTACCCGTTCGACAAGCTGCTGCCGATGCAAGGCGAGAAGGGCGGTGGCGAGGACGAGGCCGAAAGCGATGGCGACCTCGACACGAGCGGCATGGAGCAGTTTATCCGCGCCAACTCAACGCCTCCGTTCTGTCTCTACATCGCCACCCACGAACCGCACGGCCCCTGGACCAAGGGTAATCAAGCCGCCTACGATCCTGCGAAGCTGAAGCTTCCGCCCTATCTCGTGGACACGCCGGAAACGCGACGCTGGATAGCCACCTACTATGCCGA
This sequence comes from uncultured Lentisphaerota bacterium, assembly GCA_903912445.1. Taxonomy (GTDB): domain Bacteria; phylum Verrucomicrobiota; class Kiritimatiellia; order CAIQIC01; family CAIQIC01; genus DP16D-bin41. The sequence continues at coordinate 7,663 of CAIWHP010000131.1, forward strand.
GGTCACCTACATGGATGCGCAGGTGGGCAGCGTGTTGCGGATGCTTGAAAAGACCGGACACGCGCGGGACACGTTGTTCTTGTTCTTCAGCGAACAGGGCAATTCCGTGCCGCAAGGCAAATGGACCTGTTACGATCCCGGCATCCGCGTCGCCGCCATTGCGCGTTGGCCCGGCCAGATCAAGCCCGGCACCGAGAACGCCGCGCTTGTCCAGTACGTGGATGTGTTGCCGACGTTGCTCGCGGTTGCCGGCGGAAAACCGCCCGCGGCGCCGGCCGAAATTGACGGGCGCAGTTTCCTCGACGTGTTGCGCGGCCAGAGCGACCGGCATCGTGAGCATGTGTTTGCCCAGCACACGGCGCGCGGCATCATCAAGGGGCCGCCCGCCTATGGCACGCGCGCCGTGCGCGACACACGCTGGAAATTGATCGTGAACCTCGAACCCGAAGCCGAGTTCCAAAACGGCATCTCCAACGGCACGCTCCTCCAGTCGTGGCGCCAGAAAGGCGAAGCCGGTGATCCATTCGCCCGCACGCAGGCCGCCCGCTACACGCGACGGCCCGCCGTCGAGTTGTATGACCTCCAGGTCGATCCGTGGGAGTTGAATAATATCGCCGCCAAACCCGAACACGCCGCCGTCGTGGCCCGTCTTCGCACCCAGCTCGACGCATGGATGCAACAGCAAGGCGACGAGGGCGACAAGACCGAGCGTGAAGCGAACGAACACCAAGCCCGCGCCCGCGCCGGAAAAAAAGCGAAGGCCACGTGATCAACGCGTCCAAGCCAATCCTCACTGTTAGTGCCCTGTTGCTGGCGACGCTGGCCGCGCTGCACGCCGCCGAGGCGCCAGCGAAGACGGCCGGGGGCAGGCCCAACATCGTTCTCATCCTGGCCGATGATCTGGGTTATGACTCTCTTGGTTGTTACGGCAACACGGAAGTCAAAACTCCCCATATTGATCGTCTCGCCGCCGGCGGCATGCGCTTCACCGACTTCCACAGCAATGGCGCACTCTGCTCCCCGACCCGCGCGGCGCTGCTGACCGGGCGTTATCAGCAGCGTTGTGCCCAAGTTGCCGACGAGGAGCTTTCGCCGGTATACCGCGAACAGCGCAAGCAGAACCCCGTGCAACGCTGGGCTTGGGGCCTCTCCACCGGAGAAGTGATGCTGCCCGCAGTGCTCCAGCAGGCCGGCTACCGTACCGCCCTCATGGGGAAGTGGCATCTTGGCTACGACGTCAAATTCCATCCGATGAATTATGGCTTTGACGAATTCCGTGGCTTTGTGGGCGGCAACGTGGATTACCACTCGCATGTCGCGGGCTATGGCACGAAACAACTGGATTGGTGGAAGGACCGGCAGATCGAGAACGAGGAAGGTTACTCCACAGACTTGCTCGCGAAATACGCCAGCGATTTCATCGCGCGGAACAAGGACACCCCGTTCTTCCTCTACTTGGCGCATGGGGCGGTGCACAACCCGCTGCAAGGGCGCGCGCCTTCCAAGAAGGAGTCGCCGGTGGAGACCTACAAGGAGATGATCCGCGTACTGGACGAATCAGTCGGCGCAGTCACCGGGGCATTGCGCAACCATCATCTCGACTCCAACACGCTCGTGATCTTCTGCTCGGACAACGGTCCGGCCGCTCCTCGCGGTTTCGCGGCGAACGCCAACTTGCGGGGCAAGAAAAACACGTTGTATGAAGGCGGACATCGCGTGCCCTGCATCGCCTCCTGGCCGGGAACGATCCCGCAGGGAACGACCTGCGGTGAAACATTGATGAGCATGGACCTGCTCCCAACCTTTGAGCGTCTCGCGGGAGCGCATCTGCCTGCTGACCGGAAAATGGATGGCATGGACATCCTGCCCATTTTCAAAGGCGGTCCTTCTGCCGTGCAACGCGACCTGCACTGGCAATCCGGCGATGGCTGGGCTGTGCGCCGAGGTACATGGAAGCTGATGGGAGAACACAACAAGCCCCTTTCGCTTGTGAACCTAAACAATGACATCGGTGAAACGGACAATCTTCTGAGCCGTGAGCCCACGCGCGCCGCTGAACTGATGCAGGCGCACACGCAGTGGGTCAAATCGCTGAATGACTGATGGGAGACAGAAAAGTCATGAGCACCCAACTAAAACACGACATGCTTGCGGCTGGTGTCATCTTGTGCCTCGCGACTTTCACGTCAGTTGCTTCCGAGAAGCCCAACGTCCTCCTCATCCTCGCCGATGACCTCGGCGTGGAGTGCCTTTCTTCTTACGGTGGCACTTCACACAGGACTCCGCACTTGGATCGGCTCGCAAAGGAAGGCCTGCGCTTCACCCGTTGTTTCTCGAATCCGTTGTGCTCGCCCTCGCGCGGCACCTTGCTCACCGGGCGTTATCCCTTTCAGAACGGGCTGAAAGTCGTGCTGCACAGCAAGAAGCAGGGAAACATCTATCTGCGGCCTTCGCAGCCGAGTTTCGTGCGCCAGCTCAAGCAGCATGGCTATGCTACGCAGATCGTCGGCAAGTGGCATGTGTCCTTGGAGCACAAGCACAAAACCATCTGCGAGTTCGGCTTCGACCACTACCTGACCTGGGGAATTTTTGACGGGCAGGGCCGGAAGACCACGCGCTACTGGAACCCATATCTCATGCGCGACGGGCGCATCATCGCCGACGAGGTCAAAGACCGCTACGCACCGGATGTGAACCTCGAAGCCCATCTCGATTTTATCAAAGCCAGCGCGAAAAACAAAACGCCCTTCCTCGCCTGCTACGCGACGTGCCTGCCGCATTATCCGTGGGAACCCACGCCGGACAGCAAGGAGCAGGGCTATCGCGCGCCCGCGCCGGAACACAAAGGCGATCCGAAATATTTCCCGGACATGGTTGCCTATCTCGATAAGCAAATCGGCGTCATGCTCCAGACCCTTGATGAACTCGGCATCGCCCAGAGCACCATGGTCCTCTTCCTCGCCGACAACGGTACCGACCGCGGTCTCGTCAACATCTGGGGCGACGGGAAAAAGGTCGCCGGCGGAAAAGGCACGATGACCGATCGCGGTACCCACGTCCCGCTGCTCGTCCGCTGGCCGGGTCGAATCAAGGCCGGCAGCACGTGCGAAGACCTCGTTGATTTCTCAGACTTATTTCCCACCCTCTGCGAACTCACCGGCGCGAAACTGCCCGAGCAGCCCATCCACGGCCATTCTTTCGCGCCGCAACTTTTTGGAAAACCCGGTCAGCCGCGAGAGTGGATTCACCTTCAGAATGCCGACGGCCGGCAGGTCCGAAACAGCGACTACACGCTGGACAACCAGAACCAGCTCCGCCGCGTCGTCGCGCTGTGGGAGGAACCGGCCAAACCCAATCAAAATAAAGAGCCAGAAAAAGAAGCCGCCGCCCGCAAGACGTTACAGGCTGTCTTCGATGCACTGGGGAAGGAAACGAGATGATTGCGTGCCCTACGGGCGAGACTTGCCGGGAGTTCCAAGGCTTGGAAAACTCTGCGGCGATTTATCCAAGCCTTGGAAATTCCCGGTGCGATGACTTCCAATGCTTGGGGCTGACGAATCAATCGAAAACGAGTAGAAGTCACACCATGAAGCACGCCCGCGCACTCCTCACCGCCCTGCTGCTGGCGCCGCCGGCCGCGCTGCACGCCGCCGAGGCGCCCGCCAAGACGGCCGGGGGCAGGCCCAACATCATCCTCATCATGGCTGATGATTTGGGCTACGCGGCATTGGGCTGTTATGGGCAGAAGCTTATCCTCACGCCCGAAATTGACAAAATGGCGGCGGCCGGAATTCGTTTCACGGACTTCTATGCGGGCAATACCGTCTGCGTGCCCTCACGAGTCAGCCTGTTGATGGGGATGCATCCTGGCCATGCTCCGATCCGCGATAACTTCTTGCCTCATCTTCCGGATTTTTCGGGCTATATGAAGGAGTATCCCGGCGAGCTGTGGCCCCCGAAACATCCGACCCTTGGCCAGGTTATGAAGAAGGCGGGATACAAGACCGCTCAATTTGGAAAACTTGAAGCCGGGATCCCGCTTCCGAAAGGAAAGATGACCGAGCATGGATGGGATTACTGGTTCGGATTCAAAGGCACCGGCGACGCCTTTCAGTATTATCCCCTCGAGTTATGGAAGAATGATGAGAAGATCATATTCAAGGAGAACCGGCCTGACGACATGCGCCGGCCGGGGATCGTTGGGAACCGCGGAGTTTACTCAGAGGATCTGTTCGTGGGGGAAATTCTGCATTTCATCAAGAGCAACAAGACCGCTCCCTTCTTTGTCTATTTCCCAACCCAGGTTCCACACGGCCGCTCTCCCAAGGATGGGGATGAAATTCAACTGCCCGATATCGGGCCTTACGCCGACCGGGAATGGACTCACTTGGAGAAACTCTATGCGGCCGCGATCACGCGTCTCGATTCCCATGTCGGCCGCATCATTCAAGAGCTGAAGGATCAGGGGCTTGATCGCCAGACGATCATTTTGTTCACGAGCGATAACGGAGATGAAAACAGTTACTACAAATATACGGATAGGTTTCGGGCAAATGGTCCTTTAAAAGGGAAGAAGCGCTTTCTCTATGAGGGCGGCATCCGTGTGCCCATGATCGCCCGTTGGCCCGGCCGGATTCAATCCGGCCAAACCAGCCGCCTCCCTGCTGCGGGCTGGGATGTCATGGCTACCTTGGCGGAATTGGCTGCCGTTGCGCGACCCGCGCACACCGATGGGCTTTCGTTGGTTCCCACGTTGCTCGGACATCTGGAGCGGCAGCAAGCGCGTGAGTATTTGTATTGGGAACACCACATGGGAAAACAACAGGCGGTTCGCCTGGGTTCGTGGAAAGGAGTCCGGTTCGGGGGGACCAAAGAGCCTGTCGAACTCTATGACCTCGGCGCGGATATCGGCGAAACCCATAACGTTGCGGCGGACCATCCGGACATCATGGCGAGGATCACGGCCATCATGGAGGAGGCTCGGGCAAATTCAGAGTTCAACAGATTCTGGCCGCTGCCTGAACACCGCCAAAATCAAATCAAGATGGACAAGGTGATCTTTGACCAGCTTGAACATGGAATCCGGTAACCCCATGAAACCTACGCTCCCCCTCCTCGCCACCCTGCTGCTCGCGCTGCTAGCTGCGCTGCACGCCGCCGATGCGCCACCCGCCTCGCTCGCCAGGGATTCCGGACCCGCTGTGAATCTTTTGCTGAATCCCTCGTTCGAGGAAAAGGAGGGCGACGGTGTGAAGAGTTGGAAGTCGCGCGCTTGGGCGGGAAAAGAAAACGTCCACTGGGGCGTTGCATCGCCGGGCAGGACTGGAGAGCGCTGCGGTTCCATTGAATCCGCGAAAGGGGCCGACTCCGCCTGGACGGCGATGGTGAGTGTTCAACCAGGCGCTTGGTACCGGCTCTCGGGGTGGATCAAGACGAAAGACGTTCGTGGCGCCACCGGCGCCCTGCTGCACATCCAGAACATGCCGAGAGTCTGGACGCGCGCGGTGTCGGGGACACGGGACTGGACGCGCGTCGAGACGGTGTTCCAGGCGGATGCGGCGACCAACCTTGAAATCAACTGCCTCTTCGGCGGTTGGGGATCGTCAACCGGCCAAGCTTGGTACGACGATGTGGTCCTGGAGCACATCGCCGAACCGCACGACGAACCGCGGGCCGTGGTGACGATCGACCCCGGCGCGCCTTCCGTGCGCTACAGCCCGATGATCTTCGGGGGCTTTCTCGAACACTTCAACAACCAGATTTATGGCGGGGTGTTTGAGCCCGGTTCGCCGCTCGCCGATGAAAAAGGGTTCCGCCGGGACGTTCTCGCTGCGTTGAAGGAATTGAAAGTGCCCCTCGTGCGTTGGCCGGGTGGCTGCTATGTGAGCGGCTACCGCTGGGAAGCCGGGGTGGGGAAGCAGCGTAATCCGACGGACGACATGGCGTGGGGCGTGGTCGAGCCGAACACCTTCGGCACCGACGAGTACGTCGAACTCTGCCGGACTTTGGGCTGGACTCCCTACATCTGCAACAACGCGGGCAACGGCACCGTGGAGGAGATGCGGAACTGGGTCGAATACTGCAACGGGAACGCGGGCAGGTACGCGCGGATGCGCGGGGACAACGGCTACCCGGAACCGCGAAACGTCCCGATCTGGAGCATCGGCAACGAAAACTGGGGCCGGCATGAAATCGGGTACAAGCCCATCGCGCAGTGGGCGCCGTTGGTCCTGGAAGCGGCGCAGGCGATGAAGAAGGCGGATTCCCGGATTCAACTGACCGCCGCCGCGTTGCCCACCCGGGAGTGGACGCTGCCCCTGCTGAAGGCGGCTGGCGATTATCTCGACTACATTTCGATCCACCACTACTGGCTGCGCCTGCATGATCGGAATGACATGCCGGACTACCTGACCTGCATCATGCATTCCGAGTCTCCGGAGAAAATGATCGGCGACTACATCGGCGTGCTGGAAGAAGCCGGGTATCGCGGCCGGATCAAGATTGCTTTCGACGAGTGGAACCTGCGGGGCTGGCACCATCCGGGTTTTCCCTGCAAAACGATCCAGGACTATAACGATCCCGAGGTCAAGCGGCTGGTGGCGGCGCGCGCGAACAACGATATCGCGTCGCAATACACGCTGGCCGATGCGCTGTTTTCCGCCTCGTTCTTCAACGCCTGCTTGCGTCATGCTGAGGATGTCGGCATGGCCAACATCGCCCCGATCGTCAATACGCGCGGTCCGCTGTTCGTGCACCCCCAAGGGATCGTCAAGCGCACGCACTTCCACGCCATGGCCATGTACGCCAACGAACTTGAACCCCGCGTTGGCAAACTCGAATTGGAAGTCGGCAATCTCCGGCACGGCAACCAGAGCATCGGAGTGCTGGACGGCGTCGCCACCGTGGACGAATCGGGGAAAAAATGGGCGGTCGCTCTGGTGAACCGCCACCCAACGAAACCGGTGGCCTGCACCGTCCGGATGAAGGACCGGTTACTGGACGGCGAATATGCAGCCCTGGTCCTGGCCGGCGATTCGCCGGACGCCTTCAATGACATCGCACATCCAAACCGGGTCACGCCACAGAAGACAACGCTGCCCTTCATCAAGGGTGAGGTCAATCTGCCGCCCCATTCCCTGACCATCGTCAAGGTGCCGTTGAAGTAAAAGACAGGACCGGATCACCACATGAACAAATTCCCAGCCCTCGTTCTCACCGCCCTGCTGCTCGCGCCGCCGGCCGCGCTCCACGCCGCCGATGCACCGCAGGCTGCCAACAAGCCCAACGTCCTCATCCTGCTCGTCGACGACATGGGCTATGGCGATCCGCAGTGCTTCAATCCACAGTCGAAGATCGCAACGCCGCACATCGACCAATTGGCGCGCGAGGGGATGCGGTTCACAGATGCACATGCGCCCGGTGCCATCTGCGTGCCGAGCCGCTATGGCTTGCTCACCGGGCGGATGCCCTATCGCACGTGGAATTCCAAAGACGCCAAGCCAGCTACCCGCAACGGCCACGAACTGCTACATTTCCCGCCACCGATGCTTCAGGCGGAGCCACGGCGCTTGAACCTCGCGACGCTCATGCAGCGGCAAGGCTATGCGACGGCCTGCGTCGGCAAATGGCATCAAGGCATGTCGAGAGAGGCGGGGGCGGATGGCTCGCTGAAGACCACGCCGGTGGACGCTGGCTTCGACTATTACTTCGGCTTCGATGCGCCGGAGCAGGGGCCCTATGCGTTCATCGAGAACAAGCGCTTCGTCAGCGCTCCGACGGAGACGATCGAGGACCATCCGGGCGAAGGCGTGACGAATCCCGAGACGCAAGGAGCACATTGGCGCAAAGGCTTGGCGGCACCGGGCTGGAAGTTCGAGGGCTACCTTGCCACCATCGCGGGGAAGGCCGATGCCTGGCTCGCGCAACACGCGGCGGGCGGCAGCGGCGCACCGTTCTTCCTCTACTACGCCATCCCTGCGCCTCACGCGCCGTGGGCGACGGCGAACGAGTTCAAGGGCAAGAGTGGCGCGGGCCAATACGGCGACTACGTGATGAACGTGGATGCGATGATTGGGCAGATGCTGGCGACGCTGGAGAAGCTGAAGCTCAAGGAAAACACGCTGATCTTTTTCTCCAGCGACAACGGCCCCGTCTGGTATTCGCAGGACATCGAAAAGTCCGGGCACCGCGCCGCCGGTCCGTGGAAAGGCATGAAGGGCGACCTCACTGAGGCCGGGCATCACATGCCGTTCATTGCAAACTGGCCGGGCAAGATCAAGGCGGGCAGCACGTGCGACGAGTTGCTGTGCTTTACCGACCTCATGGCGACGCTCGCTGCGCTGCTCGGCGAAAAACTTCCGCGCGATGCCGGCGAGGACAGCTTCGACCTCTCACCGCTGCTGCGCGGCGAGAAACCCGCATCGCCTATCCGCGGCGGCATGGTGCACGTGAACTACGGCTCCTACACGCTCGCGATTCGCGACGGCGACTGGAAACTGATTCTCCCTGGATGGGTCTATGTCGTGAAGGACGGTACCATCACGCCCGATCACATCGTCGAAACGGCGGGCAAAGGTCCGACCGACAAGTTCCAGCTCTACAACCTCCGCACCGATCCCGGTGAGGCCACGAATCTCTTCGCGCAAGAACCGGCCAAAGCACGGGAACTCTTCGCCGCGCTGAAGGCCGACCTCGCGCGCGGGAGGAGCCGGCCATGAAGCATGCAATCACCCTCACTTTCACCCTGCTGCTGGCTCCGCTGACCGCGGTGCGCGCCGCCGACTTCATCATCGTCGGCAAAGATACGCCTCCCGTGCCCATCATCGTCTTCAAGGATGCGCCGCCACGCACACGCGATGCGGCGGTGATGCTCGCTGATTACATCGGGAAGATCAGCGGGCAGAAACCTCCGATCGTGGATGGCGAGCCGCGTCCGATGCCGGAGCGCGCGATCTGGGTCGGCGTGCAGCCGGCGGTGAGGACGCTGTTCCCGAAGACGGACTTCGCTTTCAAACACGCCGAAGAGACGCTCCTCGTGGCGGACGAAAAACATCTCGTCATCGCGGGGCGGGACCGGTGGAACCCGGCGCACATGGAGGCGAAGGGGCGGCTGGCGATGAAGACGGGCCTCCAGCAGGAATACGGCACGGCGAACGCCGTGTATTCCTTTTTGCAGGAGCAGCTCGGTGTGCGCTGGCTGTGGCCGGAAGAGGAGGATGTCATCCAGAGCGAGCGCATCGCCATCGCGCCGATAGAACGGCGGTATCATCCGCAGATTCGCGCGCGCGGCGGGATGTTGGTGAAGGCCTCGCTGGGCGACAACAAGGAAACCGGGGAGGAACTCTGGGCGCGGTTTCAGCGTGTGCAGCTCGATTCGATGGACATGAGCGGCGGGCATGGTTTTGGCGACTGGTGGGAGAAGCATGGCGCGGAGCATCCCGACTACTTCGCCGCCGCGCCGGATGGCAGTCGCAAGGCGGTAAAGCCGAAGGCGAGCAACACGAAGCTCTGCGCCTCGAACCCGAAGGTGTGGCAGCAATGGCTGGAGGACACCTCGGCGAAGGTTCGCGCCGACCCGCTGCTGCGCGTGATCAACGTCTCGCCCAACGACGGCTACACCAGCGGCCACTGCACCTGCGCGAACTGCCGCGCCTGGGATCACCCCAAGGGCGAGAAGGTGGAGTGGGGCTTCGGCGGCGGCGTGAAGATCCAGGGCGTGTCGCAGACGGATCGCGATGTGCGCTTTGCCAACACGCTGGCGCGAATGCTGAAGGAGCGTTTTCCGGATCGCGAGCTGTTTGTGTTGCTGAATGCCTACGGTCTCGCCCGCCATCCGCCGCTCGGCGTCGTGCCGGACAACAACGTCATCATCTCCAGCGTGGCGAACTTCCATCTGCGCTCGCCGGCGGATCGCAAGCTCCCGATGCAGCAGCATGCCGGCTGGGCCAAGGTGGCCAAACACCTCATGTGGCGGCCCAATCTCGGCAGCCAGGTCGGCCTGAGCTGGGGCATGCCCGATGTGGCGATGACCCAGGCGGGCGAGGACTTCCGCTTTGCCGCCGACACGCACTGCCTCGGACTCTACTTTGATTTGTTCTGGCTGCACTGGGCCACGCAGGGGCCGCATTACTACGCGCTGGCGCATCTGGCGTGGAATCCGCAAACCGACGTCGCAGCGCTCATGGATGACTTTTACCAGCGCGGCTTCGGCCCTGCCGCAGCCGACGTGAAAGCCTACTGGCAATTGCTGGAGCGCACGCGCATGGAGTTCGTGGCCGAGGAACCCAGCCGCCATCGCGCCTTTGATGTGCCGAAGAAATACACCCCGGAACTGTTCGCGAAGGCGCAGTCGCAGCTCGATGCTGCTGCCGCGAAACTCAAAGCTGCCGACGAGAAATACCGCCGTCGTCTGCACTTCATCCAGTGCGGGCTTGATTACACGAAGCTTGTCGTCGAAACCCGCGCCGGGATGCAAAAGCTCGAAGCCAGCAAAGGCAAGGATGCGGAGGCCAAGGCCAACGTGCTGGCCAACTGGGAGCGCGTCGGGCAGATGCAGAAGGCCTTCCCCGCTTTCGCCATCAACTGGCAGCCCGTGTTCCGAGCGCCCGCTGGCGGTGACGACTCCGAACGCCACAAGCGCATCATGGGCCTGCACCCGGACACCCCGCTCAGTGGCCGGACGCTGCGGGAACTGCGGGCACCAGGACTGGAGTAGCACGTTCACGAGTAATGATCATGAAACCCACCCTTAACCTCATCGCAGCCCTGCTGCTGGCGCCGCTGGCCGCGCTGTGTGCCGCCGATGTGTCGAAACCCAACATCATCATCATTCTTGCCGACGATCTCAGCTACGGCGACCTCGGCTACACCGGGCAGAAGCTCATCGCCACGCCAAACATTGACCGGCTCGCTGCCAGCGGAATACGGTTCACCCAGGCTTATGCCGGCGCGCCAGAATGTGCGCCGTCGCGGGCCAGCCTGATGACCGGCTTGCACATGGGTCACTGTCGCATCCGCGCCAACAGCGCGAAAATGGGAGGCGGGTATTTGCGAAGCGAGGATGTCACGCTGGCAAAGTTGCTCAAGCCGGCGGGCTACACCACAGGTTTTGTGGGCAAGTGGGGCATGGGCAAGATGAAGGACGAAGGCGCACCGTTTCGGCAGGGGTTTGATTACTCGTTCGGGTTTTATGACCAAGGCCGCGCGCACTCCTACTACCCCGATTTTCTGGAGGAAAACGACCACGAGGTCAAACTGTCCGACAATCAGGGCTTCGACATGGCAGCGCTGTATGCCCACACGAAGGCGGACCGCAATCGCTACGATGCGCAGGGCAACTTCCTCGCGCCGGGCGTTGCCGACCCCGCCAAGGCGAAGAACTCGCAGACCCTCATCCATGCTGCCGGTCTCGATTTCATCCGGCGCAGCAAGGACAAGCCGTTCTTCCTCTACTACGCCACACAGCTTCCGCATGGGCCGGTGGTGATCCCCAACCTGGGCGCTTACAAGGACCAGGACTGGCCGCTGAAGAACAAGGAGTGGGCTGCCATGGTCACCCGGCTTGACGCCTGTGTTGGTGAACTTCTCGCCCTGTTGCGCGAGCTGAAGTTGGAAGAGAAAACCTTGATCTTCTTCGCTAGCGATAACGGTTACAGCCAATGGGGCTACTTCGCCCGGCCGAAGTGGACGGAAGACCCGTTGTTCAAGAACAAGGGCCCGTGGCCCGGCGGCAAGTTTGCTCTCTTTGAAGGCGGTTGCCGCATCCCGTTTTTCGCGGCCTGGCCAGGGCATATTCCGGCTCGCGAGAGCCGTCACGTCTGCGCCTTATACGATGTGCTGCCGACGTTGGCCGAGCTGGCGGGCATCCCATCGCCGCCGACCGATGGCATCAGCTTCGCCCCGGAGCTGCTCGGCAAGCCCGGTCAGCAAAAAAAGCATGACCACCTCTACTGGGAGAACGGCTCCCAACTCCCGCACGGTCAGGCGGTGCGGTTCGGCCCGTGGTATGTCATGCGCGAGCACCCGGAGAAACAGCTCCATGTTTTCGATGTCGAGCAAGACCCCGGCTGCACCCGCGATGTGGCCGCCCAACAACCCGAAGCGGCCACTCGCGCCCAAGCCCTCTTTACTGCGGAACACACCGATAGTGTGTGGTATATCAACCCCGGCGAACCCGACCGGCCCAAGCGACAGAAAGGCAAGGCAGGGAAGAAATCTGTAAACCAAGGCACCCTGCCATGATGAAATATCAGGCCCTCACCCTCGCTGCCCTGCTGCTCGCCCCGCCGGCCGCGCTGTGCGCCTCGGAGGCGCCCAAACCGCAAGCCAGGCCCAACATCATCGTGATCCTCGCGGATGATCTCGGCTACGAATGCATCGGCGCAAATGGAGGAAAGTCCTATCGCACGCCGCACTTGGATCGCCTGGCCCGCGAGGGTGTGCGTTTTGAACACTGCTACGCCCAGCCC
>CAIWHP010000132.1 GCA_903912445.1 uncultured Lentisphaerota bacterium
AACGTCGTGCTGCGTCCGGTGCTGCGCGTCAACGGCCAGCCGACGAGCCTCAAACTGCTCGAGGACATCCGCCTCGTGATCAAGTCGGAGGACCTCCAGGGCACTGCTAGCGAAAAAGAAATCCCGCTCACCGTGCTGCGCGAGGACACCGAGACCGTGCAGGAAATCGCCGTGCCGGAAAACATCGTCAGCCTCGCGGTGACGCTGAAGGCCAAGATCCAGAACATCAGCCTCAATCAAAAAATAAATCTCGCCGATGCCGCGGCCTTCACGCTCAACGGGATTGACCGCTCGCTGGCGGTGCAGGACCTGCACGTCAGCCGGACCGCGGCCGGCTACATCGTCGAGCTGCGCGGCAAGAACGGCGAGCCGCTCCCCGGCGAGCCGCTCTTCTGCACGTTCAAGCACCGCTGCTTCCGCGACGAGGTGCACGCCGAATTGAAGACCGACGCACAAGGCCGCGCCTGGCTCGGCCAGCTCGAGGGCCTCGAGTGGTTCCGCGTCAAGGAGCCCGCGGGCACGGAGCACCCATGGCCGGTCGCGCGCAACGCCTGCGCCTACCCCGACGCGCTCCACGGCAAGGCGGGCGACGTGCTGCGCGTGCCGCTCGCGGATACGCGCGCCGCGTCCGAGGCCTCGCTGCTCGAGGTCCGCCGGCACCAGTTCGTCAAGGACTGGGGCAGCGCGCTCGCGGTCAACGCCGGCTTCCTCGAGCTGCGCGCCCTGCCGGCGGGCGACTACTCGCTGTTCCTGAAAAATGAGGGCCGGGAGCTCAGCGTGCGCGTGACGCAGGGCGACGAGCGCGATGGCTACGTCTTCTCTCAGCGCCGCGCGCTGGAGCGCCCGCGGCTCGCACCGCTGCAGGTCGCCGCCGTCACCGCCGGCGCCGACGCGGTGGACATCCAGCTCGCGAACGCGACGCCGTTCGCGCGCGTCCATGTGCTCGCGACCCGTTACCTGCCCGCCTACGACGCGTTCGCGCGCCTGGGCTTTGCGGGCACGCCGGGCCTGCGGCAGCAGCCGTGGAAAGCCACGCAGACGTTCTATGAATCGGGCCGCGACATCGGCGACGAATACCGTTACATCCTCGACCGCAAGGTGGCGCATAAGTTCCCCGGCAATCTGCTTGAGCGGCCCGGCCTGCTGCTCAACCCGTGGGCGCTGCGCAGCACCGAGGCCGAGTTGGAACAGCTCGCCGCCGCCACCTCCTACGCCGGACACGCCGCCGGCCTTGCCGGAGCCAGCGGGGTCACCTCCGCCGCGCCGGCGGCCGCCGGCGAACCGCCGGAAGGTTATGCCGCGCTCGATTTCCTCAAGCAGCCCGCCGTCGTGCTGCTGAACCTGAAGGCCGACCAGGCCGGGCGCGTCCGCATTCCGCGCGCCGACCTCAAGGGCAAGCCGCACCTGCGCATCCTCGCGGTGGACCCGACGACCACCGTGCTGCGGCAGTTCGCGCTCGACGATACGCCGGTGGAGACGCGCGAGCTGCGCCTCGCCGCCGGGCTCGATCCGGCGAAGACCTACGCCGAGCAGAAGATCGTCACGCCGGTCCAAGCCAAGGGCACGCTGGAGATCGCCGATGCCACCACGGCGCAGTTCGAAACCTACGACACCGTCGCCAAGGCCTACCGCCTGCTCTCGACACTGGCGAACAACGCAACGTTCACCGAATTCGAATTCGTCACGCGCTGGCCCGACCTCGACGCGAAGGAAAAGCAACGGCTGTATTCCAAATATGCCTGCCACGAATTGAGCTTCTTCCTGCACAAGAAGGACCCGGAATTTTTCCGCACGGCCATCGCACCCTATCTGAAGAACAAGAAGGACAAGACCTTCCTCGATCACTGGCTGCTCGGCGACGAACTCAAGGCCTACCTCGAACCGTGGCGCTTCAACCGCCTGAACACGGTGGAGCGCATCCTCCTCGGCAAGCGGCTGAAGGCGCAGGAGTCCGCGGTGGCGCACGACGTACGCGACCTGAACGATCTGCTGCCGCCGAACATCGAGGACTTCAACCGCCGCTTCGATACCGCCGTGCAAACCAGTGCGCTGGAAGCGGAGCTGGGCGATCTGGGGCTGGCGCTCGGCTCGCTGCGCGAGATGCAGGCCGCCGGCAAAGAGGCGAAGCTGCAGTCGCTCATGCTCGCCTCCGATGCCGCCGCCGCGCCGGCCGCGCCGCCGGCCCCGGCAGCACCGGCATCCGCCATGGCCTTCGGTGGCGGAGCGGTCATGCTTGCGGGCAAGATGGAAGCGCGCGACGGCGCGGCGCTGGAGGAGCAGCTGTCCGTCCGGAAAGCCGCGGGCGAAACCAGCGGCCGGCCGATGGCCAAACGCATGCGGGCGCTCGCCGATCGCGGCGCGATGGACAAGGACGCCAAGGGCGACGAGATGTTCAGCTTCGATGCCGTCAAGAAGCAGCGCGAAGAATCCTCAAAACGCTTCTTCCAGAAGCTCGATCAGACCAAGGAATGGGCGGAGAACAATTACTATCAGCTGCCCATTGCGCAGCAGCTCGCGGGGCTCGTCACCGTGAACGCGTTCTGGGCCGACTACGCCGCGCACGACGGGCAGACACCGTTCCTCTCGAAAAACTTCCCGCAGGCCACGCGCAGTTTCACCGAGCTGCTGTTCGCGCTCGCCGTGCTCGACCTGCCGTTCAAGGCCGGCGCGCATGCCGAGAAGGTCACGGGCCTCGCCTATAGCGTGCAGGCCGCTACGCCGCTCGTCCTGTTCCATCGCGAGATCCGCGAGGCCGCGCGCGTGCCGGAGGGCGGCGCCGTGCTCGTCGCGCAGAACTTCTTCCGCGCCGACGACCGCTACCGTGACGAGAACAACGAGCGTTTCGATAAATTCGTCGGTGACGAATTCCTGCCGCACGTCGTTTACGGCGCGCAGATCATCCTGACGAACCCCACCGGCAACCGCCAGCGCCTGCAGGTGCTGCTGCAGATTCCGTGGGGCGCGATTCCCGTGAACGGCGGCTTCCAGACGCGCGGCACGCACGTCGCCATCGAGCCGCACAGCACACAAACGATTGAATATTTCTTCTACTTCCCGCAGACCGGAAAATATCCGCACTATCCCGTCACCATCGCGCGCAACGACAAGGTGATCGCCGGCGTCGCGCCGTTCACCTTCAACGTCGTCGGCAAGCTGAGCAGGGTGGACAAGACCTCGTGGGCGTGGCTCTCACAGAACGGTACACCGGAAGACGTGGTCGCCTTCCTCAAGACCGCGAACCTGCACCGGCTCGAGCTCAAGGAGATCGCCTGGCGCATGCAGGACCGCGCCTGCTTCAAACAGGTCACGGCGCTGCTCGCAGGCCGCCGCGTCTATCACGACGTACTCTGGTCCTACGGCCTGCTGCACAACGACGCGGACACGCTCCGCGCCTACCTCGCGCACTCGCGCTTCGCCGACCGCTGCGGCCTGTGGCTCGTCTCGCCGCTGCTCACGCTCGATCCCGTGGACCGCCTCGCCTACCAGCACTTGGAATACGCGCCGCTCGTCAACGCGCGCGTCCATCCCGTGGGCGCCAAGCCGAAGATCCTCAACAACCGCTTCCGCGCGCAGTATCAGCAGCTGCTGAAGGTTTTGAGCTACAAGCCCGCGCTCGGCAGCGCCGACCTGCTCGCCGTGACCTACTACCTCGCGCTGCAGGACCGCGTGGGCGAGGCGCTCGACTGGTTCGCGCGCGTGGACCGCAAGGTGGTGCCGGAGCAGCTGCAGTGCGACTACGTCGAGGCCTATCTCGCGTTCTACCGCGGCGACGTGGAGACCGCGCGCAAGATCGCCACGCGCAACGCCGCGCAGCCGGTGGACCGCTGGCGCAACCGCTTCGCGCAGGTGCTCGCGCAGCTCGACGAGGCCGCCGGCGCCGCCGCTGCGGTCAGCGACCAGGAGAGCCGCGACCAGGCGCAGGCCGCGCTCGCCGCCGCCGCCCCCGCGCTGGAGATGCAGGTCGAGGCCGGGCGCATCCGCTTCGACTACCGCAACCTCCAGCGCTGCACGCTGAATTTCTACCCGATGGACATCGAGCTGCTCTTCTCGCGCAGCCCGTTCCTGCAGGAGGGCTCCGCGCAGTTCGCGTTCATCAAGCCCGTCGTCAGCCGCGTCATCGAGTTGCCCGCCGGCCAGGACGCCTTCACGGTCGACCTGCCCGCCGAGTTCCGCTCGAAAAACGTCATGGTCGAGGCGCTCGGCGCCGGCGCGCGCAAGGCGCAGGCCTACTACGCCAACACGCTCAAGGTGCAACTGGTCGAGGCCTACGGCCAGCTCGTCGTCACCCACGCCGAGACGCACAAGCCCGTGCCCACCGCCTACGTGAAGGTGTACGCGCGCACCAAGGGCGGCGAGGTCAAGTTCTTCAAGGACGGCTACACCGACCTGCGCGGCCGCTTCGACTACGCCAGCCTCAACACCAACGAGCTCGAGGATGCCGCGAAGCTCGCCATCCTCATCCTGAGCGACACCCTCGGCGCCGTCGTCCGCGAGACCCCGCCGCCGAAACGCTGACGCATCCAAACTTTTCCTAGGCTTGGAAACCGATACGCCCGGGGTTTCCAAACCTTGGAAAAGTCTCCTGGCTTGACAGTCCTGCCTTGCCCACAAGAATGACGCATGATTTTTCACACAACCAGACCCCGTAGGATATCGCCTGGAAGACAGCGCGCCAGCTTGATGGCATCCCTGCTGCTGGCAGCCTGCGGGACGACGGTGGCGGCGGACTACTCCGCGCTGTGGGGGCGCAACGGCGAGCTGTGGACGCCGCAAAGCCGGCTGCCGGATTTCTCGTGGGCCGGCTATCACTGCGGCGAAAAAGCGCCGCCGGTGCTGCTGCCCGGCGTCAGCGTGAAAACTTTCGGGGCCAAGGGCGACGGCGTGGCCGACGATACGCAGGCCTTTCTCGACGCACTGGAAAAAGCACCCGCCGGCGCCATCGAGGTGCCGCCCGGCCGCTACAAGATTACCAAGATTCTGGAGATCACGCGGCCCGGCCTCGTCCTGCGCGGAGCCGGCAGCGCCAAGAGCATCCTCTGCTGCCCCACCCCGCTCAACGAGATCAAGCCGAACTGGGGCGCGACGACCTCGGGCAAGCGCACCTCCAACTATTCCTGGAGCGGCGGCATCGTCTGGATCAAGGGCAACCTGCGGACCAAGCCGCTGGCCACCATCACGGCCGAGGCGCCCCGCGGCGCGCAGGTGCTGACGGTTTCGTCCACCGAGAAGCTCCGCACAGGCCAGCGCGTGCAAATCTACGAGAGTGATACGCCGGAGAATACGCTGGCCGCGCATCTCTACTCCGGCGACCCGGGACCCACGCAGAAGCTGAAGGGCTCGACGCGCGCAGCGCTGGTGTGCCACGTGACGAAGATTGCCGGCAATCAAATCTCTTTCGATCGCCCGCTGCGCTGCGACATCAAGCTCATGTGGAATCCGAGCGTGCGCAGTTTCGAACCCAGCGTGACGGAGTCTGGCGTGGAACAGCTCGGCTTCGAGTTTCCGAATACGCCCTATGCGGGACACTTCACCGAACTGGGTTTCAATGCCGTGGCCATGACCGGCTGCAGCGATTGCTGGGCGCGCGACCTGCGCATCCTGAATTCCGACAGCGGGCTCTATCTCAACGGCAACTTCTGCACGGCGCAGAACATCGCGATCGAATCGGCGCGCAAGACGGACAAGAGCGGCAGCACCGGCCATCACGGCGTCAGCTTCTATGGCCACGACAATCTTCTGACCGCTTTTGAGTTCCGGACACAGTTCATCCACGATATCTCCGTGGATGGCGGCGCATCCGGCAACGTCGCCGCCGGCGGCAAGGGCGTGGATCTCTGCCTCGATCACCACAAGCGCACCTGCTACGAAAATTTATTCTGCAATCTCGACGCCGGCGCGGGCACGCATCTCTGGCGGCACGGCGGCGGCGCCGATCTCGGCAAACCCTGCGCCGCGCGCGGCACGTTCTGGAATATCCGCGCGCAAAAGGGCCAGATGTGGCCGCCCGCCGAATTTGGGCCCCCGACCATGAACCTGATCGCGGTCAAGACCACCAAGCCCACCGCGACCGAGCCCGCCGGCAAATGGTTCGAAGCCATCAAGCCCGAGGCCATCGTTCCGCCGGATATCCATCAGGCCCAGCTCGCCCGCCGCCTGGGCAGCCACCCCAGCGCTGGCCGCGGCGCCGCGCCGAGATAAACCCCTTATCACGCCTGCGGCGCGCCAAGGGCTTCGGCGTCGCGGCGGATGCGCGCGAGGTCGGCGGCGGCGAGTTTGATGTCGCCGGCCCCGGCGTTCTCGACGGCATCGGCGGCTTTGCGCGCGCCGCACAGCGCACAGGTCACGCCCGGCTGCGCCACGGTCCACGCGATGACGAGCTGGCCGGTGGTGCAGCGATAGCGGTCCGTCAGGTCCTTCCAGCCCGCGAGCATGGGCAGCACACGCTGGCGGTTGGCCGGCTTGAACCACGCGATGCGGTTGCGGAATTCGTCGGCGGTGAATTGTTTGTCCATGCCGATCTTGCCGGTCAGCAGTCCCTGCTCGAGCGGCGAATAGACCAGCGTGGCAATCTGGTTCTTGTGGCAGTAGGGCAGGACGTCGGCCTCGATGCGGCGGTCGAGCAGGCTGTAGCGCGGCTGGCAGACATCGAGCGCACCGCCGGCGCGATAGGCATCCATCTCCGCGGGGGTGATGTTCGAGGCGCCGATCGCGCGGATCTTGCCCTGCCGCTTGAGCTCCATCAGGCAGGCCATCGTGTCGGCGATCGGGGTCTTGAACGCCTCGGCCGCCTGCCAGTGCGTCTGCAGGACATCGATGCGATCGGTGCGCAACCGTTTCAGGCTGGCTTCGACTTCAGCACGGATGGTGCGCGGATCGAGCGTGCGCCGGACCTTGTGGCCGAGCTGTTCGAAGTGCAGCGCGCCGGTATCATCGTCCCACCACAGCCCGCACTTCGTTGCAAGCACGGCGCGGTCACGGCGGCCTTCGAGTGCGCGACCAATGACCTCCTCGCTGCGGCCGAAGCCGTAGACGGGCGCGGTGTCGATCAGATTGATGCCGGCGTCGAGCGCGGCGTGGATGGCGCGGATGCTTTCGGCGTCATCGGTCGGCCCCCACCACGGCCCGCCCCCGATCGCCCATGCGCCAAAGGCCACCACCGAAGCTTGTATACCCGACGATCCCAGTTCGCGTTGTTGCATGGCTGCTCCTCGTTGAACGTTTCCGCGGGCATCCTGCCACG
>CAIWHP010000133.1 GCA_903912445.1 uncultured Lentisphaerota bacterium
CCGTAGGAATGCAAGGCGAGGTCGCCCTTGGTCGTCTTGAACATCGGCACGATGTTGCGGCGATACTTCTCGAAACACTCGCGGTCGCGCTGCGCGAACAGCGGCCAGCGGTAGGAGCCCGCGTCGCCATCGGCGAAGAAATAGAAGCGCCCGTACTTCGCGCACAGCGTCCACGCGCGGTGTACAAAATCCGCTTCCGCCAGGTTGCCCTCCGGCCCGCGCTCCCACGTGATGCCGTCAAAGTGTTCGCCCTCGGCCGTGCCGATGCAGTGGCTGAAATGCTGGAACAGATATTCGAGCGTCGCCAGCGACACCTGGCAGCGGTTGTTCCAGATCACAAAGTCGAGGCCGAGTTCCTGATATTTCTGCGCGCGTTCGAACACCCGTCCCGAGGCCAGCGCGAGATCGTCCACGATGATCACCCGTTCCAGTCCCGGCGGAATGACTCCCTTCATGTGCGCGGTGTGCTTGAGCGGGTCCCATGTGCGGCTGCGCATCAGGAAGAGCGGCGTCGCGGGCGTGATCGCGCGCACGACCTGCGGCAGCACGGGATGCGCGGCGTTCACCTTCAGCGAACGCGTCTCGCTCCACGGCCCGGGCTGATTCGCCGCCAGCGCGCGCACACGCCAGCAGTACGCGCCCGGCGGCAGGATGTCTTTCGGGAAATACAGGTTCTTGTGATAGCCCTTGTTCACCGTGCGCTTTGTCTTCACCAGATCGGCGAAGGTGGCATCGCGAGCGATCTGGATTTCGAAATTGGTGCAACCTGCGACCGATTGCCACTGGAAGTAGGTGGCGACGTCCGTCAACTCCATGCCGTTGATCGGGCTTATCAACGTTGGTGGTTCAGCCCGGACGAACACCGACGCCAATAGCAAGGTGGCAAGGACGCTGGTCTTGGGGTTATTCATTCCGCTTCTTCTTCCTCTGCTTGTCGAGGTCCTCGATCTCGCAACAACGCCTGCCGCATCGGGTTTCACCTCATAGTCAGTCCTGCTTGCGCAAGAAATCCGCCAGCGCATAAACCTGCCGGTTGACTTCCTGCATGGCTTGCAGGAGCGGCCTGTAGGGTTCGCCGCTGCGGTTGACCACGCCGGGATTGTTCTTGTCGCTGTCGCAGTACTTGAACCAGTGCCAGCCGACACAACCGGGATTACCCAGCAGCGAAAGAGTGAAGTGCTGGTAGAACTGGGCGCGGTCGGCCTGCGCTCTGACTATCCAGCCGGCTCCCGTGTTGTTGGGCACCCCGGCATCGCCAGCCATCGCGTACCACTCGCTGATGAGAATCGGTTTGCCGGCGAGTTTCGACCAGCCGTTGATGCGGTCGTTCTCCGGGGTCCAGCGGTGGTAGTAGTTGACGGAAATCACGTCGGCATATTTTCCAGCACCTTGGAACAGGGCCGGTGACGCCAGCGCCAGTCCGTGAAAGCGCGAACCAATGAACAAGTGGTTGGGGTCGTACTTCTTGATCGCGGCCTGCACCTTCCGGTAGTACTCGCTGACGACCAGTTCCAGAAAGGCGCGGTCGTCCTGTTTTTTCGGCTTGCCGCCTTTGCGGTTTGCCATGAATTGCGCCGCCGCCAGATGGCACGGGTCATGGTCAGGAAAGCTCAGGTAACGCGCGACGATCCCGCTTTCGTGGAAAGGCAGTTCGTTGTCCGAGAAATGCCCGAAGAGCCAAGGATCGTCCTTCGTGGCCTCCAGCGCTTTGGCGTGCTGATCGCAGAACGTTTCAAACTCCGGATCGAAAGGATAGATGGCTTCGGCCGTCCCCGTGCCGGGATACCGGTGCTTTCGTTGATTTCGATAGCTGCTCATGAAGTTCCAGCGCAGGCAGTAGGGCATGGGATGGCCGGCACGGCGGAACGCGGCCCCATCCGACCAGCAGCCCAAGGTGTTGATCCCCGCCTCGTGGAGCATGGCCGCCGTACGCTCGACCCAGTTCGAGTTGGCCGCGGTGGATGTTGCGGATGTCCCCGCTACGCCGTCAGCCACGGAATTGATCCCGACTGAAAGGAAACGGCAACCCTCCGGATCCACGAGCCACCAGCGGCCCGCCAGTTCCTTGGCGTAGAAAAAGCCGGTGGCTTTTTCTTTCTGGTCGGTTCGTCCACCGTATTGGCTAAGCCTCACGGTCTGTGGCTTGAACCCGTCAAACTCTTTCAACGTCTTGGTCAAATAGGGCGAGTAGGTGCCCTTGGGCGAACTCCGCGCCTCGATTGTGGCAGCATGGGCTGGCGTAGTGGCGCACAGCGCAGCCAGTGGAGCCAGCAACAGGGTGATGAACAAGCTTCTCTTCATGGGCGATCTTCCTATTCAGATTCAAAAACCATCTTCACAGCGTCGGCGACCGCGCTCGGGCCGGTGGCGATGAGCGTGAGCGTGTCGGCATTGCCATAGTCGAGCCGGTAGTTGCCGACCTTGCGCCACCCACAGCCGGCGGACTGTGTCATGACAACCGGCGGATAACCGTAACCACCGGCATTAACCTCGATACTGACCGCCGCCGTCGTCGCCAATTTTTCGGGCCAGTGAACATAAAGGCCATAGAGCCCGGCGCGCTGTACTTCGAGAGTCCACTTGGCCCACGGATGCCAGTCGCATTCGCCATCGGCCGCGCGCGTGTCGGCGGCGACGAGGCAGTCACCCGCAAAACTTCCGGCGAGCGACACGGCGTTCCAAGCGCCGCACGTGACGAAATTCGGGTCGCAGCTGTCGAAGATACGGTTCACCGCCGTGGGGTCGGTGCGGAACGGGCTGGCTTTGCTGTTGAGCCGCGTCGGCACCTCCGGGTCCGCCCCGGGAAGGCCCGCGGTCCATGCGCCCACCGTGGTGAATCCGGGCGGAAAGTCCCGGTCCGGCGCGCCCAGTACCACGGCACCTGCCCATGCGGCCACAAGCCATACCCAGCCAGAGCGTGTGAGCCTCTTCATGGTTTGGGCGCATCCTGCTTGGGCAGCGGCGCGGAGGTCGGCGGTACGGGCTGGCCGTCCACGGTATTCGGCTCCATCAGCTCCACCCGGATGCCATTCGGGTCAAAAAGATTCAGGATGCGCCGTCGGTTTTTCCCGACGTAGGGTTCAACCGGTTTGGTGTAGCGCGATCGATACGGGCTTTTGTCGAGCTTGGCCTTGGCCTGCGCCATGTCGGCGACCTCGAGGCAGAAATGCGGCGTGACCTTCGCTTCGAGCATGTACTCCACGTAGCTGCCCGCCGGCGGCACGCGCATGTGGACCCACGACACCACGTCGCCCTTGGCCGAGCCGCGCCAGCTTTCCTTGAGCCCGAGGAGTTCGCCATAGAAATGATTCGATGCCGTCACATTGGTCGTCATAACCCCGGCGTGCGTGATGAGTTCGGAAACGCGCGTCGCCGGCAGGTCCTTGCCCGGCGCGCACAGCGGCCAGCCGTCCGGCAGGTACTGCACGAACTCGATGGTGTACCCGCTCGGATCCTGCGCGGTGAAGTTGGCGTTCTTGAGCTGGCCCAGGGGCACCTGCGCCGGCACGCGCACCCCGGCCGCAGCCAGCCGGGCCCGCAGCGCCTCGGCATCCGCCACGCGGAAGGCGATCTGGTAGATGCGGTCACGCCCCGGCTTGAGCTTGGCGGCATCGAAAACTTCAATCCACTGGTCATCGCTGACCTTGATGTTCACCAGCATCAGCGCGCCATCGTCCTTGTACTTCAGGCGCGAGGCCTCGGCGAAACCGAGGAAGTCGCGATAGAACGCCACCGACTCCTCGACGTTGGTCGCCTGCACGGCGATGTGCGAAAGCTTCAGCACCTGCGGCGCATTCCCGGCAGCCTGCGCCAGGTTGGCCGCAAACAATGCACTCACCAGCAGGATCGTTTTCATGGTTTTGTTTCCTTGCTGTTCGCAGCTGAACGCCATGCCTTCAAGCTGAACTACGCCATCTCCTGCGCGAGCACCACCGAGCCTTTGCCGGTGCTATGCCGCGACGCCGTTCAGCCTAGCAGGCGCAACCAACGCGCGGGATGTCAATTCTTGACCAAAACATGCCAAATCTTGACCGGCCTGCGCGGCAGCTTTCCCCTGCCTGGGAAGTCTTGTTCTTCAACGCAGGACGCGGA
>CAIWHP010000134.1 GCA_903912445.1 uncultured Lentisphaerota bacterium
CAGGTTGCCGCCGGCGTTCAGGCGGCACAGCTCGCGGACTTCCTGCGGCTTGAGGGTGCCATCGGTGCGGATATCCGGCTCGCGCATCGTGAAGAGCGGATTGCTCGCGAACAGCTCGTAGCGGATCCAGTCGGCGCCCTTGATGCCGGCGAAGATGCACCCGCCGACGGCGATGAGCAGCGCGACTACCGCGCTGACCCAGCGCACGCGCGCCTGTTTCTTCTCCTGGGCCCGCGCATCCACCTGCAGGATATAGCCGTTGCCCGCTTTTTTCCGGCGGTTGGCCCGCCGCCCTGCTTTATCGTCACCCTCTCGGAACCACATGGTCGTCTCCAAAATTTTGTGCGTCAGTGTACTGTGGCGCGCCGCATGATGCGATCACAAAGCTCGACGAAGCTGATGCCCGCGGCCGCAGCCGCCTTCGGCAGCAGGCTCGTCTCCGTGAACCCCGGGATCGTGTTCATCTCCAGCACAAACAGCCGGTTGTCCGGCGTCAGCCGCATGTCCACGCGGCCGAGGTCGCGGCAGCCCAGCGCGCGGAAGACACGGCGGGCCAGCTCCTGCGCGCGCGCCGTCTGCTGCGCCGTCAGCGGCGCCGGCACCAGGTAGGTGGTCTGGCCCTTCGTGTATTTCGCCTTGAAGTCGTACCAGCCCTTGGGCGCGCGGATCTCCACCACCGGCAGCGCCAGCTCGCCCAACAGGCCTACCGTCAGCTCGCGGCCGGGGATATATTTTTCCACCAGCACCGGGTTGCCGTGCGCCAACGCATCGCGCAGCGCCGCGTCCCAGTTGGCCCGGCGCCGCACACAGTGCAGGCCGATGGACGAGCCCTCGCTCGCCGGCTTGACCACCAGCGGCAGCGGCAGCGTGTGCGGCCCGGGCGCCGTCAACACCTCGTAGTCCGCCGTCGGAATCTGCGCCGCCGCGAACACGCGCTTGCTCGCCAGCTTGTCGAGGGACAGGCGGCTCGCCTCCGGGCCGGAGCCGATATACGGCATCCCCAGGTCGCGCAGTTTTTGCTGCACGACGCCGTCCTCGCCGAACGCGCCGTGCAGCGCGATGAACACCGCCTCGACGTCCGCCGCGAACTTCAGCCGGCCGGCCTTCGGGTTCACCTCGGCCACGCCGTAGCCGGCCGCGCGCAGCGCCCCGGCCACCGCCGCACCGGAGCGCAGCGACACCTCCGCCTCCGCCGACGGCCCGCCCATGAGCACCGCCACCCGCTTAAATTTTTTCGCCATAAAACTCTTTCGCCATGAACGCAATTTTCTCGACGTCGCCCGCGCCGACGACCAGCAGGGCGTCGCCGGCCCCTAGATTTTCGCGCAGATAATTCCACGCAGCGTCCAAAGATTCAACCTCGCGCAAGCGCGGCCCGCCACTTTGTGCGAAATGCCCCGCCAGATCGTGGCTCGTGCCGCCCGCGAGCGGCGGCTCCGAGGCGGCGTAGACGGGCGCGAGCACCACCTCGTCCACCCCCGCGAACGCACCCGGAAAGTCCGCGCCCAGCGCCCGCGTCCGCGTGTAGCGGTGCGGCTGGAACACGGCGAGCAGCCGGCGGCGCCCCAGCCCGCGCGCCGCGGCGACCAGCGCGCGGATCTCCGTCGGGTGATGTGCGTAGTCGGAGATCACCAGCACGCCGCCGGCCTCGCTGACCACCTCGAACCGGCGGCGCGCCGGGCAGAAATTTTCCAGGGCTTGGAACCCCGGGCCGGCCGTTTTCCAAGCCTTGGAAAAAACGGCGGTTTCCTTTTCCAAGCCTTGGAAAACTTCGCTGGCCGCGGCGCAGGCGGCCAGCGCGTTGAGGATGTTGTGGCGGCCGGGCACCGGCAGCCTGATGCGGCAGAGTTTTTCGCCGCGCCGGAGCACGTCGAAGGCGCTGGCGCGCGGGGAGAGCTCGATGTTCACGGCGCGAAAGTCCGCGTCCGCCGCGAAGCCGAACGAGACCCCGCCGCCGCAGAGCGAGGCGGCGCGCGGATCATCGGCGCCGTAGATGACGCGCCGCGCCTGCCGGATGAACCGCGCGAAGCACCCGACGAGTTCGGGCTCGCCGTCAAAATGTTCCATGTGGTCGAACTCGATGTTCGTGACGACGGCGATGTCCGGCGCGTAGAGCGCGAGCGTGCCGTCGCTTTCGTCGGCCTCGACGACGATGTGCCGCCCCTGCCCCGCTGCCGCGACACCGCCGAGCGCCTCCACCTCGCCGCCGATGGCGAAGGCCGGCGCGCAGCCGTTGGCCTGCAACAGCTGCGCGATCATCGCGGTCGTCGTCGTTTTGCCGTGCGTGCCGGCGACGGCGATGGAAAAAGGGAAGTCCTTCAGCAGGGCGGGCAACACCACACCGCGGGCGAGCACCGGCAGGCCGCGGGCCCGGGCCGCCAGCACCTCCGGCGCCCCGGCGGCGACCGCCGGCGTACGCACGAGCCAGGCCAGGTCCGGCGTGATATGCGCGGCGGCGTGGCCGAACTGTACGGCGACGCCGTGACGCGCGAGCCAGTCGGTGATGCGGCCGGGCGTCGCATCGCAGCCGGAGACTGCGAAGCCGCGCGCGGCCAACAGATAGGCCAGCCCGGCCATGCCGACGCCGCCGACGCCGGTGAAGTGGACCGCCGCCGGCCCGCGCGCGAGCAGCGCCCGGGCGACTGCAAAATCCCGATCCAGCTGGACGAAGTCAGGCATGGGACAAACTGCTTGAAGCAGGGTACGAGGCAAGGAAGGCGGACCAAAAACGAACATCGAACACCGAACAGCCAACATCGAACATCGAAAGAGTGCGCCGGGAACGCTCCCAGCGTGTTCCGGCAGGCATTCCTGTTGAACATCGAGCACCACCCACCAACACCAGCTGCTCACCACCGGAGCATCCCAAAGCGTTCGGTGTTTGATGTTCGGTGTTCGATGTTCGATGTTCGTTCACCGCTTCTCCTTCTCCGAACCATTCGTTTTAGCCCGTCCCACCCGCTCGACAAGATCCGCCAGGGCCTCGGCGCCACAGCATTCGCGGTGGGCGCGGCCGGCGGTGCTCATGGCGGCGAGCTTCACGCGGTTCCGGCAGCGCTCGGTGAGGTAATCCGCCAGCCACGCCGCGGAAAGATTGTCCTCCGAGACGTAGTCCGCCGCGCCCAGCCGCGCCATCGCCTTGGCGTTGGCGAGCTGATGATCGGCGGCGGCATACGGATAGGGCACGAACAGCGCGGGGACGCCGAAGGCCAGCAGCTCGGCGCAGGTCGAGGCGCCGGAGCGGGAGACCGCGAGGTCGGCCGCGGCATAGAGCGGCGCCATGTCGGTGGTGAAGCCATGGACGGTGGCGCTGATGCCGTGCCGGGCATAGGCCGCCCGGACGCGGGGCTCATCGGTGGGGCCGGTCAGGTGAATCGGATGCACCGGCACCCCCCGCGCCTGCAGCAGCGCAAAGGCCTCCACCACCACCTCGTTCAAGCTGTGCGCGCCACGGCTGCCGCCGAGCACCATGACCCGGGGCACGTCGGCGCCGGACGCCCGCTGGACCGTGCGGCTCGCGCGCTCGAGATCGCGGCGGATCGGCATGCCGGTCACCGTCAGCGCCGTATGCTGCAGATAATAGCGTGACGCCTCGAAGCTGGCGGCGACGCTGGTGGCCCAGCGCGAGAGCAGGCGGATCGCGCGCCCGGGCACGACGTTGGCCTCATGCAGCACCAGCGGCACATGGTTGCGCAGCGCGGCCCACCCCGGGCCGATCGAGGCGTAGCTGCCCATCGCGAGCAGCACATCCGGCGGAGCCTGGCGCATCTTCTGGCGGCAGATATGCATCGCGCGCAGCAGGCTCCAGAGCGCGGCCAACAGGCGCGGCGAAAGCCCGGACGGCAGCCCGCGCGCCGGGATCGTCACGATCGCGCCCGGCCAGTCTTTCACGGCGGCGGATTCGACGTCCTTGCCGGCCATCCACAAGGTGACCGTATGGCCGCGCTCGCGCAGCACGTCGGCGGTGGCGATGCCGGGGAAAATGTGCCCGCCGGTGCCGCCGCACGCCAGCGCGATGCGGAGGAGGCGCGGCGCCGGTTTGGGCGGTTCAGGATTCATCCGGCGCACTCGCTGGTCAGCAGAAACTTCTTCCAGGCCAGGCCGGCGGAAAAACCGCCGGGCGCGCCGCCGGCCGCCACGACCCGATGGCACGGGATGAACAGCGGGAGCGGGTTGGCGCCGCCCGCCGTGCCGACCGCGCGGGCCGCGCCCGGCCGGCCGAGGCGGCGCGCGAGTGCGCCGTAGGTCACGGTCGTACCGCGCGGAAGCGTCTGGAGCGCGGCCAGCACGTTCCGCGTGAAGGCACCCGGCACCGCCGGTTGCAGCGCGGGGACCGCCGGCGGCTTGGCCCCGGCCAGGCAGGCCCGCACAAATTTCTCGGCCCGCGCCAGCGCACGCCGGTCGGCCGGCGTCACTGCCGTGGACTGGCGCCGCAGGACACGCGGCACGGTCCGCGCCGCCTGGCGCACGGGCAGGTCGCAGCGGACCAGCGCACCCGCGCGGGCGGTGATGCGGATGACGCCCCAGGTGGTGACAAGACGGAGCCGTGACACGGAGGGAGCGCTCATCGGAAGATGAACTTGAGGAAGAGGTAGCCGAGGATGACCGCGCCGGCGACGCAGGCCAAGGCGCGGTTGCGCTGGACGCGACGCTCGTGCCGGAGCGCGGGCGCGCCGAGGAAGCGCGTGCTGGAGAACAGGCGGGCAAAGGTCTCGTTGCCGGAGACCATGGCCCGGCGCTCGGGCGCGACGCTGCCCGCCGATTCGGCCGCGGCCGCCGGAGCGGGCGCCGCCTGGGCAACGCCCGGCTTGGCGGTGGTGCGGAAGCGCGGCGCCGAGGGCGAGACGGGCAGCAGATGCGGATTCGCCATCAGCCGCTCGGGTTTCTTGAGAGCACGCTCGAGCCGCCGGATCTCGGCGGTCAATTCCACGCGGCTCTGCTCGACCTCGCGCAGACGGCGGACGACAGGATTTTTTTCTTTAGCCATGGCGCAGATCGCGAAAAATTAACGCAAGCGCCAGATGATGACGCCAATCAGTGCGAAGAGGGTGATGATCAGCGGCAGCGTGATCGCGAGGCCGACCTTGAGCCAGTATCCGAAATTCTTCTCCGGCTCCTCGTCGTGCCGCCGGCCTTCCTCGAAGATCACCGCGGGGTGCACGGCAGATTCGCCGCCCGTGACGGGCGCCGCGGTGCTGATCGCATCAATCTTGGCGACCGACTTGTTGTATTCCAGGCGGACATCCTCGACGAGCGTGGAGGACTTGTTGAGCTCGTCGCGGAAAGCCTCCTCCGGCCAGCCCTCCTCGTCAATCGACTGCAGATCGCCGAGCATCGCCTTGAAGCGCTTGCGCGTGGCGCTCAGCAGTTCGGCCAGGCGGCTGGCGGCGATTTCTTCCTTCTCGATGGTGACGAGGCTCTGCATGAGCCGGTCCATCATCTCGCGCTTGCCGTGCGTATAGTCGTCCTGTTTCTTGCGCAGGTCCTCTAGATCCTTGCGCTGGCGGTCGAGGTCGCCCTGCCGCTTGCGCAGCTTCTCGAGCTCCTCGTTGGCGCCGGACACCTTCAGGTCGAGCTCCTGCTTGTGCTTGGTCATGCGCGTCAGCGCGAAGTCGGAGACCGACTTGACGGGCACGCCCTCGGCGGCGGCGCCCTCGTTGCCGACCCGCGTCACATCGCCGGCGGCCAGCTTGGAGCGGCGCTCGGCATCCTCGACGCGGTTCAGATCGTCATCAAAAAAATCCCGGTTTGGCATATCATGGCTCCTGTTCAAAAAGTTCGGGGCGCATCATAGGCGGCGGGCGGCGGCGGCTCAACCCCAAAGTGCGCATTCGCCCCAGGCGCGGATGAGCCGGCGCACGCCAAGGCAGTCGGGCTGCGGAGGCCCTTGGGTTGCGTCCAGCGTCCCGGGCCAAGTTTGCTGCACCCAGGACTGGAGACAGGTGCGCTGCCGGCCATTTTCGCGACCAGCACGGCCATGTCCGCCGGAGCCGTTTAGTGTGCCATCTGCCAGGCGCCGCTGCCGCCGCCGCCGGAGAGGATGTTGTAGGCGCCGGTGGCGGATTTCATGTCGGCCGTGATGATGCCGACCCACTGCGCGACCACATCGCCGCCGCTGGTGTGCGCCGTGACGGTCAAGTCGATGGTGTTGCCCGTAACCTGGCCGGTCACCTCGCCGGGCCAGCCCTGCGCGGCATAGGAGCCGCTGATCGCGCCGCCGTTATCGACCAGCGTCATGTTGAACGGCACGGCGTTCGTGTCGAAAGTCCCGCGCCAGTTGCCGGTCGCGCTGACCGTCGTGTTGGTGACGTTGTTGGTCACCAGCAACGGCATGGGCTCCGACGAGCTGCTACAGCCGCCCCACAGGCCCGCCGCACCGCCGCACAGCGTCACCGCAACCGCGATCAGGATAAAAATTCGCATGATGATATGTAGCTCCCAATTTTTTGCGAGATTATAGGAACGCGGGCGAGAGCGTCAAGCCTGGCCGCTTACGTTGTCCACCAACCACCGCGCGCCCCACCCTGCCGGATGCCGCGGCCCGCGCGTCAGGTGATGATCGCCTCGAGCGCGGCGCGGACATCGGCGACCGTCTTGACGCTCATGCACTGGAGCATCAAGTCGCGCTGGTGGACGCGACCGCGCAGCAGGTGCGCGAGGTGCGTGCGGAACTGCATCACCGACGAGGGCTCCGGCTGATAGTGGACGCGGCGGCGGTGCTTGTGCTCCATCTCGGTCAGCCGGACCATCCCTTCGATCATCTCCATCAGCATCGCGATCTTCTCGGCGGACGACGGCGGCGTCCAGGCGCGGCCCTCGCAGCGCGCGGCCATCTCGTCGAACAGCCACGGCATGCCGATCGCGCCGCGGCCGATCATGACGCCATCCACTTTCGCCTCCGCGATCCGCTGCACGGCGTCGGCGGCGGTCAGGATGCCGCCGTTGCCGATGACGGGGATCTTGCGCTCCTGCTTGATGCGCGCGATCGTTGCCCAGTCGGCGAAGCCCGCATGGCGGCGGTCCACCGTGCGCCCGTGCAGGAAGAGCGCGGCGGCGCCGCCTTCCTCGACGGCCTGCGCCACCTCGCTGATGACGATCCGCTCGTAGGTGAAGCCGATGCGCGTCTTCACGGTCACCGGCAGCTTCACGGCGGCACAGACGGCCTGCACGATGAGCTTGAGCTTCTCCGGCGACTTCATCAGGCCCGCGCCCTCGCCGCGCCGCATGATCTTCGGCACCGGGCAGCCGGCGTTGATGTCGATCAGGTCGAAGCGGCCGAGCTCCTCGGCGACGGCGGCCGCGCGCGCCATGACCTCGGGGTCGCGGCCGTAGATGTGCGCGGCGAGCGGGCGCTCGTCGGGCCACGACTCGAGAAAGTGCATGGTCTTGGGCGTGCGGCGGGCGAGCCCCTCGGCGTTGGTCAATTCGGTGGCGACCAGTCCGCAGCGCATCCGGCGGCACATCTGGCGGAACGGTGGCGTGGTGATGCCCGCCATCGGCGCGAGCGCGGTCGGCGGCCAGATCCGCAGGCTGCCGATCTGCAGCGCAGCGGGGGTTGGGGCGGCGGGCGGCGCGTCCATCGTCGTGCTCATGCGTGGGCCGGCGGGACGCCGATGAAGGAGATCACGAGGCCGACGAACACGTTGGCGAAGTCGAAATTCGGCGCGCTGGTGGCCTCGATACGCAAGGCCGTGCCATCGGCACGCACGAACTCAAGCACGCCGGACCAAGGCCCGTGGCCCGCGAGGCCGTGGCGCAACAGGTCGGCATGCGCCGTCCCAAAGAGATCGTCGATGCTGTGCCCGAGCACATCCGTGGGTTGCGCCACATCCCACAGCCGGCAGAACGCAGGATTGACAAAGTGCACCTTGGAATCGAGGTCCACCATCAGCAGCCCGCAGGCGGCCTGCTGCAGCGCGTGCTGGGCCATGCACAGCTGGTTTTGCATCTCCCGCCGCTGCGTGATATTGCGGAGCGAAAAGCACAGGCCGGGACTGCCGCCGAGCTCCAGGGAGCTGACGGCAATCTCCGCGGGAAACAGCGAACCGTTCTCGCGGGTACACCGCGCCTCCAGCACCGTGAAGCGGCCGCGTTGCAACTGCTGGTGCATCAGCCCAAGCAATTCGTCATTGATCCCATCGACCAGCTGCCCCAATGGCAGCCCCAGGATCTGGACCAACGGATAGCCGAACAGCTCCTCGGCGCGGTGGTTGGCCTGCTGCACGTTGCCCTTCAGGTCCGTCACCATGATCGCGTCATAGAGATGCTCCAGCACGTTGATCGAAATCGCCGGCGAAGGCCGCGGCATGATCTTCAGCGGCACCTCCGCGGCCGATCCGGAAGCGAGCACTTCCGGCCCCTGCTCCATCCTTTTTTTGTAATGAATGCGTACGGTTCCGCTCATAGGCCCTCGGCGGGCCGGATGATAACGCAACGCGGCGCATTTGCAATCGCGCGGCTCAGCCCCCGCCGGCCAGGCCGCGGCGGATCATGTGGACCGCGATGGCGGCGAGCAGCAAGGCGATGACCTTGGACACCGCCTTGAGGCCCATCGTGCCGACCAACCGCTTGAGCTCCTGGCCAAAGCGCAGGGCGGCGAAAACGAGCCCGAGGTTGCAGGCGAACGCCCCCAGCGTGAAGGCCGGGCCGACCGTCTCCAGCAGCACCAGCAGGGCCACCAGCGTCGCCGGCCCCGTGATCAGGGGCACGCCGAGCGGCACCACGCCGATATCATCCTCCAAGGACGGCGGTTCCGGCCGCGCCGCCACCATCTCACGCCCCGCGATCACCAGCAGGATCAGACCGCCGGCGACCTCGAAATCGGACACGGAGATACCCAGCGCCTGAAAAACCAGCTTGCCGCCGAACATGAAGCCCACCCCCACGACGCCGGCGGTGATCGTGGCCTGCCAGGTGATGCGCCGCGCGTGCTCCGGCAGGACGCCCCGCGTCATCGCCAGGAACATCGGCACCAGCCCGACGGGATCCATCGCCACGAACAGCGGAATCCATGCAAGAAGAAATTGTTCGATGAAGTGTGTCATGACCCTGCCAAAGAGTAGTGCAGATCACGCCGCTTGCCAACACGATCATGCCCGCGGGCGGCGGCTTCCGCTTCCGTATGATAAACGGTCGTCGCGTGATTTCAGAGGATTCCACGGGCAGGGCGGCGACGCAGACGAGCGGGCCTAGCCTGCACCCGCCGCATCTCCTGCAGCGGCGGGACGCCGCCGCTCCCAGCTAGACGGAACACGCGCAACTACGGCACACCACCGAACCGGCCTGTCTTCGTGGGCGGGGTTTCCAACCCCGCGAACCCAGGCACAGCCCGCAACACGCCTCTCGTATCCTGCCTCCCTTATTCTGGCCCTCGCACCGCGCCGCGCAGCCTGTGCCAGATTTTAGGTTTGGCGGCGGGGCGGCGGGCCGGTACTCTCCGTCGTCGTTTCACTGCCATCCATCAGGAGCTGACTATGAAGAAACTCGGCGCGTTGGTTTTGTTGTTGGCCTGTGCATCCTGCACGTGCTGCCCTCCCCGGAACTCCGTTGAACTCTTCAACGGCAAAGACCTCACCGGCTGGACGGCGTTTTCGTCGAAGGAAGGCGTGAAGCTGGAGGACGTGTGGAGCGTGAAGGACGGCGTGATCGTCTGCAAAGGCGAGCCCATCGGCTGGCTGGCGACGGAAAAAACCTATACGAATTATAAGCTGACCGCCGAATGGCGCTGGGGCGATCCGCAGAAGCCCGGCAACAGCGGCTTCTTCCAGCGCATCAACGGCGAGCCCTCGACGCTGCCGCGTTGCATCGAGTGCCAGCTCAAGCATGAGAGCGCCGGCGACCTGATGGGCTTCCAAGGCATGACGGTCAGCGGCGACGCAACGCGCGCGATGAAGCCCAAGAAGTTCGCGCTCGGAGAACTGACCGGTGGCGTGAAGAAGAGTGCAATGGCCGAGAAGAAAGCCGGCGAATGGAACAGCGCCGAAATCACCGTACAGGGCGACAAGATCACCGCCATCATCAA
Source organism: uncultured Lentisphaerota bacterium (assembly GCA_903912445.1). GTDB lineage: Bacteria > Verrucomicrobiota > Kiritimatiellia > CAIQIC01 > CAIQIC01 > DP16D-bin41. The sequence continues at coordinate 10,022 of CAIWHP010000134.1, forward strand.
TGGCCAGAAGGTCAACGAAGTCAGCGGCGTACCCGTGCTTGCCGGACGTATCGGCCTCCAGTCCGAAGGCGGCGAGGTTCACTTCCGCAACGTCAGCCTCATCCCGCTGGACTGACAACCATGCGCGCAAAATTTTCCTGCCTTATGGCCGCCGCCATAGTGGCGGGTTTCCTCAACACCTTGGCTGCCGACCCGCAGAAGGTCGGCAGCGTGGATATTTCACAGTGGCGCGGGTTCAATCTGCTGGAGAAATTCAAAGCTCGCGGCAACACACCGTTTGTCGAGGACGACTTCCGCTGGATTGCGGAGCTGGGCTTCAACTTCGTGCGCCTGCCGATGGACTATGGCTGCTACACGGAGACGAACGACTGGCTGAAGTTCAAGGAGCCGGTGCTCAAGGAGATTGACCAGGCGATCGAGTTCGGCGCGAAGTATCACCTCCATGTCTGTCTCAACCTGCACCGCGCGCCGGGCTTCTGCATCAATCCACCCACCGAGGCGACGGACCTGTGGAAGGATCAGTCGGCGCAGGACGCGTTTGTGGCGCACTGGGTGATGTTCGCCAAGCGTTATCAGCACGTGCCGCAGGAGCAGCTGAGTTTCAACCTGCTCAATGAGCCCACGCGCAACACGCGCGAGGCCTATCTCAAGGTCAACAGCCGCGTCATCGAGGCGATTCACGCCGCAGACCCCAAGCGCATCATCGTGGTGGATGGCAACAACGTCGGCAAAGAGGCCTTCCCGGAGTTCCTGAAGTACTCGAACGTGGTGCAGGCGACGCGCGGCTATCATCCGGGCACGCTCTCGCACTACAAGGCGAGCTGGTCGAAAGGCTCCGACAAGTGGCCGGTGCCGACGTGGCCGCCCTCCAGGGTGGTCGGCAGTCTCTATGGCACGGTGAAGCCGGAGTTCAAATCGCCGCTGGTGCTCAAGGGCGCTTTCCCGGCCGGCACCGAGGTGACGTTGAAGCTGACCCAGCTCTCCGGCAAAGCGAAGCTGCAGGCCAAGGCCGATGCCCAGGTGGCCGTCGAACTGCTCTGCGACCCCAAGACACAGCCAGGCGCGTGGAAGCCGCTGAAGTCGGGCCAGTACACCTATCACGAGCCGCTGAAGGACATGCGCTTTGCCCTCACGCTCGCCAGCGCGGCCAAGGAAATTGCCATCGAGAACGTGGAGGGCGACTGGATCAAGTTCAGCGAGTTGAGCCTGCGTATGCCGAACGGTGCACGCCAGACCTACGGCACCGACCTGACGTGGGGCGCGAAGCAGACCACCCACGCCGTCAGCGCCGACGGCCGCCTGCTGCCATCGCCGGGCACGAACCCGAGCCAGACGTTGGTGGACTACCTCAAGCCGTGGCAGGCGCTCACGGCGCAGGGCGGCGCGGTGTTCGTCGGCGAGTGGGGCTGCTACAACAAGACGCCGCACGCGGTCGCGCTGGCGTGGATGAAGGCGTGGCTGGAGGAGTGGAAACAGGCGCGCTATGGCTGGGCCGTCTGGAATTTCCGCGGCAGCTTCGGCATCCTCGACAGTGAGCGCCGCGACGTTCAGTATGAAGACTGGCACGGCCACAAACTCGACCGCGAGATGCTCAAGCTCTTGCAGGAATATCAGCGCTATTGATCAGCCGGCCGTGAGCGGCTCAGCGCTCCGCCCGGGCAGCGGCCCGGGCGATGTTGCGCAGCATGCCTCGGAACACGAGTGCATGGAGCGGATACACGCCATACCAGTAGAGCAGGCCGCCCCAGCCTATCGGATCGAAGATGGCGGTCTGACGGATGCGGGTGCTTTGCGGCCCCAAGATGGTGACCTCAAACTCCAGCCAGGCCCGGCCGGGCAGGCGCATCTCCGCGTGCAGTTTGAGCCGTGAGTTTTCGACGTATTCCTCCACGCGCCACCAATCGATGACATCGCCCACGGCCAGACGCTCAGGGTGTTTGCGGCCGCGGCGCAGGCCGATGCCCCCGACCAATTGATCGAGGAACCCGCGCAGCCGCCACAAGCCGTTGGCGAAGTACCAGCCGGTGGCTCCGCCGATGCGCCGGATCGGCGCGAAGGCCTGCGCCGCCGTCGCCGGCACATCCACGCTGCGGGAATCCACCAGCCGGTTGCCAAACCGGACCCCGCCCCAGCGGCGGTAGGTGTTGCCCGCGGAAAACGAATCGGACCAGCGCGTCTCGGCCAGCTCACGGTCTTCGTTCCGGAGCGCGTCGCGGATGGCGGTCTCCACATCCATGGGCGTGAAGCCGAAGACCTCTAGGGCGGAGCGGTCCCGCACCACCGTGGGATAGCGCAGGCTGTCGATCAGCTTGCGGCCGACCCGGGCGTAGAGCGGGGTGACCAGCCCCAGCCACCAGCTCGAGAGGCGGGGCGAAAGCACCGGCACCGGGATGATGAGCCGGCGCAGGCCGCGCACACGACAATAGACCTGCATGAGGTCGGCGTAGGACAGGGCCTCGGTGCCCCCGATTTCAAAAACGCGGCTCTCGCCGGCCGGCAGGCCCAAGGCCCCGGTCAGATAGCGCAGCAGGTCCGCGATGCCAATGGGCTGCGCCTTGACCTGCACCCACTTGGGCGTGGTCATGATGGGCAGCCGCTGGCAGAGGGCGCGGATCATCTCGAACGACATGCTGCCCGACCCGATCACGATGGAGGCGCGGAACTCCAGCACCTCGACGCCGGATTCCCGGAGGATCATCCCGGTCTCGTGCCGGCTGCGCAGGTGCGCCGACAGCCGCTCGCGGTCGTCGCCCAAGCCGCCCAGGTAGATGATGCGCCGGACGCCGCCGGCCCGGGCGGCACGGCCAAAATTTTCGGCGCCCTGCCGGTCGGCCTCCTCGAACGAGCCCTGTGAACCCATGGAGTGCACCAGGTAATAGGCGGTGTGGATGCCCTGCATCGCCCGGGCCAACGAAGCCGGGTCCAGCACATCGCCTGCCACCAGTTCCGCCCGCGCGTCCACCCGCGCACGGAGCGCTTCAGGCTGGCGGACCAGGCAACGCACGGCGTGCCCCGCACGCAGCAACACGGGCAGCAGGCGTCCGCCGATATATCCGGATGCACCGGTGAGCAGGATGTTCATGATGTGACCCGGGGCCGCAACGGGTGATCGACGCTGAGTTCAACGGGGCCGGTGCTGGAGCCCTTGGTAAACCAATCGCTCTGGCGCACAAGGGGTGTTATCTTCATCGACATGCATAGTAGCACACATCTGAAGCGAGCCCCAGGGGTGCACAAAACGGGAGCTGAGCTATGGCGGCAATCATGAACAACACAAAACGAAGCTTACTGGCGGCAGCCGTCGGCATCACGGGAGCACTGAATATCATGGCCATCGAAGAGGCGACCTTCAAAGTGGAAACACAAGACGCTGCATTCGAGATCCGCGCCTACGCGCCGCACATCCTCGCCGAAACCGTCGTGGATGGCAGCCTCGAAGACGCCGGCAACCAAGCCTTCGGCAGGCTCTTTCGCTATATCTCCGGTGCCAACCGCTCGCACAACAAAGTGGCGATGACGACCCCCGTGTCCCAGCAGCGGGCGGGCGAGAAGATCGCGATGACGGCACCTGTGGGACAGCAGCGGGTGCAGGACAAGTGGGCGGTCAGCTTCATGATGCCGGCCGGCTATACGCTGGAAACACTCCCGGTGCCCGAAGACCCTCAAGTCAAACTGCGGCTGGTGCCGGCCCGCCGTATGGCCGCCGTGCGCTACTCGGGCTTCTGGAGCGAAAAGCGCTACCTAAGCCATAAGCAGGAGCTTGAAACGTGGATGCGCACCAAGGGCCTGACCGCGGCGGGCGACCCCGTCTGGGCCCGCTACAATCCGCCCTTCACCCCGTGGTTCCTGCGCCGGAACGAGATTCTGATCCCGGTGGCGGCCGGCGGTGAGCCGGCGCAAGCCAGTCCCCTTGGTTCGACCATCGCAAAGTGAGGAGCAGCAAATGAAGTGGATGCTCGCGTTGCTGGGTGTCGCGGCCTTGTCGCTATCCGCGCCTGCGGCTGTGGCCGAAGGGGAGAACCTGCTGGTCAACGGCAGCTTTGACGCCGAGCAGGTGGCCTTCCCGGAATTCTGGAGCCCGTCCAATTCCAAGCATGTCGTCTATCAGCGCACCGGCGGCCCAGCGGGAAAAAAACCGGCCGTTGTCCTGCAAGGCGAGGGCACCAACCCCGGCGAGGCCAGCGTTCGCCAGCAGGGCCTGACCCTCGTCGCCGGCGAAACCTACAAGCTCAGCGCCTACATCAAGACCAAGGGCTTCCAGAGCCGCAACGCCGGGCTGATCGTCCACAATGGCGGCTGGTTCAACGATGTCGGGTTCAAAAATCTGCCGGCCGATTCCGCTTGGACCTTCCACGAAAAGACCTTCAAGCTGTTCCCGTCCCGCGACAAGGAATACGGCGTGGCCATGTTCGCCAAAGATTTGACCGGTGAAATTTCCTTTGCCGACCTCAAGCTCGAAGCCATCAACCCCGGCGCGCGCAAAGGTTCCAGCACGCAGATGTCCATCGTCGCCGCCCTGCGGCTGGTGCCGTTCCAGCCGCTGCTCAACCGGATTCCGCGGGCGAACCCGGAATTGACCCTTAAGTTCTACGGCAACCTGCCGGAGAAGCAGGAGTCCTATGCCGCGCTCGTCACCATCGACGGCGACCGCCTGCCCGCGCAGACCGTCCCACTCAAGGACGGGAAGCTGGCCATCAAGCTCGCCGGGCTCCCCTGTGGCGATTACTCACTGAAAGCAGTGCTCAGCCAGAGCGGCACGCACCAGCCGGCGCTCGAGGCCACCTTTCCCCTCAGCATCATCGACGTCCCCACCCTCGACCGCAGCCGCATCAAGCAGCTGAACAATCTCGTCGCCGAGGTCCTCAGCGAGCCGGTCGGCACCGCGCCGCAGACCTTCACCTTCGTCAACCCGCGCGACGGCTGGGTCTTCGTCGCGCTCACCGGAGCTGCGCCTGCGCCGGGGCTGGCCATCAAGCTCGATGACCGGGACACGGTGATCACCGCCAGCACCGACCGGCTGGAAGCCTTCCGCAAACTGGCGCTGGGCGAGCACCGCATCACCGTCAGCGGCAACGCCGCCGCGGCGCGTCTGCTCGTGCGCTCCATCCCCGAGATCTTCGACTATCCCCCGTGCGTCGACTCTGCCGTCCAGGAGAACGGCCACTACGACTGGGCCTTCATGCAGCGGCATGTCCTCCCCGCGGTGACCACCCTCAACGGCGGCGCGCTACCAGGCGACGCCCTCGCCGAGGCCAAAGCCCGCGGCCTCAAGTGGCTGGCGAACTTCAACGTCGCGCCGGTGGATGATCCCGCCAACGTGCAGGCGCGCATGGAAAAACATGCCGGCCTGACCGCGCCGCAATACGACGGCTTCACCAGCGACGAGCTCTTCTTCGGCCGCACCACCATCGACAATTACACCAAGGCCCTGTGGCGGCTGCACAACCCCGAAAACCGGCTGATCTATTCCTGGATCGTCGGCAAGCCCAGCATCGTCACCCTGCATACGGACTTCATGTCCGCCGCCCTCAACGCTTCCAAAGGCCGCGGCCGGCTGCTGTTCGAGGCCTATTGCCATCCGCAGCCCGACGAGAAGTCCGCCGCCGCCTACCTCGACAACATGATCGGCGAGACCATGCGCCGCTTCAACGCCTTCTTCCCGCACGCCGCCGCGGGCACCGGCATCATCTTCGGCAATTTCAACCAGCTCCCGATCATCTCGCTCGAGCACGACCCCGCAGTGGATTTCAAATACTTCCTGGACATGCAGGTCAACCTGGTCGCCAACAGCCCGGACTTCGCGGACCTCGCCACCACGGGCTACTGGGGCACCTACTACGGCGACGAGGAAATGGTCCGCTGGTCCTTCCTGCTCATGCGCCACTACGCGGTCGAAGGTCGCAAGGACATGCTCTCCGCCCGCTACGGCTTCACGTACAACCCCGGCTGCCTGACCAACGGCGACTTCGCCGACGGCCTGACCGGCTGGACGCCCGCGCCCGCGGCCGATGGCGCCATCCGCGCAGACACCCTCGCCGGCTACGGCAAGAACAGCCAGGGCCGCTGGGGCGGCGGCAAAGCCGGCGATACCGTCTGCGTGTTCACGCGCCAGACCGGCCAGCCGAACCGAATCAGCCAGACCGCGCACGGCCTCACCGTTGGCAAAGCCTACTGCCTCCAATTCGTCACCGCCGACCGCAAGGCTGTCCTCGGCAAGAAGCACAACCCGCGCCGCTACGGCATCGCCGCAGAGCTGGAAGGCGCAGAGATTATCCCGGAGAAGAGCTTCGTCCACGTTGACCGCCGCAGCGGCGGCCGTTACGCGCACAACGACAACGTCGCCAAGATCAACCTGAACCGGATTATCTTCCGCGCCAAGGCCCCCACCCTGCGCCTCACCTTCACCGACGCCGCCGCCAGCCCCGGCGAAGAGCTCGCGCTCAACTTCGTGCAGCTGAAGCCGTATCTGGAATGACGACGCCGCCGCCGAGGCGGCAGAAGACAGAGGTCAGAAGCCAGCGGTCAGAGATCAGCCGGAAGAAGCAGAAAAGACTCCACCACACACTTCGACTCCGCTCAGGGCAGCGAGGGGACGCAAGGTAGCCGAAGATTTCGACGCAAAGCCGCGAAGGCCGGCAGAAGGCGCAAAGAAAAGTCATTCGTGGCCTCATCGGGGTCAGGTCTACACTTTGATACATATGATCACCTCGCCCATAAGGCGTCGACGGTGCTTGTCCCGCAGCAAGCGCGCGTACAACCGCCCATGGCTGGGGCTGCGGCGTTGTAGTTGGCCACACGCCGTGACTTGATACCAAGTATCCACCAACTGAAGTCTTAACGGCCTCGCCATGTACCAACAACCAAATAAGAAATTGCTTCGGCGCACCCACCGGGGGCGCGCCGCTTTTCGACCGCACTATGATGCTGAAAAAGCGTGAGCGCATTTTTACGCAGTGCCCCGCAAAAGCAAGCCCTTTGGGGGCGAAATTTCGCGTAGGAGAGAGGGTGCAGCGGCCGTGCGGCGCGGCAGGACAAGCCGGGTGCGCGGCGGTTGGCAACTCAATCGTAAACGGGATCGGGGTCGTACCGATCGTAGTCCGGGAAGACCTGCCCAGCCGCAGCGGAAGTTTGGCCGGTTGCTTCCGGCGCGACGGGCGGGTCGTCGTCGCACGGTTGGTAGACCGCGCCATAACGCAAGCCCGTCGATCAAACGGTGCGGGCGGACGTGGCGTTACGGCGCGGGCTTCGTCGCGGCGAGGAAGCGGGACAGGGCACGAACGTGGCGGATGAAGGTGTCGCAGCGGATGACGCGCACCGACGGATCCTTTGGCTCGTGGTACTGCAATCCGCCGCCCTCGACCCAGCGTCCCTGCGCGTCCAGCGCGGCGACGGCCTCGGCCGCCGCTTTTCGAATGCCGCCGTCGGGCTTCGGCGGCTTGCGGGAGACGGCGGGCGTCTTCCATGCCGCCTTCGCGACCTCTTCGTACTGCCGCGCCATGCGCTCGAGGTCGCTGGAGACTTTGAACCCGTAGTGCGTCGGCATGTCGCCGTCGTCGTACACGAGGCGGTAGTCCTTCGTGAAGTAGAGCGGCTTGTTGGTCTTCAATTCGTAGAAGCGGGCAAGCTGTCCATCGGGCAGCAGCGACCGGCGCAGGTAGTCCAGTGCGCGCGGGATCGGGTCGAGGAAACGGCGTTCGCCGGTCTCCGCATAGAGCCGCATCAGGGTCCGGAGGATGCCCTGCGACTCGCCGCCGGTGACAGACGGCGGCTCGAACTTGCGCGCCCACACGGGATGCATGGCGGCGTCGTACTGCTGCGCCCACGCGGGCTGCGGATCGGGCATCTGCGCGAGCAGGATGAACCCGCCGGCCTTGATCGCGGCCGCGCGACACGTCGCCGCCAGCCGGCCGGCATCCGCGCCCGCCCTCGGATCGGCCAGCACCCGCGACGCCTCGAACATCGTGTCGATCATGTCGGCCACCGCGTTGTCGTTGAAGGTGAAGTCCGCCTTGTAGTCGCGCTTCGGGAACTCGCGGGGCCATTCGCCTGGGTACGACGCCTTCGCGACGGGGAACTTCGCCGCATCCGGCGGTGCCTCGTAGCGCTGCGGCCAGGCGCCGTTGGGATACTGTGCGGCAAGGAGGCTTTCGCTGGCGGTTGTCACGCAGCGGTGGACGGCCGCATTCGTGAAGGCGCAGGCACGGTCGGCGCGCAGCAGGAAGCGCACGGCGGCCTGCGTGGTGTCGTCGTCGAGCGTCGTGACATTCTTCCCCTCCGTGCCGCCGTCGGCGCGGTAGCGGAATTTCCGCCGCCGCGCCGGGTCGAACTCGATGGCGTAGTCCCAGCCGCCGGAGGCCAGCTGTCCGCGCACGAGCGCGCCGGCGGTCTCCATCGCGGCGTCGAGGTGGACCCGGTCGCCGGTCGCCTCCCAGGCACCCAGCAGCGCCATGCCGACAGCCGGCGTGCCGGGCGGCTGCACCCACCCGACCGTGGCGCGCGCAACGCCCTCGCCCTCGCGTTTCGACAGGTCCTCGCTGTACATCCACAGGTAGGAGCCCTCGACCGCGACCTGCGTGCGGAAGAACTCCACCGCGCGCCGCAGCGCCCGGGCCGCTTCGTCGCGCGCCGGCGCGTCGGCCGCCGCCGGGGCGGCGGCGCAGGCGAGGAGGGGAGCGAGCAGGACGGCGGCAACGGCACATGCGGCGTGACGGTTCATGCAGCAGACTAGATCAGCCAAATAAGAAATCGCTGCGCCGCGCCCACCGTTGGCGCGCCGCTTTTCGACCGCACTATGACGCTGAAAAATCACGGCCATATTTTTGCGCAGTGCCCCGCAAAAGCAAGCCCTTTGGGCGAAATTTCGCGTGGGAGAGAGGGTGCGACGGTCGTTCGGCACTGAAGGATAAGACGGGTGCGCGGCGTCCCGCCGCGGCGGAATCCATCGCAAACGGGGCCGGGATCGTACTGATCGTAGTCCGGGAAAACCTGCTCATCCGCAGCGGAGGCTTGGTCGTTAGCTTCCACCGGGGCCGGCGGGTCGTCATAGCACGGTTCGTAGGCCGTGCCGCCGGGCGGTTGATGGTCAGGTGCTCGCCGCCGCCGAGAGGGCTGGCCGGTTGAGCTTGGGCTGGGCTGCGCGCCGGCGTGTCGGGCAGCAGCTGGCGGCTCGGCTGGAGGCCTCGCCCTCCCTGCCGAGCACCCTCTGGAAATTCGCGCGCTTCGCGTAATTAGCGTTTCAAAGAATTTCTCCACGGACCACACGGTTTACAAATGACTCTTCCTTCCGTGTGCTCCGTGTGATCCGTGGTTACTCTTCCGTTCCTGCTTTCCGGTTTCTCTGCTTCGAAAATCTGCGTAATCCGTGAAATCTGTGGATGCCTTCTCCGCTTTTCCCGACTCTGCGCTCCTTGCGTTCTTTCGTGGCAAGTCCCTCCGTGAACCTCCCTGACCTGACCTGTGGTGAGCGCAGTCGAACCAGTGGATTCGAAGGGTGCTTACCTCTGTGGCCTTCCTGCCCTGAGCCTTGTCGAAGGGTGTGGTTCCTGCTTCTTTGCGGTTCACGCTCTTCCGCTTGGTTTGACGGCGGGGCGGCGGGAGGTTACAAAGCGGCATGATGCGTCGCGGCACAGCTTGGCTCCTGTTCGGCCTGACGGCGGGCGTACTGCTCGCGCTGTTCGTCGTGCCGCTGGGGGCGGTGCTGCGCGGCGGGGTGTTCGTCGGCGGCCACTTCACGCTCCGCTACCTGCTCGGCGTCTTCCTCAACCCCGTCTACGCCGAGGGCCTGCGCAACAGCGTGCTCATCGCGCTGACGACGACCGCGCTGGCGATGCTGATCGCCGTGCCGCTCGCCTTGATCGCCAGCCGCTGGGAGTTCCGCGGCGCGCGGCTGGCGGGCACGCTCCTGCTCGCGCCGCTGGTGCTGCCGCCGTTCGTCGGCGCGATCGGCTTCCAACAGGTCTTCGGGGCCTACGGCGCGCTGAATGCGGCGCTTGGCCTCGGCCCGGTGGACTGGCTCGGCCAGGCGCGCTTCGCCGGCGTCGTGACCCTGCAGGCGCTGGCGCTCTACCCGATCCTCTACCTCAACGTGATCGCCGCGCTGGCGAACATCGATCCCGCGATGGAGGAGGCCGCCGCGAACCTCGGCGCCGGCCCATGGCGGCGGCTGTGGCGCGTCACGCTGCCGCTCGCCGCGCCCGGCCTGTTCGCCGGCGGCGCGCTGGTCTTCATCTGGAGCTTCACAGAACTGGGCACGCCGCTGATGCTCAACTACACGCGCTGCGCGCCGGTCCAGATCTTCGACGCGCTCAAGGAGGTCGGCGAGAGCCCGTTCCCCCACGCGCTCGTGCTGGTCATGCTGACCGCGAGCGTGCTGCTCTATGCCGGCGCACACCACTTCTTTGGCCGGCGCGCCTGGGCGATGCAGGGCAAGGCGACCACCTCCGCCGCCCCGCGGCAGCTGACCGGCTGGCGCGCCGCGCTGGCGGCCGCGCCGTTCGTCGTCGTCATCGCGCTGGCGGTGCTGCCGCACCTCGCCGTCATCCTGACCAGCGTGAGCGACCCGGGCAGCTGGTACCGCAGCGTCCTGCCCGCGTCCCTGACGCTCGACCACTTCCGCTCCGCGCTCGGCAGCGACCTCGCGCTCGGCAGCCTGCGCAACAGCGCTTGCTACGCCCTGCTCGCCGTCGCCGTGAACATCGTGCTCGGCGTCGCCATCGCGCTGGTCGTCGTCCGCTCCGACCTGCGCATCCGCGGCTGGCTCGACGGGCTGGCGATGCTGCCGATGGCCGTGCCCGGGCTGGTCATGGCCTTTGGCTACCTCGCGGTCAGCGCGACGCTGTCCAACCAGGTTTGGGTCAAGGAAAGCAGCTTCTGGCGCGGGCTGCTCGATGTGCGGACCAACCCGACGCTGTTCCTCGCCATCGCCTACAGCATCCGGCGGCTGCCCTACATGGTGCGCGCCGCGGTAGCGGGCCTGCGGCAGACGTCGCTCGCCTTCGAGGAGGCCGCGGCGAACCTCGGCGCCGGCCCGTGGCAGCGCCTGCGCCGCATCACCCTGCCGCTGATCGCCGCCAACCTCGTCGCCGGTGCGCTGCTGACCTTCGCCTTCAGCATGCTGGAGGTGTCCGACAGCCTGATCCTGGCGCAGCGGCAGGACTTCTATCCGGTGACCAAGGCGATCTACGAGCTCTTCCAGCTCATCGGCACCGGGAAATATCTCGCCGCAGCGCTGGGCGTCTGGGCGATGGCCCTGCTCGCGCTGGCGATCGCCGGCAGCAACCGCCTCCTCGGCAAGAAGCTCGGTGCGCTGTTCCGGGCGTGAACAAGCGGAAGGCGAACATCGAACTTCGAAGTGGGATTAGAGAGAATTTTATTCTCCTCGAACATGCTTGTCAAAAAGCACGCCAAGGACTGAAGAGACCGCCAAACGCCAGCTTCGCCGGGTCGGAGACCCGGCCTACAACCAGAAAACGCTGTGTCTTCCTGTAGGCCGCGTCACCGACGCGGCGTTTGCGGGCACATCCAAGACCGGGCAAACCACAACGTGCGTTCAACTGCAGTTCGCTCAGTTCGCGGTCCTTTCGCCGAGCCTGACCTTCCGAAAGAGCAGGAAGGCAAACGGGGTGAGCAGGGGGCACAGGAGAAACGCGATGAACCACAGGACCTTGTCGTGGCGCCCGGGCAGGATGTCGTCTTGCTGCGCCATCAACAACACGAACTGACAGACCCAAAAAATCGCCCACGCGAGGATGAGCAGCGGCAGAATGATGAACGTCGTCATAGCTATCTCCTTCCGACCCGGACGGCCGGGCCCTTGAACACGCTCGCAGTGTAGCCTCCCCGCCATCGTCGTCAAGCAGCGGGTCCACCTTCCTCCGTGTGGGCGGGGCTTCCAGCCCAGCGAACCCAACTCGAACGAAATCGCGGGGCTGGAAGCCCCGCCCACACGGAAGGCTTCGATCAGACCACTCTGGCCCCTGTTACCCGGCGCTGGCGCTCCCGCGGGCGTTTCGCTATCGTGCGCGTGGAGACCATCATGAAAAAACAACTGACCCTGCTGGCGTTCGCGTTGCTGGCGACCCTCGCCGCCTGTGCGGCGGACACGCTGCCCCCCAAGGCGCACCCGGATTCGGCGAAATGGGACAATCTCATCGCACCCGATCTTGCCAACGCGGAGTTCCCGCAGGGCATCTGGTACGTCGAGGCGGGCGCGCTGACGGCGAGCAAGGACGAGGCGATCTGGTCGAAGAAGGACTACGAAAACTTCGTGGTCGACCTCGAGTTCAAGACCGCGCCCAACGCGAACAGCGGCGTGGTGATCTACACCTCCGACAAGCAGAACTGGATCCCGAACTCGGTCGAGGTGCAGATCCTCGACGACTGGGGCAGCAAGTGGGCCAAGGTCTCGCCGACGTGGAAATGCGCGGGCCTCTTCGGCCGCCTCGCGCCAACGAAGTCGGTCGTGAAGAAACCCGGCGAGTGGAACCGGATGACCATCTGGGCCAAGGGCCAGATGCTTTACGTGATGCTCAACGGCGAACTCGTCACGCAGTGCGACATGAGCAAGTGGACCGACCCCAAGAAGAATCCCGACGGCACCGACATCCCCGCCTGGCTGAGCAAGCCGATGGCCTCGCTGCCGACGAAGGGCAAGATCGGCCTGCAGGGCAAGCACGGCGGCGCGCAGATCTATTTCCGCAACGTGAAGATCAAACAGCTCGATCCCGGCTGAGCCGCGCTTGGCCCTTGTAGGGGCGCAGACTTGCTGCGCCCAATGTGCGTTGCAAGCGGCGCGAAGA
>CAIWHP010000135.1 GCA_903912445.1 uncultured Lentisphaerota bacterium
CGCGGCGTGCCAAGCGTTACAACCGTTCTTGCGGGAGACCGCGCGGGTCCGCTCCTTGGTGGGCGACGGCTGGCTCTATGCTCAAGCAAACGCTTCGTAGCCGACTTTATACCTGCGATCTAACGGAAGTGGTATCACTCCAACTGGGATGCAAACCCAGGGCTTGTAGGCCTATTCCTACAACCACTGGCGCGCACAGGGGCGGGTCCGGGCCGGCCTGCCTGCATGGCGCACCGCAAAAACCCCTGCGGCAGCCCGCTCGCATCCGGCCTGTTTCGGATCACGTTGAAGAACCTGGGCTGGCGGGACAATTTCCACGGCTGGGAGCCGTTATCGTGGGAGCATTGAAAGGGAGCACAGGATGAATCATAAGACGAGTTGGACGGGTGGCGGGATGTCGCGGCGCAAATTTCTGGCCACGGCGGCGGTCGCGCCGCTGATTGTGAAGGCGGAGGTGCTCGGGCTCGGCGGCGCCACGCCGCCCAGCGAGCGCATCATCCTGGGGGGCATCGGCATCGGCCGCCGCGGCCGGCACGATCTGCAGTGGATGATCGCGGAGAAGGATGTCCAGTTCGTCGCCACCTGCGATGCGTGGCGCGAGCGGCGCGAGTCCGTGAAACAGGTTGTGGACAAATACTACGGCAACACCAACTGTGCGATGTATCGCGATATCCGCGAGTTCCTCGCGGCGCGTTCCGATATTGACGCCGTGCTCATCACCACCGGCGACCGGTGGCACGCGCTGGCCTCCGTCATGGCGATGCGCGCGGGCAAGGATGTTTATTCCGAGAAGCCCTCCTCGATGACCATCGCCGAGGGGCAGGCCGTGGTGCAGACGGCCCAGCGCTTTGGCCGTATCTACCAGACCGGCACGCAGCGCCTGAGCGAGGCGAACTTCGTCGCCACGAACGAGCTGCTGCGCCTCGGCCGGCTCGGCAAGGTCCACACCGTCCGCGCGCACATCTCCGGTGGCAACGCGGTGTTGAACCGGGACTGGCTGGCGCCCGAACCGGAGCCGGTGCGCGATGAGGTGGATTGGGACGAGTGGCTGGGGCCGTGTCCGTGGCGTCCCTTCAACAACCGCTATATTCAGGGCGGCTGGCGTGGCCAGTACGATTTTCACACCAGCTGCATTGGGGAGTGGGGGGCGCACACGTTCGCGCAGTGCCAGGTGGCGCTCGGCCTCGGCGAGACCTCGGCCGTCAGCTACACGCCGGTCGAGAAGCCCAGCGGCGATGGCATGGTCACAAAATTTGCCAATGGCGTGGAGATGGTGTTGCAGCAGGGCGGCTGGCACGGCTCCTGTGGCGTGCGCTACGAGGGCACCGAAGGCTGGGTCGCCTGCGCCGATGGTTACTCGCGTCCGGAGGTCTCCCATCCCGCGCTGCTCGCCGATTATGCGAAACTGGTGCAGGACTACGCGGCGCGCACCGGCCGCGCGCTCAACCACGTCCGCAATTTCTTTGACTGCGTGAAGTCGCGGCAGCAGACCGTGGCCAACCCGGTGATGATGCATCGCTCGATGAGCACCGTCCACGCCGCCAACATTTCCATGTGGCTCAACCGGAAGATGACCTTCGACACCGTGAAGGAAGAGTTCGTCGGCGACGCCGAGGCCAACCGCCTGCGTTCCCGCGCGATGCGGGCGCCGTGGCAAATCTGATCAACGAAAGAACCTCATGAACATCATCCACCGCTCCCTGTTGTTCGCCGCCCTCTGCGCCGTGTCCTCCGCCTGCGCGCAGTCGCCGGAGGCCAAGCTGCTCGACGTGCTCAAGTCCACTGCTGCGCGGCCGGAGAAGGCCGAGGCCTGCCGCGATCTCGCGAGCATCGGCACCAAGGCCGCCGTCCTGCCGCTCGCGGCGCTGCTCGGCGATGAGCAGCTCGCGCACATGGCTCGTTACGGCCTCGAAAACATCCCCGACCCCGACGCCGGCGAGGCGCTGCGCGCCGCGCTCGCCCGGCTCAAGGGCAAATACCTGGTTGGCGTGATCGCCTCCCTCGGTGTCCGCCGCGATGCACAAGCCGTCGCGCCGCTCGCGCCTTTGCTTGGCGACGCCGATGCCGAGGTGGCCGCCGCCGCGGCGATGGCGCTCGGCAAGATCGGTTCGGACAAAGCCGTCGCCGTGCTCAAGCCGGTGCTGGGGAAAAATCCGGCCGCCGCCGAAGCGCTGCTGCGCTGCGCCGAGGCTATGCCTGACCAGGCCGCCGCGCTCTACGATGCCGTCCGCGCAGCGCCGGTGCTGGCGTACCAGAAGCTGGCCGCGACGCGCGGCGCCATTCTTGCGCGCGGTGCGGCGGGCCTGCCGCTCTTGCTGGAACAGCTGCGCAGCCATGACCCGGCGGCGCTGAAGGTGGCGCTGGGCGCGGGCCGCGAGCTGCCCGGCGTGGAGGTGACGCAGGCGCTCGCCGCCGAGGTCGGGAAGTTCGCGCCCGAAAAACAAGGACTGGTGCTCCAGATGCTGGGCGACCGTCGCGATGTGGCCGCTGCGCCCGCGCTGCTCGCCCTCGCTGGCAGCGGCGCGCCGGAAGTGCGTGTGGTGGCGATCCGCGCGCTGTCGCAGATGGGTTGCATTGCGGCCGTTCCGCTGCTGGGCGGGCTGGCGGCCTCCCCCGATGCCGAGGTGGCCAAGGCCGCGTTTTCCGCGCTCGCCGGTTTCCCCGGCCACGAGGCGGATGCCGCCATCGTCGCGCTTTTGAACCGGCCGGATGCCAAGCTGCGATCCATCGGCGTTGAACTGATCGGGCGCCGCCGTATCAGTGGTGCGCTCGCAGAAGTGCTGCGGTTGAGCGCCGACGCCGATCCGCTGGTCGGCGCGGCGAGCTTCAAGGTGCTCGGCGACATCGCCGGCGTAAACGAAATCCCCGCGCTGCTCGCCATCCTTCAGCAGATGGCCGCACCGCAGGCTGCCGAGGATGCGCTCGCCGCCATCTGCTCCCGGCAGTCGCAGGTCGCCGGCACGGTCATCATTCAGAAGGCCACCTATGGCGATCTGCCCGACGGTCCCGCGGCCGATGTCACCGCGAAAGTTTCCGAACTGGTCAAAGCCGGCAAGCTCACGCTTGATGTCTCCAATGCGAACTTCGGCGATCCGGCCGGCGGACGTGTCAAGCACCTGCGCGTGGACTACACCGTGGACGGCAACCCGCGTTCCGCCACGGCCCAGGAGAACGGGACGTTAAAGCTGGCCGCGAACACGGTGGTGTCCGCCGCCGTCGTCGAGCCGCTGCTCGCCGCCTACGCCCAGGCGCAGGGCGCGCCCAAGCTGGCGCTGCTCCGGCTCCTGCGCTCCGCCGGCGGTCCGAAGGCGCTCGCGATCGTGCGCTCCGCCAGCGGTGATGCCAATGCGGAACTCAAGGAGACCGCGCTGCGCGCGCTGTGCGACTGGCCGACCGCGGAGGTGCTGCCCGATCTTGAAAAGCTGGTGCAGGCGCCGCCGGAGCCGAAGTTCAAGATCCTTGCGCTGCGCGGTTACTTCCGCCTGGTCCCCCTGCAAAATGTGGCGGACGCCGCCAAGGTGGCGACGCTGCAGCAGGCCTTTGGCTGGGCAGAACGCGACGAGGAACGCCGGCTGGCGCTCTCCGCACTTGGCAATATTCCCGCGCTTGAGGCGCTCACGCTGGCCGGCACCTATCTCGACAAAGCGAGCCTGAAGGAAGAGGCCTGTCTCGCGGCGGTGGCCATCGCCGAGGAACTCGCCAGGTCGAAGCCCGGGCAGGTTGCGGCGGCCATGAAGCAGGTCAGCAAGGCCACCAAGAACCCGGCGGTGCTCAAGCGCGCCAAGAAGTTGTCGGGTCAGATCAAGAAGGCCGAGAAATAGGAAGCGGCCATGATGAAGCTCCTGCTGTTGGCCGCCACGTTGCTGCTGTCCAATGCCCAAGCCATCGAGGAAGGCTTCACCGCCATCTTCAATGGCAAGGACCTGACCGGCTGGGATGCCAAATCCGGCTGGTGGCAGGTCGTGGATGGCGCGCTCACCGCCGAGAGCACGCAGGAGAAGCCGTGCGCCAAGTGCAATTACCTGATCTGGAAGGGCGGCCGGCCCGGCGACTTTGAGCTGCGCGCCGAATTCCGCCTGAGCGCGCACGCCAATTCCGGCATCCAACTCCGTTCCGAGGTCCGGCCCGATTGGGACACGTACGGCTACCAGGCCGACATGACCGGCGATGGCAAGCTGGCCGGGTTTATCTATCACCACAAGTTCGGCCTCTGCGCCGCGCGTGGCACCCGCGTCACCCTCGCCGCCGACGGCAAGAAGGATGTGCAAGCATTTGGCGACGCCAAGGAACTGCTCAAGGGCTACAAGCAGGAAGACTGGAACACCTACCGCGTTGTCTGCCGCGGTCCCGAGATCGCGCTCTACCTCAACGACGTCCTCATGTGCCAGATCACCGACCTCTCTCCGAAGGCCCGGCGCGACGGCCTCATCGCCCTGCAAATGCACCCCGGCCCGCCGATGAAGATCCAGTTCCGCAACCTGCGGATCAAGGAGCTGAAGTAAGGTTTCCCAAGCATGGGCGGAGAAGATGCGGCACGGCGCGTGGCGTGTCAGCGGGCGGCCGATTCCGGCGTTGCGGTGCGCGCGCGGCTGGGTTATGAAAAGCGCATGTGGTCCTGGCTCACATCGTTATGGCAGCGGCGCGCGGACGCGCTGCCGGAGCATTTGCGCACGGGCCTCTGGGGCGAGGAGCAGGCGGAGCGCTTCCTGAAAAAACTCGGCTGGCGCATCCTCGGCCGACGCGTCCGCCTCGGGCGCGACGAACTGGACCTCGTGGCGCGCGCCGGCGAGGTGCTGGTCTTCGTCGAGGTCAAGACGCGGGGCGGCGAGGAGTTTGGGCGGCCCGCCGCCGCCGTGGACCGCGGCAAGCGCCACAGCCTCTCGCGCGCGGCGGTCCACTATCTGCAGAAGCTCCGCGAGCGCCCGGCCTTTTTCCGGTTCGATGTGGTCGAGGTGATCGGCACCGCGGAGGCGGGCGCGCCCCGCATCCGCCACATCGAGAACGCCTTTACGCTCAATAAACGCTATCGGATCTGGTGGTGACACATCATGCTCAAAACTGACCGCCTTGCACCTTTGGTTGGCCTGGCCGCGCTCGCCGGCGCGCTGGCTCTGTTGCCGGCGCGCGCCGCTGCGCCGGCCAGCGAGGTCTATGAACTCGATTTCGACCTCATCCGCGGCATCGCGCAGGCGACGATCGTGGATCAGATCGATATTCCCAACATCGCCGACTGGCAGGAATTTTGGCGGTTCATGCAGGACGCCCTCCACGCCGAGTCGGTCGAGGATCTCGCCGACGCCTATCCAGGCGTGCAGCGGGCCTTGAGCTATCTGCAGGCGATGCCGGAAGCCAAGGCCAGCGTCGCGTGGCTGCGCCAGCGCCAGGACTATTGCGACGTGGCGCGGCAGGCCCTGGCCCTGTATCCCTCGGTCTCGAAACCTGCGAAGCAATCCGCGCCACCCGTCGGCAAGATCCGGCTGGCGCCGCCGCGCGCGCCGGTCGCCGCGCCGCCCGCGCCGCATATCCTCCAGAAGCGCAACGCCTATCTGCGCAGCCAGGACACCTGGCTGAAGAAGCTGCGCGGCCGCCTGAAGCCCGACGATGCTGCGAACGTGATCCCGCAGCTGAAGCATGTGTTCGCCGCGGAAGGCGTGCCGCCGGAGTGGGCGTGGTTGGCCGAGGTCGAATCGTCGCTGAACGCGCAGGCGCGCAGCCCGGTGGGCGCCGCCGGCCTGTTCCAGTTCATGCCGGCGACGGCGCAGCGCTTTGGCCTGAGCCTCGCGCCGCAGGACGAGCGCCTGGCGCCCGCGAAGAGCGCGCGCGCCGCCGCCAAATATCTGCGCGTGCTGTACGGCCGGTTCGGTTCGTGGCCGCTCGTGCTCGCCGCCTACAACGCCGGCGAAGGCCGCGTGAGCCGCGCGCTGCAAAAAAAGAGCGCGACGACGTTTGACCAGATCGTCGACGATCTGGCCGTGGAAACGCAGATGTACGTGCCCAAGGTTTGCGCCACCATCAAGCTGCGCGAGGGTGTCGTCGCCGCCGAACTGCCGCCGCCCAAGCCCGCGAAGTAATCAAGGCTGTTGCGAAGCATGCCTTGGTTGGCCCCGCTCGCATCGACCTCTTCCCCGTCGTCGTCCTCGATCTGCGTCAACGGGGTAGTGCGCGAACGAGGACGAACACAACGGGTCGGCTGGTTGTCTGCGGCTCCATAAACCCCGCCCGCGCCGCAGTTGCGCTGCGCTCAGGCGGAGGTGGCGGGCCCGATGGTCGCCTCGACGGCGGAGGCCTTGGCGAGGCGGTCGCGGGCGGCGGCGGGCAGCAGGAGGGTGATGCTGGTTCCGCTCGCGCCGGTCTCGAGGTGCACGCGCCCGCCGTGGTCGGTCACCGTGCGCTTGACGATGGAGAGCCCGAGGCCGAGGCCGCGCGGCTTGATGGTGCAGAAGGGGGAGAAGACGCGGTCGCGCAGCGCGGTTGGAATGCCGGGCCCGTTATCGCTGACGACCAGCTCGGTCACCGGCTCGCTGCCGGTCCCGTGCGCAGTCCGCGCGCTCACCACGATGCTGGCCTCGGCGCGGCCTTCGAGCGCTTCGCGGGCGTTGGTCAGCAGGTAGCCCAGGGCGTCCGCGAGCGCGCGCTGGTCGCCCCAGATGGCGGGCGTTTGCGGATCGACCTGCACGGTGACCTTGAGACTGCCGCGCGCGGCCACCGGCAGGACCTTGTCCACGCTCGCGTTGATCAGGGGCAGCACCTCCACGGCGCTGTTGGCGAGGTTGGGCGGATGGGCGAACTCGTAGATCTGGGTGATGATGCTGTTGAGGCGCTGGACTTCGAGGGAGACGAGCCGGCTGAAGTCGCAACGGAACTCCTCTTCCTGGTAACGCTCCGGCAGCAGCTGGGCGAAGGTTTGGATGGTGACGAGCGGGTTGCTGATCTCGTGCGAGAGGCTGGCCGCGAGCTCGGCCCAAAAGACGGTGCGCTCAAGCTGCTCTTCCTTGGCCTTGAGCGCCATCTGCGCGGTCATGTCCTGGAGAAGCGCGACGGAGCCGAGGCACAGCTCGGCGTTCGTCAGCCGCAGCGCAAGGACGGCGATGGTCCTCTTGGTGTGCGCGTCCGTCCACATCAGCGGCGGCGCGGGCGGCGGCTCGCCCTGCAGGCTGCGGCGGACGGCGTCGGCGAGCCGGCTGCCGAGGTGTTCGATCGGCCGCTGCATGGCGTCCGCGGCGGGGATGCCGAGGATGGTGGCGGCGGCGGTGCTGTACCAGCGCACGACGCCTTCCGCGTCCACCGCGACGATGCCCACGGGCAGCGATTGCAGCAGCGTCTCGGCCAGCGTCTTCTGGACGGTCAGCTCTTCATAGAGGATGGCGTTCTCGAGCGTCGTGGAGACCTGCTCGGCGATGAGCATGAGGCGCTCGAGCTGCGGCCGCTCAAAGGGCAGGCCGGTGGCGCGGTGGCCGATGAACATCCAGCCCAGCAGGCGCTCGTGCGTGTTCAGCGGGATGATGAGCTCGGCGCCGAACACGTCGAGCGTCTGCAGCAGCAGCAGGCGCTCGTCCGCAGCGGCAACGTGGTCGAGGTGCGGGCGGTAGACCATATGCGCGTTGCGCTCGAGCCAGCGGACCAGCGCATCGTCGGGCTCGTAGGTGAGTTGCCGGGCATCGTCGAGGCAGCGCAGGCCGGCGCGGAGCGAGAAATTCTCGCTGTCGCGCGAGCGGCAGAAGATGCCGACCCGGCCGACCAGCAGGGTGTCGGCGACGCCCTCGGCGAGGCTTTCGAGCATCGCGTCCACGTCGTCGAACTTGTGGAGCGAAAAGGGGAAATGGCGCGTGGACGCGACGCCCTCGCGCGCTTCCGGCAGCGCGGCGCCGGCCTTGGCGAGCGCGAATTCGTGGGTGACCCGCTCGAGCTCCATGCGCAGCATCCGGCTTTCCTGCTGCAGCTGGACATAGGCGAGCGCGCGGTGCACGAGGGCCCCCAGGCGGGCGCGATCGGTGTCCAGGTCCTCGACCGCAAAGAGGTTCAGCTCCTCCGCCGCGCGGACCGGGTCGGAGCCGGGCGTGCCGAAGGCGAGGATGACCGCCGCCGGCCAACGGATGTGGATGTGCTGCAGCAGCGCGGGCGTCTGCGGGCCGCGCAGGTCGGCCAGCAGCACCTGCATGCTCATGCGCTCCAGCGCGCCCTCCAGCGGCAGGCGCGCGGCGAACGTGCGCACCGCGATGTGCTCCGGCAGGCTGCGCGCCACCCGTTCGCCCCACGCGGCGTCCGTGCTGTACAGCAGGCATGTTGCTTTGGTCATCACACGCGGGCTCAAATAGCATTTTTTGAAAAGCTCGGAAAGAAAATGTGAAAAGTTGTGCCTTGGCCCAGGCGGCTTTCGACTTCCACGTTGCCGTCGTGCTCGTGGATGATGCCGTAGGCCACCGTCAGCCCCAGTCCGGTGCCGCTGCTCTTGGTGGTGAAGAACGGGTCGAAGATGCGCAGCAGCATGTCCGGCGGAATGCCGCAGCCGGTGTCGGCGATGTCGAGCTTCAGGAAGGGGCGCGGCGGGGCGTCCGCGGCGCCGGCGAGGTTGTACCGGCCCTCGACGGCGCTGGTCGTCAGGGTGATGCGGCCGCCGTGGGCGAGGGCGTCGAGCGCGTTCAGCAGGAAATTCAGGATGGCCTGCTGTAGCTGGTGGACATCGGCCAGCAGGCTGTCGTGCGGCGCATCGAAGTGCGTCTCGAGGACGACCTGCTTCTTGTACGCCGCCTCGGAGACCAGCTTGAGCGGCCGCCGGATGATGTCGTGAAGCGAGGTTTCCACGAGCAGCGGCTTGGCCGGCCGCGAGAACTCCAGCAGCTGGTTGACGATGCCGTCGATGCGCTCGATCTCCTGCAGGGCCAGCTTGGCGAAGGTCGTGCGGAACTCTTCATCGTCGTAGCGCTCGGGGAGCAGCTGGGCGAAGGTCTTGAGCGCCACGAGCGGGTTCTTGATCTCGTGCGCCATGCCGGCGGAGAGCGTGCCGATGCTGGCGAGGCGGTCGGAGCGGCGGATCTGCAGCTCGAGGCGCTTGATGTCGGTGATGTCACTGAACACCAGCAGCGCGCCGAGCCGCGCCCCGGCATGACCTGTGAAGACCGCGCCGCCGGCCCGCAGGCTGATCTCGGCATCGGCATGGCTGAGCTGGATTTCGCGGTCGAGCACGCGCCGGTTCTCGCCCCAGATGTCGTGCAGGGCCGCGGCCAGGGGCGCAGGCAGGCGCTGGAAGGGCTGGCCGAGCACGGACTCCTGGGGCAGGCGGGTGACCCGCTGCGCCTCCCGGTTGAAGACGTTGACCTGGCCCGCGGCATTGACGGCGATGACGCCGTTGACCAGATGGTCGAGCAGGAGGTCGTTGTAGATCTTGCCGTCCTGCACCTGGGTATAGAGCCGCGCATTGTCGACCGCGACGGCCAGCTGGTTGGCCAGCAGCTGCAGCGTGTCCTGTTCGACCGCGCTATAGATGCGGCCGGAGAGGCGCGGGCCGAGCAGCAGGAGCGCCTCGAGGCCGCCCTTGCCCCGGATGCCCACCGCCACGGCCACCGCCAGCTCGCGCATCTGCTGCGCCGCGGCGTCCAGGCGGTCGTTCTGGCGCGGGCGCTGCAACAGGTCCAGCACCAGGGGTTCGGCGTTTTGCGCTACCTCCCGGATGAGCGGGCTGTCCTCCGGCAGCAGCAGCGGGCCCGCCTCGGCCTTCGGGAAGATCTGCCGGAACCCGCCGCCCTCGGCGTTCAGGAACACGATGCGTTCCGTGCCCATGGAATCGGTGATGAGCTGCGCGAACCGGCCCAACAAGCCATCCAAGGTGGTCACCGTCTGCAGCAGCGCGCTCGCGCGCTGCATGGTGAGGCTCGTATCGGCCGGCGCGAGGCTGAGGAACAGCCGGTTGGCCAGCCGTTGCAGGTAGCCGTTGGCCGGCGCCATCGAGAAGGCGACGATCAGCGCGGCCAGCAGATGGGCCAGCATGCCCATCTGGAGTTGCAGGGCCAGCCCCAGCCGGTCCAGCAGCCACCAGATGCCCAGGTAGAGCAGCGTCAGGCAGGCGCAGAGCAGGCTGTAGGCGATCATGCGGCGGACAAACACGGCGACGCCGAGGATGCGCCGGGTGGCGATGCCATAGGCGATGATGATGTTCATCGCCACCACGCTCAGCGGCCCGAACTGCTGCGACTGCGAGCTGCCGGTCAGCAGCGGCGGCACCAGGTTGACCACGATGCCCAGCGGGATCATCGTGGAGGCGCCGATGAGGATGAATTGCAGCTCCAGCCGCTTGACGCCCTCGGCCACCCGATAGACGCGGTAGAAGTTGTAGATGATGATGCCGAACGCCATCGGAAAGAAGAGCGCGAACAGGATGAAGCCCGGCCCATAGTGGGCTTCCGGCAGCACGCCGGACTGCGCCGAGATGTCCACGCCCGTCAGGAAGAACTTCGTACGGGTTAGGATGATGACCACCGCGCAGAAGACCAGGGTGACACGCGAGGAACGCAGCACGCCGATCAGCCGCTTTTCCGGCTGCTTCACCGCGAGGAACAGCCAGTGGAAGAAGACCGGGCAGAGGGTCGAGGCCGCCGACGCCAGCCGGATCATCATATCGGCGGTGTCCGGATCGTGGCTGCGCATGATCCCCATCACCAGCAGGCCCCAAAGCGAGAGGCTGACCGTGAACAGCAGGAAGCATTGGTTCTGGACGCGCCGCGGATTGGTCAGAAACAGCACCAGGCCGATGATCGTGTTGATCAGCAGGGTGACGGAGTGCAGGTTGAAAAACGAAGAGTCCATCGTCAACTTACGCGTCCCACGATCATCGTTCCGTTGCCGCGCCCGAATCCGTGGGTGTTGATCAGCGCCTTGCGGATGAGCGTGCGGCGCGGGTGGAGGGGCACATAGTCCAGGTCGCAGCGCGGGTCCGGCATCTCGTAGTTGGTCGTCGGCGGGATCATGCCGTTGCGGATCATCAGCGCCGTGGCGATCAGCTGCAGCACGCCCCCGGCGCCCATCGGGCAGCCCGTCGCGCCCTTTATGGAGGTGACGGGCACGCGGTAGGCCGCCGCGCCCAGCGCCGCCTTGATCATGTCGGTCTCGGTGATGTCCATGTCGATATCGCTGGGGCCGTGGGCGTTGACGTGGTCGATCTCGCCCGGCTGCAGGCCCGCGTTGGCCAGCGCCTGCCGCATCGCGTCCGCCATCCCGCCGCCCTCGCGCGAGCCGGCAGGGTCCCCGCAGGTGGTGTAGCTCAGGATTTCGCCATAGATCGCCGCGCCCCGCGCCCGCGCATGGTCCGCGCTTTCCAGGACGACGATGCCCGCGCCCTCGGCCATGACGCCATAATCGCGGTACAGGTCAAAGGGCCGGCTGGCCTTGTGCGGCTCGTCGTTGCGCATCGAACACTTCCGGCAGGCAAGCATGCTTTCGCAGACATAGCGCGTGATGGCGCCCTCGCTGCCGCCCGCGATGGCGATCTCGTGCTGGCCCTGCTGGATCTGCCGCATCGCGTGCGCCACCGCGTCCAAGCTCGACGCGCAGCCGTCCGACAGCGTCACCAGGGCCGGCGCCTTGTGGAACAGGTAGCCGATGGCGCTGGTCAGCGCGTGCGGCACCGCGCTGACGGCGGTGTAGGGGAGGGCCCGCTTGCCGATCAGGTCCATCGAGCTGGTGCTCACCCCCATGACGACGAGCAGGTTGGGGATGTTATCCAGGCTGTGCGGCGCGAGCCCGGCGTCTTCCATTGCCATCTTGGCCGCCACCAGGCCCAGCTGCGTGAACCGGCCCATCCGGCGCGGCTTCGTCTGCGGGTCGAGATAGTGGTGCGGATCGAAATCCTTGACCTCGCCGGCGATCCGGCTGGGCAGATCGCGCGCATCGAACAGCGTGATCGGCCCGATGCCGCTGCGGTTTTCGACCAGTGACGACCAGTAGGCCTTCTGGCCGGTCCCGTTGGCCGCCAGAACGCCCAAACCTGTGATCACCACCCGCTGCATAGGCATACGCTTCCCCTCGTGGCTGTGCCGCTTCTGTCGGTTCAAAGGCTGGAGAATCACGCCCTGTTTTGCAAGGCCGAATTTCTCCGATTGCACCGCCGCCGTAACCCGCTATATTCCCTGCGCGATGAAACTTGATATTCGAACCTATGGCGATCCGGTTCTGCGCGCGCGCGCCCAGCCCGTGGCGCGCGTCACCGATGAACTCCGCGCGCTGGCCAAGGCCATGATCGCGGCCATGCGCACCGAGAACGGCGTCGGCCTGGCCGCCGAGCAGGTCGGCCGCCGCGAAGCCGTCATCGTGGTGGAACTGCCGCCGGACTACGACGTCGAGGTCGAGGGCGGGCCGCGCCTGCATCCCGATATCGAGATGCCGTGGGTGCTGTTCAACCCCGAGATCGTCCACACCTCCGCCGAGACCGAGAGCGCCAGCGAAGGCTGCCTGAGCTTCCCCGACATCACCACGCCCGTCGCCCGCGCCGTCGAAATTACCCTGCGCTATCTCGACCTCGACGGCCAGTCCCACGAGCGGGTCCTGAAACACTTCCTCGCGCGGGTGGTGCAGCACGAGTCCGACCATCTGCACGGCGTGCTGCTGGTGGATCACATGAGCGCCATCAAGAAGCTCTCCCTGCGCGGCCAGCTCAAGCGCCTCAAGCAGGACACCGCCGAAGCCCTCGGCCTCACCTGATCTGGCCCATGGCACGGCATGGGCCGCGCAGCTGGGTGGCCGGAATCCTCAGCTTTTCCAAGGTTTGGAAA
>CAIWHP010000136.1 GCA_903912445.1 uncultured Lentisphaerota bacterium
AAGCGCTGCTGTTGAGCGGCGGTGGGCAACACAGGCTGTGTTTTCATGCGCCGAGTCTAAAAAGTTCGATCGCTCCTGTCCAGCCATAACAATCAACTATCACCACGCCAATCCGTTAAAGCTACAGACGAATTAGCGCTGCCAACAGGCTACGGCGCGGGACTGGCGCCGCTCACTTCGACGCTGACGCTTCCGCGAGCAATTCCTTCATGCGGACCTCGACGATCACGTCGCGCTCGGACTTGCGCTTCTCGGAATCCTTCTTGAGCTTGGCGAGCTGGCCTTCCATGCGCTGGATGACCTCCTGCCGGGCCTTTTCGCGCAGCTCGAACGTCTCGGCGACCTTCTTCTTCAGGTCGGAGCGGACTTTCTTTTTGTCATCGCCATTGGCCGCCTTGTAGGCCGCCACCAGCGTGCGCGCGTCCTGCTCGCATTTGTCGAGGCTGACGTTATGCCGCGCCCATTCCTCGCGCAGCTTGCCGCCGCCCTCGTGCAGCCGCTTGAGAAACTGTTCGCGCTCCAGGGCCGTCATTTTTTCCATGAAAGCCTTGACGCGCGGCATGTCCTCCAGCTTGCTTTCGCGCATCCGCTCGAGGCGGTCCTTCAGCACCTTCTGGAAAGCGGCGGGGTTCTCGGTGCGCAGTTTGCTCAGGCGTTCGAACTCTTCCGGATTGCGGGACTGCAGTTGCCGCAGCCAGGCTTCGACGGCGTTGGTCTTGGACCCGGCCTCGCCGGCCGGCCGTTGGGCCTCCACCTTGGCCTTGCCGCCGTCCGCCGTGACCACTGCGGTCTTCGTGGCCGGCGGCTCGACCGCCGGCTCCGCCGCACGGCACAGCAGACCCGCTGCCAGACAGCCCGCCAACAGCATGCCGTGACGCAGGCGCATGGGCATCAGCCCTCGACCTCGAGCAACTCGCTGGCGATGTTTTCCAGATCGTTGGCGCGGGCATGCGGCACATCATCCGTCGAGAACAAAGCCAGCGTATCCTGCAGCCGTTCGAGCTGCTGGTCCACGCCGTCGTTCCACGCCAGGCCGGCCCCGCCCTGCGGGCGCACGAGCCACACGCCGCCTGCCAGCAGCGCCGCGGCCGCCAAAACGTAGGCGGGCCGCAGGCTGGGCCGTTCCCAGCCTTGGACCAGGTCCAGCAGCCGGCGTCCCAGCCCCGGGACCGGGCGCCGGGCCGCCACGCGCTCCGCCTCATTCATGATCAGCCGGAGCGCAAACGCGTCCATGTCCGGCTGCGGTTCGGCGCGCGTCGCCTCCGCCAGTTGCCGCAGGTCGTCGCGGTACTGGCGGCACTCGGCGCAGGCACCCAGGTGCCGCGCGAGCGCGGAGCGCCGCCAGGGCACCAGTTCCCCGGCGTCGGCCCGCAGAATATTCAGTTTTGCTTGTTCGCACTTCATGTTCGTATCCCCGATAAATCCGCGTAATCGCTTTTCAATTCCTGCCGCAGCTTGTTCAGCGCGTATTGCATCCGCGCCAGCGCGGTGTTGATCGAAACCTTCTGGATGCGGGCGATTTCTTTGAACGGCAGGTCGCCCTCCATCCGCATCAAGAACACCTCGCGCTGCTCGAGGGGGAGCTTGGCGACCGCCGCCTTGATCCGCGGCCCGACGTCGCGCATCGCAATCTGCCGGTCCGGCGCCGCCGTCCGCGTGTCCGGAATCCGGTCCTCCCACCGCGTCGAGGTCGTCGTGAACGGCGTCTCCGGGAACGACACCACCGGCTTCTGCCGGCGCACGCGGTCGATCACCAGGTTGTGCGCGATGCGGAACAGCCAGCTGAGAAAGTTCTTCTCATGGTAGCTGTCCATGTGCCGGATCGCGCGCAGCCAGACTTCCTGGAAGACATCCTCCGCGTCCGCTCCCGACTCCGTCATCCTGACAATGAACCCGTACAATGGACGGCGGAAGTGTTCCACCAAGTGGGCGAGCGACTCCACCTTGCCTTTGCGGTACTCCGCGATCCACTGACGCTCCGGATGGTCCAGGTTCACGCCCTGGCCGCTCGATCCATCCGTGCGGGATAACGGAGGGGCCGCGGGATTATTGTATCGCCCCGCGGGCGCCGCGCCACCACGCTTGACCGGGGGCTTAAGCAAGGTGCCGCGCCTCCAGCCCATCCTCGTCCAGTCCGAGGAAATGGCCCAGTTCGTGCAGCACCGTTTTGCGCACCTCGCGCCGGAAAAGTTTCTCGTCGGCCTCCGCGAAATCCCAGAGGTTGCCGATGAAGAGGATGATCTGCGTCGGCTGCGCATCGCCGCCCGACCAGCCGCGCGCATATTCGTCGCCGATGAACAGCCCGAGCGTGTCCGGCGCGACGTGGTCGGCGAGCATCGCGGGCGTCGGCTCCACCTCGAACGTCACCGGGATTTCGCGCGCCCGCTCCCGCAGCGCCGGCGGCAGCGCGGCCAGCAGCCGCTCGACCTCCTCGGCCGCCAGCTCCTCCGGCAGCGCCTGCCGGTTCCTGCGTTGTAGCCGCTTGTTCATCTCAAGAACACTGTCATCACGGAGGCCACCGGAGGCGCCCAGGGCCTTTGCCCCCGTGTCCGCCCTTGACCGCTGGGTCCGCTGTGGTTCATCCTGGGTTTCCAAGGATTGGAAAGGCGCAGCCTGTTTTTTCCAAGGCTTGGAAACGGGCGCGCGCCGCGTTTCCAAGCCTGCAACTCAACGCGTCCGCTTCCGCCCGGCGGCCAGCTCGGAGCCGAACTTGGCGACGATGTAGGTGCGGTCCGCCGCGTCGCGCGA
>CAIWHP010000137.1 GCA_903912445.1 uncultured Lentisphaerota bacterium
AGGTTCGGGGTCTGCGTCACTGTGTACCCGCCGTCGACGAGCGAGTCCATTTCCTTCTCGTTGAAGTGCTCGGCATGCTCCGTGAGGTTGGTGTAGTTCCAGAAGCCGATCGGATACTTCTTCAGCCCGAACGATTCGATCGTCCTGAGCACTTCGCGCGCCTTGTTCATTGCCACATCCTCCGTTGTTTTTTCCCGGGCAGAGAAACGAAGCGGCAGAGCGTCCCACTCCGCGGAAGAAAGATCAAGCCAAAGCGGAGCGCGGCGCGCGGCCGGGGCCGGAGCCCTCGTTGTTCTACACATCTCTGCCTATGTTTCGCATGTGTCTCCTGGCTGTGGTTACCTGCGTGTTTGAGGGCTTCTGCCTGGGCGACGGCAAGGGCCGGTCTCTGCGTGTGCGCTGAATAATCTCTTCGGCGTACTGCTGCGCCAACTCCATGAACAGACGATACCCAGTTACGGCCTCCTGCAGAGCGGCTATGTGGGTCGTCGGTACATAGCGCACCACATTGCGACCATCCTGCCAGGTCTGATGGTTGTAGTGCGGGCGTCCGGTTAGGCGGCACAGCGTGCCGCGCTCCATCCGCTCAATGCGGCTCATCCGTTCCAACAGCGGGTGAATGACTTTTCTTGCAGGTTTCATGCCAGTGAGGATATAGTATTCTATATCTATCGTCAAGCCGTCGGTAGAAGAACAAGAGAGAAGGAGCAACACGATGGCAGAGTCCTGGGTTCTGGAGGAAATGAGGACGGTGGATTTGAATGACGCACGCTTGAATGCACGCTTGCATGAGGTGCTAACGCAACTCGGCGAGCGTCCGACGGCCAGTATTCCGGCGGCCTGTGGGGGGCATAAGGAAATGACCGCGGCGTATCGTCTATTCGATAACGAGAAAGCCACGTTCGAGCGCGTCCTGGCGCCGCACACGGCTGCCACCCGCAGGCGCATGGCAACCCAAGCGACCGTAGTGCTCGCGCAGGACACAACGGAAATCGATGTAACACGGCCAACACAGCAAGTGAAACGGGCCGGACCGTTGGACGCAAGCGCACGTCGGGGGATGTTCCTGCACCTGCTGCACGCCTTTACGTCGGATGGTACGCCGCTGGGGACGCTGGTGGGCGCTCCTTGGGCGCGAGAGGAAGGGGCTATCTGTTCGCCGTTGTCGCGCGCGCAACGCGCAGCGCTCCCGATCAAGCAAAAAGAGAGCTACCGCTGGCTGGAAACATTCTGCACGGCGCGGGACGAGGCGTCCCGTTGCCCGGACACGCGATTCATCGGCGTTTGCGACAGCGAAGCCGACATCTATGAAGTCCTTGCCGAGGCACAGGTCGCGCCGCGCCGCATAGACTGGATCGTGCGCGCTTGTCAGGACCGTGCCTTGCAGCCGGAAGTGGGCGAGCCGCCGGCGCGCCACATCCTCGAATGTGTTCTGAGGCAGCCGGTGTTGTTTTCCCAAACCATAAGTGTCCGTGGGCGGGCGCTGAAGATCGCGTGTGACACTCGCGGGCGGCGCCAACCCCGTCGGTCGCGGCAAGCGCAGGTCCACATTCGTTGCGCACGCGTCACCCTCCGTCCGCCGTGGCGCCCGGACGGCAAGCTTTCTGCGCTCGATGTGAACGTCGTGCTCGTGCGCGAGGTCGACGCCCCCGGGGACGACGTGCCCGTGGAATGGTTGCTACTAACCAGCCTACCCGTGGACAATGCCGCACAAGTCCGTGAAGTGATCCAGTACTACTGTGTGCGCTGGATGATCGAGATCTTCTTCCGGGTCCTGAAATCAGGTTGCCGTGTTGAAAAACGTCGGTTTGAACACTTGGAACGTCTGCAGACCTGCTTGGCCGTCTACTTGATTGTCGCTTGGCGAACGCTGTACGTCTGTCGTCTGGGCCGGGCATGCCCGGAGCTGAACTGCGAAGCCATCTTCGACCCTGCAGAGTGGAAAGCAGTATGGAAGATCATTCGCCGCAGCGATCCTCCGCCCCAGCCGCCACCTCTGCGCGAGATGACGCTCATGGTGGCTCAACTTGGCGGCTACATCCCTCGCAAAGGCAGCCAGCCCGGCCCCCAAACTATTTGGCTCGGACTGCAACGCACGCATGACTTCGCCCTCTGCTGGAAAACTTTCGGCCCTGATGCTCGCATCGTCGGGCAAAATGTGTAGAACAACGAGGCCGGAGCCCCCGGCGTGTCGTGCGCGCGGGCTTGACGCACTCCGGACCGGGTGCTAGAGACCAGCGGCACATGGAGCGGGCGGCGGCGCAAGTGCCTTGGGACGGCCGCCGCGGCCGCGCTTTACGGAGGGTGGCAGACAGGAACTCGGCGTTAACGGAAGGGATGGGCATGGCAATCAAAGTGGCTTTTATCGGGGCGGGTAGCATCGGGTTCACGCGCACGCTTTTCCGCGACCTGCTTTCGGTGCCGGAATTCAGGGACATGACGTTCGCGTTCACCGACATCAGCCGCCGCAACCTGGAGATGGTCGCGCAGATCTGTGAGAAGGATCTCAAGGCCAACAAGCTGCCGGCGAAAATCGTGTCGACGACGAACCGCCGCAAGGCTCTCGAGGGCGCGGACTACGTGGTCAACTGCACGCGCATCGGCGGGCTGGAAGCTTTTCAGCACGACATCGACATCCCTCTCAAGTACGGCGTGGACCAGTGCGTGGGCGATACGCTCTGCATCGGCGGGATCATGTACGGCCAGCGCAACATCCCCGCCATTCTGGGCTTCTGCCGGGACATCCGGGAGGTCGC